>NZ_JAIBNX010000192.1:0-12558 GCF_026130045.1 Micromonospora sp. CPCC 205371
ACGCGACGCTCAGACCTTCCTTGATCTCGCCCGACGCCCCAGCGCTGGCGTCACCGCCCGCCGGAGTGTCACCTCCGTCGTCGCTGGCGCACGCCGAGGTGATCAGTAGCGCCGACAGGGCGATGAGGGACGCGCCAAGGCGTACGTGTCTGGTCCGCATGGCTCTCATAACTAGTCCTTTCCTGGCATTCCGGGCACTGACGGGGCCGTCTGGTGGTGAGTTCGATGAGAGGTGTTCGTTGTGGTCGGGTGCTACACACCCGCCACCGGTGTTGCGGCGGGTGGTCGGCGGCGCAGGCGAGCGCGGATCATGCTGGCCGCGTTGGGGCCGACGACGGAGATGATCAGTAGGGCACCGGTGACGACCGTCAGGGTGTCGGCCGGCACGTCGGCGAGTTGGAGGGCGTTGCGCAAGGTGATGAGCAGCAGCACGCCGGCCATCACCCCGACCAGGGTGCCGCGGCCGCCGAAGATGGAGACCCCGCCGAGCAGGACGGCGGCCACGACGGACAGTTCGAGGCCGGCACCGTTGTCGGCACGGGCGGAGGCGTAGCGCATCGTCCAGAAGAAGCCGGCCAGCGCGGCGATCGTGGCGGTCAGCACGAACAGCCAGAACTTCGTCCGGGCGACGGAGATCCCGGAGAACGTGGCGGCCTGGTCGTTGTTGCCCATCGCGAACAGCGCCCGCCCGATCGGCGTCGCGTGCAGCACGACACCGAAAACGACGGCGAGGCCGAGCACGACCAGGGCGACCCAGGGGACGGTGGTGCCGGGTAGCGCCTCGATCATGTTGCCGGTCCAGGAGAACGGGAAGTCGGCCACCGCCTTGTCTCCCAGCACCACATAGGCGAGCCCGCGGTAGAGCGCGAGGGTGCCGATCGTCACCGCCAGGGACGGCAGGCCGAAGCCGGTGACGAACAACCCGTTCATCGCGCCGCATACGACGCCGAGCAGCAGGATGATCGGCAGGATCGCCGGCAGCGGTACACCGGACGCCCACATCTGCCCCATGACCGCGCTCGAAAGGCCGAGCACGCTCGCCACGGACAGATCGATCTCACCGGTGATGATCACCAACGTCATGGGCAGGGCGATGAACGCGATCGGGATGACGTCCAGCAGCAGGAAACCCCAGAAGCGGGCGCTGGCGAACCCTTCCACGGTCGCGGACGAGACGATCACCACGATTGCCAGCACCACGATGACGAGCACGTCCCAGGAGCCGAGGCGTTTAAGCACCGGTGGCCCTCCTTCCCCTCAGCCTGCTGGCGATCCGCGCGGTCAATGCCCGGTCCATGCCGATCGCCGCGAGGATGAGCGCGCCGACGACCGCTTGCTGCCAGAACGGGTCGATCCGCAAGACCGGCAGCGCGGCCCCGATCGTCGACAGCAGTAGCGCGCCCAGGGCGGCGCCGTAGACCGAGCCGCTTCCCCCGAAGATCGCGACACCGCCGACGACCACCGCAGCGATGACTTGCAGCTCGATGCCGTTCCCCGCGGCAGCGTCGAGCGTGCCGAAGCGGGCGGCGTAGAGGACGCCGGCCAGGCCGGCCAGGCCACCAGAGACAGCCATCGCGGTGAACACTCGCCACCCCACCGGTATCCCGGACAGGCGGGCGGCGGCGGGATCGGAGCCGATCGCGTACATTTCCCGGCCGGACCGGTACGAACGCAGGTAGTACCCGGCGATCAGCAGCACCGCGATCGCGAACAGTGCCAGTATCGGGATGCCGAGCAGGGTCTGCGTGCCCATCCGCTTGAAACCGGACGGCATGTCGGCGGCGTTGATCTGCTGCCCCGCCGCCCACGAGTGGTCGATGCCGCGGAAGACGTAGAGGGTGCCCAACGTGACCACCAGCGCCGGCACTCTCGCCACGGCGATCAGGGCGCCGTTGACGATGCCGCACACCAAACCCAGTCCCACGCCCGCAAGCAGGGCTAGCACGATCGGTGCGTCCGGCACCGCGAGGAACAGCTTGCCGGTCCCGAACGCGGACAGGCCCAGCACCGAGCCGACGGACAGGTCGACGTTGCGGGTGATGACCACTATCGCCTGCCCCACGGCCAGGACGACCAGGATGCTGGCGCCGAGCATGAGGTCTTTGCGCGATTGGGCGTTCAGGAAGCGGGGGTTGTAGATCGTGGTCACCGCGATCAGCAGCACCAGCACGAGGGCGATGCCCAGCTCGCGGACCAGGAACAAGCGGCGGGCGCCCCGGACGTCACCACGGGGCCTCGTGGGCAGCGGCGCAACCGCTTTCGTGGGGGTGCTCACGCCGCACCACCCTGTCTCTGTCCGGTCGCGGCGAGCATCACCGACTCCTCGTCGGCCCGGTCCCGCGCGATCTCCTCCACGATGCGGCCTTCGTGCATGACCAGCACCCGGTCCGCCATGCCGAGGACTTCGGGCAGCTCGCTGGAGACCATCAACACCGCTACACCGTTGGCCGCCAGCTGGGACATCAGCCGGTGCACCTCCGCCTTCGTCCCGACGTCGATGCCGCGCGTTGGCTCGTCGACGATCAACACCTTCGGCTCGGTGGACAACCACTTCGCCAGAACGACCTTCTGCTGGTTACCACCAGACAATGTGGACACCGGATCGGATAGGCGGCCTGCCTTAACCTGAAGGCGTTGGGCCCAGCGAGAAGCGTCTTCCCGCTCCGCGCCCCAGCCAAGCAGGCCAAGCCGGGCCAGCGACCAGCGGCGTGGCAGCGTGGCGTTGCGCTCGATGGACAGCTGCATGACGAGTCCTTGCTGCCGGCGGTCCTCCGGCACCAGCGCCACCCCGGCCGCGATCGCTGCCGCCGGCTTTGCCCGCGGCAGCCGTACACCATCGACCCTGACCTCACCGCTGTCGTACCGGTCGACGCCGAACACGGCCCGCACGACCTCGCTACGTCCCGCTCCGACTAACCCAGCCAGGGCCACGATCTCGCCCCGCCGGAGGGTGAAGCTGACGTCCTCGAACACACCCTGCCTTGTCAGACCACTCACCTCGAGGGCAGCGGCACCAGGCTGTGTCTCCTGCTTGGGGTACAGCTGGGAGATCTCCCGCCCGACCATCCGCCGCACAACCTGACCGACGTCTAGGTCTTCGACGCGGTCGGTGGACACCCACCGCCCGTCGCGCATGACGGTGATGCGCTGGCAGTGGGCGAAGACCTCGTCGAAGCGGTGCGAGATGAACAGGATCGCGACGCCGGCCTCGCGCAGCGATCGCACCACGGCGAAGAGCCGCTCGACCTCAACCCCGGACAGTGCCGCGGTCGGCTCGTCCATCACCAACACCCGCGCGTCGAACGACAACGCCTTCGCGATCTCGACCAACTGCTGGTCGGCGATCGAAAGCCCGCGCGCCGGGCGGTCCGCATCCAGGTGGACGCCCAGCCGGGTGAACAGGTCCGTGGTGCGCCGCCGCATTGTCGATGCGTCGATGCGGCGCAGGCCGCGCAGGGGTTGACGGCCCATGAAGATGTTCTCGGTCACCGACAGGTCAGGAAATAGTGTCGGCTCCTGGTAGATCACCGCGATGCCGGCCGCGCGGGCCTCCACCGGGCCGGCGAATGCCCGCGGTTCGCCGTCGAGGGTCAGTACACCCCCGGTCGGGGCATGTACCCCCGCCAGGATCTTCACCAGCGTCGACTTGCCCGCCCCGTTCTCGCCTACGAGGGCGTGCACCTCACCCATCCGGAGTTCGAGCTTGCTGTCCACCAGCGCGCGCACCGCGCCGAACGACTTGCTCACCCCCGACAGGGTCAGCAGCGGCGCGCCATTGATTGCATGTTCGGGCACCACGCCCCCTGGGATTCATGAAACGATTCATGACTTTGTGGAAGAGACGTTAAGCGCAGGTTTCAGGTCCGGTCAAGAGTTCCACCACGGTTACCGGATCGTTAGGTGAAGCAAGCCGCCCCATAAAGTGCCAGTCCGAGGTGTTGGACGATTGGGGCAGGCCGGATCTTTGCGGACTGCTGCGCGCGCGAAAGCGAGACCCCGCATCCGATCACGGCCCCGTTTTCGGGCCGGTCGGGGCGGCATCTTTTGATACGGTCCAGGCGCCAAATCGCGGCCGCCTACCGCGCCGGCTCCCGAATTGACGAACCGCGAATCACGAGCTCGGGTGTGACCAGTACCCGCTGCGCCGGCCTACGCTTGCCCTCGGTCAGCCGGGCGACCATGAGTTCGACCGCCACGCGGCCCACGTAGTGCTTGGGCGGGCGAACCGCAGTGAGGGCCGGCTCTGCGACATGTGCCACCTCGTCGTCGTACGACACCAGAGCCAGGTCACCCGGGATCGAGACGCCTTGCTCGAGGCAGTACTGCGCGATCGCCATGGCGTCGGGATCGCTGTGCACGACCAACGCGGTGATCTTGGCTTGCCGGCACCGCCGCAGAAGGCTGCCGATGATCTCGCGGTGCCCGGGGACGTCCAGCCGCACGGACTCTCGGACCACCATGTCATCGGGCAGGCCCAAGGCGGCACAGGCCAACTCCCAGCCGTATGCGAGGTAATCCGAGGTGGGGCTTCCCTTGGACAGGACAAGGCCGAGCCGGCGGTGGCCGTGCTCGTACAGGTGACGCACCGCCATCTCCACGCCGACGGAGTGATCACTGCGGACCCATTCGAGCTGCCGGGAAACGGGCGTCCAGCCTGGGCCCTGCCGTTCGACCAGGATGGTCGGAACGGGTAGATTCCCGATCCAGTCGATCATGTCGTCCACACCGTCGCCGTCGAGGCTGGGTGCGAGTAGTAGCCCCTGGACCTGTTGCGCCTCGATGAGCCGGGTGATCTGGCGCCGGTCCTCCGACGGATCGTAGCTCGACCCTCGCAACTGGACCTGGGCACCGCAGGCCGCCGCCGCGGATCGTGCGCCCATGACAACCGACGGCCAGTAGAAGTCCAAGGACGGCACCACCATGCCGATGGTGAACCGGGAGCGGACCGCAGGCGGTCCATGCGGCGCGGGCCCGAGCCTGGTTGGCAACGTGGCGCCACCGTGGACCTTCGTTAGCAGATTGCTTTCTGCCAGGGCCGCAATGTCCCGGCGGACCGTCAGCTCGCTGACTCCGAGCACCACGGCGAGGTTCTTGACCCGTACCGCGCCGTGCCGTCGCAACTCCTCCATCAGGCGCTCCCGGCGCTGGAGAGCAAACATCTGACCCGTCGACATGCCAACCCTCCGCAGCCAGGTTTCGAATGTGAACGTTTGCGAGCGAGCGCGATCGAGGTCTAGCTAGTGCGTTCGGAACAGACTAGGGATGTTACCTACACAACATCGGAGTGTTTCCGCCTAGTTCGACGACGACTCGACGCGGGAACCGTTCAAGGAGACGCGTTGTCAGCGAGGACGAAGCCCCAGTCGCTGGTGGTCATGGATCGTGAGTCGTTCCGGCAACACTTCGACCAGGCACGGCTTCACCGGCTGGACCAGCTCGTCGCCCTAACCGAGCCGGTGTGGGTTGACGAACTGGACTCCCCGTCGACGCGTGCCCGGCTGGCGACGGTCGAGGTCCTCCTGACGTCCTGGGGAGCCCCGAGGCTGAGCGCGGAACGCCTCGCGGCGGCACCCGCCCTACGCGCGGTGTTCCACGCCGCCGGCAGCGTCCGACCCTTGATCAGCAACGAGCTCTGGCGGCGCGGCATCCAGGTGACCAGCGCGGCCGACGCCAACGCGATACCGGTTGCCGAGTACACGCTCGCCGCGATCATCTTCGCCGCGAAAAAGGCCCCGTTCCTCGCCGCGGATCCCGATGTGGCCTATCAGGGCTGGAGCCACCTGACCGGGTACGGCGACCTCTCCAACTACCGCCGCACCATCGGGATCGTGGGCTTCTCCCGTACCGGCCGCCGGGTCATTGACATGCTCCGCTGCCTGGACCTCGCGGCCTGCCTCGTCGCCGATCCTCATGCCGATGCCGACGAGGTCAAGCAGGCCGGCGGCATCCTGCTCGACCTGCACGAGATGCTGCCGCGCAGCGAGATCCTGTCGCTGCACGCGCCCGCCCTGCCCGACACTCACCGCCTGATCGGTGCGGCTGAGCTCGCGCTGCTGCCGGATCAGGCGACGGTCATCAACACCGCCCGCGGCAGCCTCATCGACTCCGAGGCCCTCGCCGCAGAGTGCCGCTCCGGCCGGCTGTTCGCGATTCTCGACGTTACGGAGCCGGAGCCGCTGCCCATCGACGCTCCGCTCCGGCACATACCCAATGTCATGATCACGCCCCACATCGCTGGCTCGAAGGGTTCGGAGATTGGGCGGCTGACCGACATCGCCCTCGATGAACTCTCGCGCTGGGTCGCCGATGAGCCGCTGTCGGCCGAGATCACCCCCAAAGCCCTCACGCTGCACGCGTGATCGGCCAACAGGCCTCCCTCACCGAACCTGACCACGTCCGAAGGAGATCAACAATGGAAGCGCCAGAAAGGAAATTTCGCGCCATGACCAGTGCCACCTCCGGCTTCTCTCGCCGTGGCTTCCTGGGTAGCTCGTTGCTGTTTGTTGGTGGTGTCGCGTTGAATGCTTGTACGTCGGACCCTACGGGTTCGGGGTCGGGTTCGGGTGCTGCCAAGGTCACGTTGAATCATTGGTACCACGAGTATGGTGAGCAGGGCACTCGTGAGGCTGCGATGCGGTACGCGGCGGATTACACGAAGGCGAACCCGGATGTGGCGGTGAAGGTCACCTGGGTGCCGGGTGACTATAAGACCAAGTGGCAGTCGTCGGTGTTGACGCCGGATGGCCCGGATGTGTATGAGATCAACGAGGTCACGCCGGACATGGTTCAGCAGCAGCAGGTGACGGCGTTGGATGACATCATCGGGTCGACCAAGAGTGAGTTGAACGAGCACGCGTTGGGTGCGTTGACGCACAGCGGCAAAACTTACGGCGTTCCGATGATCATCGATGTGATGTATCTGTACTACCGTAAGAGTCTGCTGGCGGGGGCGGGTGTGCAGCCGCCGACCACGCTGACGGATCTGGTGGCGGCGTCGAAGGCGTTGACGAAGGGTAAGACTAAGGGGATTTTTGTCGGTAATGACGGTATCGCTGGGATGCGTGGGGTGATCGCGTTCTCGACCGGTCAGCGGTATCTGGATGGTCGTAAGGCGGTGTACGCGACCCCGGAGATCGCGGACGCGTTGACGGTGGCGCGGCAGATGTTCACCAGCGGCTCGATGCTGCTCAACTACACCACCGAGTGGTATCAGCCGGACGCGTTGATCTCTGGGGCTACCGCGATCGCGTGGGGTGGGATGTGGGCGTTGCCGGCGTTGCAGAAGCAGATCCCGGGTGATTTCGGGTTGTTGCCGTGGCCGAAGCACGGTGCGGCCGGTAAGCCGGTGGTGATCCTGGGTGGCTGGTCGCAGGTGGTCAACGGTAAGAGCAAGAACGTCGAGGCGGCCAAGAAGTATGTGCAGTGGCTGTGGCTGCAGAACGCCGAGGTGCAGAAGGATTGGGCGCTTAGCTACGGCTTCCATGTGCCGCCGCGTGCCTCGACCGCGGCGTCGGCGACGGCGTTGCAGTCCGGTGAGGCCAAGACCGCGGTGGAGATTTTGAACCAGTACGGCATCCGGAACACCGCGTTGTGGGCGCCGTCGGTGCAGAAGCCGTACGACGACGCGGTCTCGGACATCATCAAGAAGAACGCGGACGCGGCGGCCACGCTGACCAAGGCGCAGGCCCAGTCGCAGCAGGCGCTCGACGCGCTGCCGCAGGTTTAAGGGCGCATACGGTGTCGATCCGTACCGCCTCTTCGGGCGAGCAGACGGCGCCGCGTTCCCCACAGCAGGCTGTGGGGGCGCGGCGCCGCCGTGTGGACTGGCCGGCCTGGCGCGCGTTCATCCTGCTGACCGCGCCGATCGTGGCCGGTTTGGTGATCTTCAAATATGTCGCGATGGGCTGGGGTCTGCTGCTGTCTTTCAGCGAGGCGCGGGGCACGATCTCGCTGGGCAACTGGGTCGGTGTCGACAACTACCGGCAGTTGTTCAACGATCCGCGGTTCCAGGACGCGCTGACGATGATCGTGCTGTTCACCCTGGTGATCGTGCCGATCACGTTCGGTATCTCGCTGGGGCTGGCGGTACTGGTCAACCGGCTACGCCGCGGGCGGGCGTTTTTCCGCACCACGTTCTTCATCCCGGCCGCGGTGTCGTATGTGGTCGCGTCGCTGGTATGGAAGATGAGCCTGTTCAGCGGCGTACCGGCCAGCGCCGCGAACTCGCTGGCCGGCCTGTTCGGGCAGGAGCCGACCGCGTGGATCGCCACCGTCGACCCGCCCCTGTACTGGATCGTGATCATCACAGTCCGGCTGTGGCTACAGGTCGGCCTCTACATGATCCTGTTCCTGGCCGCCATCCAAAACATCCCCGCCGAACTGTACGAAGCGGCCCGGGTCGACGGCGCCCGCAGCGAGTGGAAACTGTTCCGGCACATCACCTTCCCACTACTACGCAACACCTCCGTCGCGGTCACCATGCTGCTGATCATCGCCGCGTTCCAAGCCTTCGACGAGTTCTACAACCTGCTCTCCACCGGCCTGGCCGGCGCACCCGGCCCGGACGGCCGACCACCACTGGTCTACCTGTACGACGTGGCCATGGGCCAGCAAGACTACGGCCTAGGCTCGGCCGGCGCGTTCGTCGTAACCCTACTCATCGTCGCGTTCACCCTCGCACAAAGCAGGCTGACCGGCTTCGGGAAGGAGGACTAGCGTGAAGAACGCCCGCGTGGGGACCTACGTGGCGGGGATCGTGTTCGCCATCCCGTTCCTGTTCCCGTTCTACCTACTACTACGCAACTCGTTGATGACCCAACAGGAACTCGGCGGCCTGGACTGGGTCTGGTGGCCCAACACCATCAGCCTGCAAGGCTTCAAAGACGCGTTCGCCAACACCAGCGTGCCACTCGGGCGAGCCCTGCTGAACTCCACCATCGTCGCCGTGGTCTCCGCACCCGTGTCCACACTGCTGGCCGCGATGGCCGGCTACGCCCTAGCCCGCATCAAGGTGGCCGCCGCCAAACCAGTATTCGCCTTAATCATCATCACGATGATGGTGCCCGGCGCCGCCACCTTCGTACCCACCTTCGTCGTGGTCGGCTCCATGGGCGGCGTCAACACCCTCTGGGGCCTGATCGTCCCAGGCCTGTTCAACGCCTTCGCCGTCCTACTGTTCCGCGGCTTCTACCTACGCTTCCCAGCAGAGATGGAAGACGCCGGCCGCGTCGACGGCCTCGGCCACCTCGGCGTCTTCACCCGCCTCGCCCTACCCAACTCCGCCGGACTACTAGCCGCCCTCGGCGTACTATCCTTCATCGAACACTGGAACTCATTCCTCTGGCCCCTCGTCATCGGCCAAGACCCCGCCTACTGGACCGTACAAGTCGCCATGTCCACCAACCTCACCTCACAATCAATCAACCTACCCGCCCTGTTCGCCAGCGCCGTCATCTCAGTCATCCCCCTCGCCCTGGTCTTCCTCCTCGCCCAGCGCTACATCGTCCGCGGCGTCATGATGACCGGCATCAAAGGCTAAATCTCCTCGCGTGATCAAGACGGGTCAGCAGCGTGAGTTGGTCTGTCTCAGCAGGCCGAGCCGCCAGGGCAGAAGGTTGTACGGGCCGGTCGAGTTGGGGTTCATGCCCTGGTACAGGAACTGCAGATCGCAGGGGCTGATGACCAGGTTCTGGTCGATGCCGCTGCGGATCATTTCGCCGTGGCTGTAGTCGTTGGTCCAGCGGGTGCCCGTGTGGGTGACGTTGTTGTGGCGGGCGAACGGGTTTTCCTTCGTGTCGGCCAGCGGGGTCCAGGGTCCGGAGGCGCTCGGTGCGGTCCAGGATCGGAACATCCGGCGGCCTTCGCCGATGGCCTCGACCAGCAGCAGGTACTCGTTCGCGGCGCCCAGTCGGTACACGTTGGCGCCCTCGAACAGCCAGAACTTGTTGGAGTCCTGCATGGCGATGATCGGGGTGGAGAAGCGGTTCGGGAAGTTCGCCACCGTGGTCTGTGCGCGGTACAGCTGCCCGTTGTCGTCGGAGGAGTACATGTGGCAGTTCACGGTGTCGCAGATGATCCAGAAGTCCAGCCACTGGCCGTTGCCCATGTTGTCCAGGACGATCTGCGGCGTACCCGAGTAGAACCGCGTCGGCGCGCTCCACGACCGCGGATTGCCGATGTCCGTGGTGGTGGAGTAGGCCACGTTGTTGCCGACCTGGTAGATCAGATACCACCGCTGCTGCGGCGCGAAGTAGAACACCTGCGGCGCGGCCTTGTAGCCGGTGCCGATCGCGGTCGTGTCGAGGAAGTGCAGCTGCGCGTCGTCGGCCTGCGACCAGTCGGCGAAGTTCAGGTATGCCAGGCTGTAGGACTGATTGGTGTTCACGACGCTGACGAACACGTGGTATCTGCCGTTGTGGTACACCACCGACGGGTCCTTCACCGACACGATGTTGTGAGTGGCGTCCGGTTTCGGCGCGATCAGCTGGTCGGTGGAGCTCCATTGGAAGCTCGCCGGCAGGGTGCTGCTGCCGGCTCTGGCCACGTCGAGGTAGTCGATGTTCGCCAGGCCGTCGGCGGTGACGGCCGCGAGCCGGATCGTATTGGTTCCCGACTGCACGGGCACCGAGGCTGTGGTGATCCCCCAGTGTCTCCAGGCACCGGTGGGCTCGAACGCCACTGCCGACTGGACCACGGTGCCGTTGACGCTGAGCACCGCCGGCCGGTTGACGCCGGTCCCGTTCGCGTACTTGACGCCCAGCGTGAAGGTGCCGGGGCTGCCGGCCTGCACGGTGAATTGCACGCCCGCGCCGACCCGGTTGGGTGGGTTGCAGAAGCCGCTGCCGGAGAAGCCGGAGTAGTTCGAATCGATCGTGCCCTCGCATGCGGCGGTCTCCGCCTCGTATCGCGTCGCCTGCGCGTGGGCGCTCGGCGCGAACGCCACACCGGCGGCAGCCAGCACCGCCACCACCGGTATGACCGACAGCCTCAGCAGCCGACTCATGAGAACTCCTTCTCGGTATGCGCGTCTGCTACGGGGTGGGCACGATCGGTCGGATGGTGCCGTCGGTGTTGAATTCCATGCGGTCGATGGTGGTTTCGCGGTTGGTGCCGTTGCCGGCTGGGATGGCGAATCGGTGGTATGCCACGTACCAGGTGTCCGTGCCGGGTGCGCGGACCACGGAGTGATGACCGGTGCCCTTGATGCCGGCGTCGAGCCGCTTCTGCAGCACGACACCTCGTTTGGTCCACGGGCCGAGTGGTGAGGAGCCGGTGGCGTACGCGACCCGGTAGTCCTCGCTGCGGGTGTCGTTCTCCGACCACATGAAGTAGTAGACGCTGTTGCGTTTGAACACGAACGCCGCCTCGTTGTATCCGGACGGGGTGATGACCCGCACGCGAGCCGGATCGAACGAGGTCATGTCGTTGTTCAACGGCACCACCCGCGCGGCGCCCTGCCCCCAGTACAGGTACGACTGCCCGTCGTCGTCGGTGAAGACCATCGGGTCGATCGCCTGCCCGGAGTACTGGCCGCTACGGATCAGCGGTCGCCCCAACGCGTCCCGGAACGGGCCGGTGGGCGAGTCAGCGACTGCCACGCCGAGCTGCTTAGCGGTGTTCCCGCTAGCGAGTCCGCCGGAGAAGTAGAGGTAGTAACGGCCGTTCTTGGCTGCGACCGCTGGTGCCCAGGCGGAGTTGTCCGCCCACGACACGCCGGGCCCGTGGTCGAGGATGACGCCGTGGTCGGTCCAGTTCACCAGGTCGGTCGAGGAGAACGCCTTGTAGTACGTGCCGCTCCAGCTCGCGTACCCGTCCGTGGTCGGATACAAGTAGTAGCGGCCGTTGAAGTTCATGATGTGCGGGTCGGCGAACAACCCCGGGATGACCGGGCCCTTGGTCGTCTTCGGCGCCCACGGCGCCGTGATGCGAAACGAACTGTCCGCCTGGAACTGTGCGGTCGGCTGGTAGGTGTCCAGCCAGAGCGCGGAGTCCCGGTGCCGGATCCGCCGGCTCGGATAGTTGTGCGACACCAGCGAAACCGACCCGGTAACCGACCCGGCGACCGGGCAGAACGTCGCATCACCCCGGAACGTCGCATCACCAGTATTGGCATCGACCCTCAGCCGGTAGTCGCGATGCCGCAGGAACAGCCCGCTCTTGGTCTGGAACGAATAGCACGCCGGCGACGCCAGACCGTTCACGATCGTGAACGTGGCGTCCCGCTTGGTCTGGCTGTCGCTGCCGGCCGTCACCGGTGTGATCTGCCCGGTGGAGTTGAGGTGTCGCACGTACCGGCCCGGCTGGTTGACCGATTCGAGCGACTGCGCACCGGTCGGCAACGTGTCCGCGGACGCGACCGAACCCGGCACGACGACCAGAGCAGCCGCCGCGGTTAAGACGATGGCGCTGGCTCCGGCACGGCGGGTGAACATTCGTCGAGATAGGTGCACGTCATCGCCCTTCTGCGATACGGGGACGGCAGTGCGGTTCCCGTGATCCGGCTGTCAAAGTCGCTGGCGCGCCCGCGGCACCGCTGGCCCGGATCAGCGGTGCCGCGGA
>NZ_JAIBNX010000192.1:12568-16501 GCF_026130045.1 Micromonospora sp. CPCC 205371
CCCGGGCGTCAAAGCCCGCGGCGGCCCCGGGGCCCCGGCGGCCCCGGACCGGGGGCCCCCCGGCCGCGCCGGCCTTACCCAGGGGTACGTCAGGCGGAGCCGACGTTGAGATGGTCGATGTTCGGCAGCCCGTCGGCAGCGGTTGGACTGAGCTGGATGGTGTTGCTGCCGGCATTGAGCGAGACGGTCAGGTTCTTCGTCGACCAGGCCGTCCATCCGCCGGTGTTCTCGAACGAAACCGTCGCCACGGTCGATCCGTTGACGATCAGGTTCGCCGTCCGCGCGGCGCTGCCGCCGTTGGCGAACCGCACCCCTAGCGTCGCGGTACCGGCCGCCGACGCGGTCGCCGTGAACTGCGCGTACGCCCCGACCGCGTTGCTGCCGTTGCAGAATCCGGTGCCAGTGAAGCCGGCATGGTTGGTGTCGATCGTGCCCTGGCACACCGCCGGCGCGGTCTCCGCCTCGTACCGCTGCCCCACCGGCGGCGGGTCGTCGCCGGACGTCTTCACCAGTGCGAGGTCGTCGACGGTGAGGGTTCCGCTGTTGGTTCGGATGGTGACGGTGGCGGCGCCAGCGGCCAGCTGGAATTCCGCGGATTCGCGCTTGGTCCAGCCGCTGGATGACGGGATGCTCAGCGTGCGCGTGGCGCCGCTGGCGTCGGTGACCGATAGCTGTGCGCCGCTCACCGAGCCAGCGGTTTTGGCGTACGTGGACAGCTTGTAGGTGCCGGCCGGCACGGTGATCTGTTGCCGGACGCCCGCCGATCCGGAGCCGAGCTGCAGCGCGAAGCGGCTGCCGTTCGCGCCAGGGCTGACGTTGGTCACGCCCCCGCCGGTGTTGGTCCAGCCCCGCACCTGCGACACGACGATCCGGTCAGCCTGGAAGTTCGGGTTCAGGATGTAGTTGTTCGCCGGACCGACCCGCCACTCCCCGGTCGTGACGTTGAACTGCCACTGGGTCATCGAGTGGAACTGAGGCCGGGCGCCGGTCCTGGTGATCGGCACCCACTGGTTGTAGCCGATACCGTTCCAGGCGAAGTCGGCCCACCGGTCGCCGGCGTAGATGACCGTGTTCTGCTTGGTGCCCTTGACCGTCACGAAGAACCCTGTCTGGGTCACGTGGCTGTAGTCCATCTCAGTTCCGGCGAGGACGTACTCACCCGAGTAACCGCTCTGAACGCTGCTCGACTCCATCACGTAGTTGACTGAAGTGTTCCAGCCGTGCAGGTCGGATGCCGCGTGGTAGTACTTGCCGTCGAGCTTGAACATGGCGTTGCCCTCGCGCCCGGAGGAGTTACGACCGATCTCCGCTCCCGGTTCGATCCGCAGCGAGTCGGACTCCCTGAACTTGCTGACAAAGGCGCGCGAACGTCCTTCGCGGTTGGAGAAGATCAGGTAGTCCTTGCCGTCCTCATCGGTGAACACGGTCTGATCCCCGGTGCCCGTCGTCGGCGAGTTGACGACCTGGGTCTGGAAGTAGGCGTAGTCGAACGTGTCGGTGGGCGAGTCGCCCTGCAGGAACAGAACGCCGTGCCCGCCGCCGACGTAGGCCTGGGTGGCGAGCACGTACTTGCCGGTGTTCTCGTTGTACGAGACCCCCAGCCGCCCGACCCAACCTGCCTGCCCGAGGGTGGCGCCGTTGTTGATCGGGGTCGAGCGCGTCGCGACGCGGTTCTCGAACTTCCAGTTCACCAGATCCCTCGAGGAGTACACCGGGATCGACACGAACGAGACCTGGTTGTCGTACTTCCTGGTCGGGTTGGCGCGGTAGCTCTCGGCGCCCAGGTAGTGCACGCCGTACCAGTAGTAGGTGTCGCCGAACTTGAAGACGCCGCCACCCTGCGAGTAGATGGGGTTGCCGCTGGTGTCGTTCCAGAAGGTGTTGTTGGTGATGGTCTGGAACGTACCCTCGTCGGCAGCCTCCAGGTTGCCAGCGGTGGTCATGAGAGCCGTCTTCGCGGCTGCGACTTCCGGCACGGTCGCCGACGCGTCGGCGGCGACACTCGCCGCGGTCTTCAACGCCTTGGCGAACGGCGCCCAGGAGGCACCGGTGTACCTGCCTGCGGAGCGGGTCTTATAGTCCGCGACCAGACTCCCCAGGCCCTCCGCCTGCTCCGCTGCGACGGCCTCGCCGCTGGTCGTGGTCGCCGCCGTGGCGTAGCCACCGGCCACCGCCACCGACATGAACAGCATCGCTGCGGCGGCCAGTGCCCCTCGTTTCAGTGTCTTACGCGTGGTAGTCATCATGGTGTGGCCTTTCAGCCGTTGGTGTCGAGGTAGTCGATGTTGGCTAGTCCGGCCGTGGTGGTCGGGTCGAGCCGGATGGTGTTGGCGCCGGCGTTCAGTGGGACGGTCACGGGCTTGGTGACCCAGCTGTTCCAGGCGCCGGTGTTTTCGAACGAGACGGTGGCCACGGTCGATCCGTTGACGGCCAGGTTCGCCGGCCGCGCGGCGCCGCCGGCGCCGTTGGCGAACCGGAATCCGAGCGTCGCTGCCCCGGCGCCCGAGGTGTTGACGGTGAATTGGGCGTAGGCGCCGACCGCGTTGTTGCCGTTGCAGAATCCGGTGCCGGAGTAGCCGTTGTGGTTGGTGTCGATCGTGCCTTGGCATACCGCTGGGGCGGTCTCCGCCTCGTAGCGTCCCATCGGTGTCGGCGTGCTGTCGGACTCGAAGGCGCCGAGGTCCGGTGCTGTCCCGGTGTAGGGCAGGCCGACGTTGGTGCCTTTGTCGATGAGGGTGCTGTTGGCCGCGAGGCGTAGGTGGGGCAGCGTGGGTAGGCTGCCGTCGGCTTGGCGGGGTGCGTCCCAGCCGGTCGTGGACACGCTGTGGAACTGGGCGTCCGACAGGGTGATGCCTAGGTTCCAGGAGTTGTTCGACGCGGTGGTGCCGGTCATGTTCGAGGTCAGCGTGCCGGTGTAGGCGATGTTGTTGCGCAGGTTGCCGCGGCCGACGGCGGCGCCGCTTGAGTTGATGCCGAGCATGTTGAAGTCGGGGTTGTTTGCGTAGCTGGTGTTGTTGAAGTAGTCGTTGGCGACCGGGTGGTGGTTGGAGTAGAACCCGGCCGCCTTGTTCAGCAACGCCACCGAGAACCGGACGGTGTGTTTGACCGCGCCGGCGTCGTACTCGGCGCCGAAGCCACCCATTTTGAAGCCGGCGCCGTTGCCGGAGGGCGTGGTCGTGCCGGGCTGGTACCCGTTGCGCCAGGCCCACGAGTGTTCGATGGTCACGGGGGAGTAGGTGGTGATGAGGTCGTAGCCGTCGTCGGCGTTCCACCAGGCGCGCGTTCCGCGGAACACGTTCGCGGGTCGGCCGGCCGGTGTGTAGTGCGAGCCGAACCCGTCGGCGTTCTCGCCGGGCCCGTCGGAGCTGCGCGGGTCGTAGTTGTCGTGCGAGTCCGTGTTGAGGACCAGGTTGCCGGCCCCGCCGTTGATGAACAGGCCGGTGCCCATGTGGTGATGGGTGTTCAGTTGCTCGAAGGTGTTGTTGCTGCCGGAGATCCACAGGCCCCAGGACTCGGCGTTCAGGTTGTTGTTCTGGGGCACGCCGACGACTTCCAGCCCTTTGAGGTGGAGGTAGCTGCCGGTGACGGCGAAGCCTTTGATCCGGCAGTTGTCCGTCATGCGGGAAAAGTCGAAGACCGGTTTCTCGCCTGGATACGCGAAGTAGCGGATCGGGTTGCCCGCACTGCCGCTCTTGTTCAGGGTGATCGCGTCGACCCTGGCTGTCTGGCTCGCACAGCTACTGTTCGCGCGGGTGTAGGCGTAGGTGCCGCCCCTGATGTAGACCGTGTCACCCGCCTGGGCGACCGTCTGTGCACGGGCGATCGACGCCCACGGAGCAGCCTGCGAGCCCGCCGCACCGTCACTGCCGCTCGGGGCCACGTAATAGACCAGTCCGGCTGCCGCATCGCTGCCCGTCGCCGATATGGCGACGA
>NZ_JAIBNX010000193.1 GCF_026130045.1 Micromonospora sp. CPCC 205371
CCGGGTACGCAACACCTCATGCCGCGCCACCAGCGCACCCAGGGCAGCGGTCAGCGCGCGCACATCGAGGCCGGCGCCGAGCGCGATCGGCGGCATGGTCACGTTGTATTCGACGGAATCGGGGTCGAGCCGGTGCAGGAACCACATGCGCTGCTGCGCGAACGACAGCGGCAGCGCACGGTCTCGGCCGACCGGCGTGATCGGGGTGGTCACACCCGATCGCGTCGCCGCATCGATCAGGGTGGCGAGGCCGGCGACGGTCGGATGGTCGAAGATGACGCTCAACGGCACTTCGACGTCGAACACCGACCGGATACGGGAAATCGCCTGAGCGGCCAGCAGCGAGTGCCCGCCGAGCTCGAAGAAGTCGTCGGTCACACCAACCCGGCTCGCGCCCAGCAGTTCCGACCACACCCCTACCAGCAGCTGCTCCGTCGGCGACGACGCCGCAACGAACTCACCACGCGCTACCTCAGGCGCCGGCAACGCACGCCGATCCAGTTTCCCGTTCACCGTCAGCGGCAGCCCCGCCAACTCCACGAACACATCCGGCACCATGAACTCCGGCAGCCGCTCCCGCAGGAAGCCGCGCAGCTCCCCCGGCATACCCAGACCCACGTCAGCGGGCACCACATACGCCACCAACCGCGTGTCGAACACCGACACCACGGCGGCGGCGCGCACACCGGGATGAGCGGCAAGCGCGGCCTCCACCTCACCCGGCTCGACCCGGAACCCGCGCACCTTCACCTGATCGTCGACACGGCCAACGAAGTCGAGCCGGCCGTCCACCAACCACCGCGCCCGATCCCCCGTGCGATACATCCGCGACCCGTCACCCGCGAACACATCAGCCACGAACCGCTCCGCCGTCAGCGCCGCCCGACCGCCATAACCGCGAGCCACCCCCGCACCGGCGACGAACACTTCACCAGCCACGCCCAGGGGCACCGGCCGCAACGCATCATCAAGCACATACACCCGAACGTTCCGCACCGGACCACCAATCGGCGGCACAGCGGCGTCCATGTCCGCCGCCGCCGTACAGCAAATGACCGTCGCCTCCGTCGGCCCGTACGTCACCAGCATCCGCCGGCCCGGCGCCCACCTCGCCACCACGTGCGCGCTGACGCGCTCCGAACCGGTGGACAGGGTGCCAAGACCTGGCACCTCCGCCGGGTCCATGAGCGCCAGCAACGACGGCGGCAAGCTGGCCGACCGCACCCCTTGCGCCCGCATCATCCGGGCCAGCAGCGGCGGCTCTGCCCGCTCCGCCGCCGTCGCCATGACCAGGGTGCGACCGGACGACAGCGCCACCGCCACATCGCGAACCGAGGCGTCGAAGCTGAACGAGGCGAACTGCAGCACCGGCCCGGTCAACACCGGCCCGAGCTCGTCCACCAGGTTCGCCAACCCACCATGCGCGACCTGCACGCCCTTCGGCCGCCCGGTCGAACCCGACGTGTAGATCACATACGCCAGACCGTCCGGCTCCGACGGCACCCACAGCTCCTGGTCCGCGTCGAGGTCGACGTCGACGTCGGTCACCACCAGCGCGGCACCCGAGTCCGCCAGCATGAACTCCAAACGCTCCGCCGGGTACTCCGGATCCAGCGGCAGATACGCCGCACCAGCCAGCCACACACCGACGACGCCCACCACCATGTCCACGTCACGCGGCAACCGCAACCCCACCACAGACTCCGCACCCACACCCCGCGACCGCAACCAACCCGCCAGGCGACCCGCGCGCGCCACCAAGGCCCCATACGTCAACGCCTGAGACCCACACACCACCGCCACCGCGTCCGGCGTCCCTACCGCCGACGCCACCACGCGTTCCGGCACCAGCCCGGCGCCCGCCGGTGCGGCGGTGTCGTTCCAGCCCCGCACGACCCGCTCAAGCTCTACATCGGACAGCAACGGCAGGTCGCCCACCGGCCGGCCATCGTCCATCGCGATGCCGTCCAGGAGGGTGAGCAGGTGACCGGCGAGGCGTTCGATGGTCGCGGCGTCGAACAGGGCGGTGCTGTACTGAAGCTTGCCCGAAAGGCCGTCCCCGGCGTCGCCGAACCGCACGGCCAGGTCGAACTTCGCCGCCACCGGGCCGCCGTGCGTCACGCCGGCCGGGCCCGCGGGCACCGGCGCCGGGGGGTCGCTCAGGTCGGCGGCGTCGTAGCTGAAGAACACGTCGAACAGCGGGGTCCGGGACCGGTCCCGGCCCTCGACGAGCGCGTCGGCCAGCTGCCCGCACGGCAGGTGCTGGTGCGCGGAGCCGGCCAGCGCGGTCTGCCGTTCCCGGGCGAGCAGCTCACCGAAGGTCGGGTCGCCAGATAGGTCCGCCCGCATCACGAGGGTGTTGACGAAGAACCCGATCAGGCTCTCCGTCTCGGCCCTGTTCCGGTTCGCCACCGGCGTGCCGACCACCACGTCATCGGTGCCGCAGTACTGGCGCAGCAGCGCGGCGAACGCGGACAGCAGCGTCATGAACATCGTCGCGCCGTGCGCCGCGGACAGCGCGCGCAGCCGGGCCGCGGTCTGCTCCGGGACCGTGAACCAGGCGACCGCGCCCTCGGTCGAGCGGACCGCGGGCCGCGGGCGGTCGGTCGGCAACTCGGCGGGCGCCGCCCCCGCCCGGCGCCCCCGCCCCGTGCCCACCCGGCCGTCGAGCACGTCGCCGGACAGCCAGGCCCGCTGCCAGACCGCGAAGTCCGCGTACTGGATCGCCAGCGCCGGCAACGGATTCGACTCCCCCGCCCGCGCGGCGTCGTACAGGGCCGCCAGCTCCTGCCGGAAGATCCGGTCCGACCACTCGTCGAAGATCACATGGTGCACGGTGAGGAGCAGGACGTGCTCGCCGGGAGCGAGCCGGAGCAGCACCGCCCGCAGCAGCGGGCCGGCGGCGAGGTCGAACGGGGTGACCGCGTCCGCGCCCACCACCCGGTTCGCCGCCGCCAGCGGCTCGGCGGCGGCGGAAAGGTCCACAACGGACAGCCGGAACGGTGCGGGCGGGTCGATCACCTGGTGCGGCACACCATCGGAGCCGGCGACGAGCCGGGTCCGCAGGACCTCGTGCCGGGCCACCATCGCGCTCAGGGCGGCGGTCAGCGCCGCGATGTCCAGGTCGCCGCTCCACCGCACCGGGATGGGCAGGTTGTACTCCGCCCCGCCGGGGCCGAACTGGTCGAGGAACCACAGTCGCTGCTGCGCGAACGACAGCGGCAGGGGCCGGTCGCGATCCGCCGGGGTCACCGGTGGTGCGGTGTCGCCGGCCGCGCCCTCGATCGCCACCGCGAGACCGCGCACCGTCGGCCGGTCGAACAGCTCGGCCAGCGCGACCTCGGCCCCGAATACGGTGCGTATCCGGGAGACGACCTGGATCGCCAGCAGGGAGTGACCGCCCAGTTCGAAGAAGCTGTCGGTGACACCGACCCGGTCGAGCCGCAGGATGTCGGCCCAGACGCCGGCCAGCAGCTCCTCGGTCGGCGTGGCCGGGCCCTCGTAGCCGGCGTCCGGGGCGGGGGCCGCCGGGCCCGGGGCGGGCGGGGGGGCCCCCGCCCCGCTCCCGCTGTGGGTCCGCGGGTGGCCCCCCCGCCCTACGAACAGCGACGGCACCATGAACTGCGGCAGGCTGCGCCGCAGGTGCTCGCGCAGGTCGCCGTCGGAAGGCAGGCCGGTGGCCGGGTCGGCGGGCACCACGTACGCCACCAGGCGGGCCTGCGCGCCCTCGCCGGCGACGGTCACCACGGCCGCCCCGACGGTCGGGTGGCCGGCGAGCGCCGCCTCGATCTCGCCCGGCTCGATCCGGAAGCCGCGGACCTTCACCTGAGCGTCCACTCGGCCGATGAACTCGAGGCGCCCCTCGGCGTTCCACCGCACCCGGTCGCCGGTGCGGTACATCCGGGAACCGTCGACCGCGAACGGGTCGGCGACGAACCGTTCCGCGGTCAGCGCGGGCCGGCCGAGGTAACCGCGGGCGACGGTCGCACCGCCGATGTACAGCTCGCCGGCGACCCCGGCCGGCGCGAGCCGCAGGCCGCTGTCGAGGACGTACACCGTGGTGTCCGCGAGCGGTGTGCCGATGGGTACCGGCGAGCAGGCTTCCTCCATCCGCCAGGCGACGGCCGTGATCGCCGCCTCGGTCGGCCCATACGTGTTGTGTACCGGAATCCCGGTGCGCGCGAACCAGCCCGCCAGCGCCTGCGGCGACACCGCCTCGCCGCCGAGGGCCAGCAGTCGGAAGTTTGGCCCCAGCGCGGCCTCATCGGGCAGGGCGGCGACGAGCAGCTCCCAAAACGCCGGGGTCAGCTCGACATGCGTCGCGGCGCGCGTGCGGATCTCCTTGACGACGCCTTCGGGCGTCCACTGTGTATCTCCGCGCAGGATGAGCCGGCCGCCGCGGGTGAGGATGGAGAAGATCTGGTCGACGGCCGCGTCGAAGGTGGGCGCGGCGAACTGGAGGGTCGCGTCGGCCGGCGTCAGCCCGTAGAGGCGGCCGACGTCGAGCAGCCGCAGCCCGATCGCGCGGTGGTCGGTCATCACACCCTTGGGACGGCCGGTCGACCCGGAGGTGTAGATGACGTACGCCAGCGTCGCCGGCTCGATCTCAGGCAGGACGAGCCGGTCCGCGCCGGTGGGCAGCGGCTGCCCGCCGTCGATCAGCAGCCGGGGAACCGGCAGCGAGTCGAGCGTCTCCGCCAGGGCCGACTGGGTGACCACGAGCGGGACGGCGGAGTCCGCGACCATGTACCGCAGGCGCTCGCCCGGGTAGTCGGGGTCGAGCGGCAGGAAGGCCGCGCCGGCCTTGAGCACCCCGAGCATCGCCACGACCATGGCTGGCTCGCGGGCCAGACAGACGCCCACCACGTCGTCGCGGCCTACGCCGCGGGCGAGCAGGTGCCGCGCCAGCAGGTCGGCCTGCCGGTCGAGGGCGCTGTACGTGAGCTGCCGGCCGCCCCGCACGACGGCGACCGCGTCGGGCCGCAGCCGCGCCTGCTCGGCCAGCAGCGCCGGGATGTCTTGCCACGGCTCGGTACCGGCCGGGCCGGTGCCGAGCGCCAGCAGCCCGGCTCGCTCGGTGCCGGACAGCGGGTCGAGCCGCCGGATCGGGCCCGCGGCGTCCACGGCCGCTTCGAGTACCGCCACGAGGTGCCCGGCCATCCGCTGGATCGTCGCGGTGTCGAACAGGGCAGTGCTGTACTCGACGACGCCGGTCAGGTCGCCGTCACCGGCGTCGTTGAACGTCACCGCCAGGTCCGACACGGTCAGCGGCTGCGAGGGCCCGCCAGACGCGTCGTCGCCCGGGTCGTCCGGCGCCGCGCCATCGGCCTGTACGTAGTTGACGAGCACGTCGAACAGGGAGTTGCGAGACCGGTCCCGGTCGGTCACCAGGTCGTCGACCAGCTGCTCGAACGGCAGGTCCTGGTGGGCGTACGCGTCGAGGGCGGTGCGCCGGACGCGGCCCAGCAGCTCGGCGAAGGTGGGATCGCCGGACAGGTCCATCCGCAGCACGAGGGTGTTGACGAAGAACCCGATCAGGCCCTCGGTTTCGGCGCGATTGCGGTTCGCCACCGGCGTGCCGACCACCACGTCGTCGGTGCCGCAGTAGCGCCCGAGCAACACCGAGAACGCCGACAGCAGCGTCATGAACATCGTCGCGCCGTGCTCCCGAGACCGCTCGCGCAAGGACTCCACAGTAGACTGTGGGACACGGAAAGCCAGCCGGGCGCCGGCGGCCGACCGCACCGGCGGGCGAGGGCGGTCGATCGGCAGGTCGAGCTCGGGGAGTCCGGCCAGCTGGCGCCGCCAGTACGCGAGCTGGCCGTCCAGGACCTCACGAGACAGCCACTCGCGCTGCCAGACGGCGAAGTCGGCATACTGCACCGGCAGCGGCGGTAACGGGTCCGGTGCGCCGGCGCGGATGGCGTCGTACCACGCCCGCAGCTCGCGGCGCAGTATCCCGCCGGACCATTCGTCGAAGGCCACGTGGTGAACCGCGAGGTACAGGATGTGCTCGCCGGCGAGCCGGATCAGCATGCCGCGCAGCAGCGGGCCAGCGGCCAGGTCGAACGGGGTACCGGCGTCGGCGGCGACCACCCGCTGCGCCGCCTCCAACGGATCGGGACGACCGGACACATCCACCACAGGCAACGCGAACTCACCCGGCGGATCGATCACCTGATACGCCACACCATCCGCGTCCGCCACCAACCGGGTACGCAACACCTCATGCCGCGCCACCAGCGCACCCAGGGCAGCGGTCAGCGCGCGCACGTCGAGGTCTCCGGCGAGCCGCAGCGGCAGGCCGATGCTGTATTCGGTCGAGCCGGGGTCGAGCCGGTCGAGGAACCACAGCCGCTGCTGGCCAAACGACAGTGGCAACGCGCGGTCTCGGCCCACGGGCGTGATCGAGGTGGTCACACCCGATCGCGTCGCCGCGTCGACCAGGGCGGCGAGGCCGGCGACGGTCGGATGGTCGAACAGGGCGTTCAGAGGCACCTCGACGTCGAACACCGACCGGATACGGGAAACCACCCGCGCCGCCAACAGCGAGTGCCCGCCGAGCTCGAAGAAGTCGTCGGTCACACCAACCCGGCTCGCGGCCAGCAGCTCCGACCACACGCCCACCAGCAGCTGCTCCGTCGGCGACGACGCCGGGGCGAACTCACCGCCGGCCACCACCTCGGGCGCCGGCAACGCGGCCCGATCCAGCTTCCCGTTCGCCGTCAGCGGTAGCCCCGCCAACTCCACGAACACATCCGGCACCATGAACTCCGGCAATCGCTGACGCAGGAAGCCGCGCAGCTCGCCGACCTCCGGCACACCATCGGCCGCGTCAGCAGCCACCACGTACGCCACCAACCGCTGGTCGAAGACCACGCAGACCGCGCTACGCACACCGGGATGAGCGGCAAGCGCGGCCTCCACCTCACCCGGCTCGACCCGGAACCCGCGCACCTTCACCTGATCGTCGACACGGCCAACGAAGTCGAGCCGGCCGTCCACCAACCACCGCGCCCGATCCCCCGTGCGATACATCCGCGACCCGTCACCCGCGAACACATCAGCCACGAACCGCTCCGCCGTCAGCGCCGCCCGACCGCCATAACCGCGAGCCACCCCCGCACCGGCGACGAACACCTCACCAGCCACGCCCACCGGCACCGGCCGCAACGCATCATCAAGCACGTACACCCGCGCGTTCCGGACCGGACCACCTATGGGCGGCACGCCTCCACCAGCAACAGCCACCGCCGTACAGCAAATGACCGTCGCCTCTGTCGGCCCGTACCCGATGAGCATCTGCCGCCCGGGCGCCCAGTCGTCGGCGATCTGGGCGCTGACGCGCTCCGAGCCGATCAGCATGCGCTCGACGCCCGCCAGCCGCGCCGGGTCCAGTACAGCCAGCAGTGACGGCGACACGTTCATCGCCTCCGCGCCGCTGGCCCGCGCCAGGGCGGTGAGCGCGACCGGGTCGCTGCGCTGCTCGCCGGCCGCGATCACCAGCGTGCCGCCGGTTGCCAGCGCTACCGCCACATCCATCACCGAGGCGTCGAAGCTGAAGGAGGCGAACTGCAACACGCGCCCGGTCAACACCGACTCGAGCTCGTCGACCAGGTTGGCCAATCCGTGGTGCGCGACCTGCACACCCTTCGGCCGCCCGGTCGAACCCGACGTATAGATCACGTACGCCAGGGAGTGGGGATCGACCACCACCGGTGGCGGCTCCTGGTCAGCGTCGACGTCGACGTCGGTCACCACCAGCGCGGCACCCGAGTCCGCCAGCATGAACTCCAAACGCTCCGCCGGGTACTCCGGATCCAGCGGCAGATACGCCGCACCAGCCAGCCACACACCGACGACGCCCACCACCATGTCCACGTCACGCGGCAACCGCAACCCCACCACAGACTCCGCACCCACACCCCGCGACCGCAACCAACCCGCCAGGCGACCCGCGCGCGCCAGCAAGCCGGAGTACGTCAGCGCCCTGGAACCACACACCACCGCCACCGCATCCGGCGCCGTGGACGCCGAAGCGGCCACCCGCTCCGGCACCAACCCGGCACCCACCGGTGCGGCCGTACCGTTCCACCCCCGCACGACCTGCTCGTACTCCACATCGGACAGCAAAGACAGGTCGCCCACCCGCCGACCATCGTCCGTCGCGATGCCGTCAAGGAGTGCCGCGAGGTGCTCCGCGGCGCGCTCGATCGCGGGGGTGTCGACGCGGGCACGGTCGTAGGCGAGTCGCACGTCGAGGTCTCGTCCCGACCCGGCGACGACCTGGATCGGGTAGTGCGGCACGTCTGTGCCGAAGTTGACGGCGCTGCGCAGGCCGCCGTCGTCTTCGGCTGGCCCGCCTGCTGCCTGCCCGTGGCCCTGGTCGGGGTAGTTCTCGAAGACGAACAACGCGTTGAACAGCTGCCGCCCCGCCGGCACCCCACTACACGCCTGGATCAGGGGCAACGGCGTGTGCTCGAACCGCCGCGCCGCGACCTGCTCCTCCTGCAACCCCCGCAACCACTCGATGACCGGCGCACCACGATCGACGGTCACCCGGGCCGGGGTCGTGTTCATCAGCAACCCGACCATCGAGTCCATCCCCGCCACCTGGCCGCCCCGGCCAGACGACGTCACCCCAAACACCACATCGGACCGGCCGCTGTAGACAGACATCAGCACCGCCCACGCACCCTGCACCACCGTGTTCACCGTCAACCGGTGCCGCCGCGCGAACTCCGCCACGGCGCCGCCGGAGCGCAGCCGGACCTGCTGGGTGCCCTGCCCGGTCTCGCCGGTGTCGCGTTCGATGCCCAGGTCGGTGGGTTCGGTGATCGTGCCGAGGCGCTCGCGCCAGTACGCCTCGGCCTCGGTCTGGTCCTGGGCCGCCAACCAGGTCACGAAGTCGCGGAACGGGCGGCGCGACGCCAGCCGCGGCCGCTCGCCGCTGGCGAGAGCGTCGTAGCAGGCCAGCACCTCGCCCACGACGATCGGGACGCTCCAGCCGTCGAGCAGCAGGTGATGGTAGCTCCACACCAGCTGCCAGTGGTCGTTGCCGAGGTCGAGCAGGGTGATGCGGGC
Source organism: Micromonospora sp. CPCC 205371 (assembly GCF_026130045.1). Lineage (GTDB taxonomy): Bacteria > Actinomycetota > Actinomycetes > Mycobacteriales > Micromonosporaceae > Phytohabitans. Next base: position 9,085 of record NZ_JAIBNX010000193.1, read on the forward strand.
CAGCGACGGGGCCGCGAAGTCGGGGCCGCGACGGTAGTCCGTGTCGAAGAAGTCGAGAAGCGCGCGCCGCTGCTCGTCTGGGCCGAGCCCGGACAGGTCGAGAACCTGCCACGGCACCGGCACCGACCGGCGTACCACGGCGAGCGGCTCGGGAACGCCGTCCCAGACCACAGCCGTACGCAGCACCTCGTAGCGGGCGAACACCAGCTCCCAGGCCCGGCGCAGGGTCTCCGGGTCAAGGGTGCCTGCGAGCAGCACGCCGTGCTGCACCCAGTACAGGCTGCTCCCGGCGTCGAGCCTGGTGTGGAACAGCATCCCGGCCTGCAGCGGCGTCAGCGGGTACACGTCGTCGACCGGCCCGCCGGCACCCGCCGCGACCAGGTCCACACCGGCCTGGTCGAGGCCCGACAGCGGGAAGTCCGACGGCGTGTAGCCGCCCACATCCGGCCGCAGGCAGTACTCCACCAGGTCCCGCATGACGGCCAGGTACCGCTCAGCCAACAGCTCCACTGTGGACTCGTCATGCGTGTCCGGGCCGTACGTCCAGACCATCTCCAGCCGGCCGCCGGCGACCTGGCTGTTGATTTCGATGAGGTAGGCGCGCTCGCCCCGGTCGGACTCGGCACGGCCGAGGTTCCAGCCGGTGGGCCGGAGGCTGGTGCCGGCGCCCTGGGCGCGGGCCTCGCTCGCCGGCGGAGCCATGCCGCTCTGGCCCAGGTAGTTGAAGCTGATGTCCGCCGTGGACGGTGGTGTCCAGCCGGTCAGGTAGCGCAGGATTCCGTAACCCAGACCACGCCGCGGCACCCCACGCAACCGCTCCTTCGTCTCCCGCAACACCGCACCCAGATCACCACCACCGGCCAACGCCACCGGATAGATGCTCGTGAACCAGGCCACCGTCCGGGACACATCCACATCCGGTCCGACATCCTCCCGACCATGCCCCTCCACATCCACCAACACCGAACCCGACCGCGCCCACGAACACAGCACCACACCCAACACCGCCAACAACACATCATTGACCTGCGTCCGGAACACACCCGGAACATCACGCAACAACCGCCGCGTCCACTCCTCATCCAAAGACACCGACACCTGCCGCGCATCACCCACCGTGTTCAAACCATCCCCATCACGCGGCAACAAAGCCGCACCCCGACCGACGCCCTCCCAATACGCCACCTCGTCCCGCAACTCAGCGGACCGCGCCAACTCCCCCAACCGCTCCGCCCACCGAATCACCGACGAACTCTTCGCCGGCAACACCACCGACGCACCGCCTTCACACGCGGCAGCCAGATCCTCCAGCAGGATCGGCCACGAGACCGCGTCGACGACCAGGTGGTGCGCGACCATCAGGAGCAGTTGCCCGCCCTCACCGCGGTCGAAGACGACGAGCCGGACCAGCGGTCCGGCCGCGAGATCGAGGCTCTGGTGCGCCCGGTCGGCAACCGCGTCCAGTTCGTCCGGGCCCGCCAGCCACACCACGGCGTCCGAACCGACCGGCCCTGCCTCGCCCACGTCCTCCGCGGCCGCCTCGATCCGTCCCTGCCAGCCGTCCGCCGTCCGCGCGAACCGTGCCCGCAGCGCGTCGTGGTGCCCCAGCAGCGCGGTCACCGCCCGGCGCAGCACGCCGAGGTCGATCCGGTCGGTCGCCTCGACCACCATCGACTGGTTGAAGTGACCCGGCTCCGGCAGCTCGCGGGCGAAGAACCACCGCTGGATCGGCGTCAGCGGGAACTCTCCGGTCACCCGGCCCTGGTCGGCGGCCGTGTCGCCGCGCTCGGTGGCCACGGCGGCGAGGGCCGCCACGGTCTGGTGGTCGAACATCTGCGCGACGGTGACCAACACACCGAGCTCCTGGGCGCGGGCCACCACCTGGATGCAGAGGATGGAGTCGCCGCCCAGGTCGAAGAAGTTGTCATCGGCGCCGACGTTCTCGACACCCAGCACCTGACCCCACACCTCGGCGAGAACCCGCTCGGTATCGGTGCGCGGCGCCAGGAAGTCGCCGGCCGGTCGCAGGGCGTCGGGCTCGGGCAGGGCGGCCCGGTCGACCTTCCCGTTCACGGTCAGCGGCAGCACCGCCAGCTCGGTGAAGACAGCGGGAACCATGTGCTCCGGCAGCCGCTGGCGCAGGTGCGCACGCATCTCGTCGACGTCCGGCACACCATCGGCCGGGTCGGCGGCGACGACGTACGCCACCAGCCGCTCGCCGGAGACCGCGCAAACCGCGCTGCCCACGCCAGGATGGGCGGTCAGGGCGGCCTCGATCTCGCCCGGCTCGATCCGGAACCCGCGCACCTTCAACTGGTCGTCGACCCGACCCAGGAACTCCAGCTGACCATCCACCCGCCACCGGGCACGGTCACCCGTCCGATACAACCGCGAACCATCCCCCGCGAACCGATCGGCCACAAACCGCTCAGCAGTCAACGCCGCACGACCGCCATAGCCCCGCGCCACACCGGCCCCACCGACGTACAGCTCACCGGGCGCGCCGATCGGGACCGGGCGGAGGTGGGCGTCGAGCACGTACACGCGCGTGTTCGGCAGCGGCGTCCCGATCGGCGGTGGCCCAGAGGCGTCGATGGTCGCCATGGTGGCGCAGACCGTCGCCTCGGTCGGCCCGTAGGCGTTCAGCAGCCGGTGGCGGGCGGACCAGGCCGCCGCCTGGGCCGGTTCGAGGCGCTCGGCGCCGGTCAGCAAGGTGTCGAGGCCGTCCAGGGCGGCCGGGTCGAGCACCCGCAGCAGCGACGGCGGCAGGAATGCGACGCTGGCGCCGTGCGCCGCCAGCAGGCGGGGCAGCTCGTCCGGCCGCGCCCGGTCGGCGGCGGTCGCCACCGCGAGGGTGCCGCCGGACGCGAGCGTCATCACGAGCTCCCACACCGAGGCGTCGAAGCTCAGCGACGCGAACATGACGCCGCGGGTCGCCGTGCCGGTGCCGAGGACAGCGCGCATCGTGGCCGCGAGGTTGGCCAGGCCGTCGTGCGTGACCTGTACTCCCTTGGGGCGGCCGGTCGTGCCGGAGGTGTAGATGACGTACGCGAGGTCGCCGGTGACGCCCTCCGGCGGGGTGTCGCGTACCGGCGCGTCGCTCGCCCACAGCACGGTGGCGCCGCCGGCGCCGGAGTCGGTGCCGAACGGCTGGTTCGTGAGCACGATCGTGGCGCCGCTGTCGGCGAGCATGAACCGCAGCAGGTCCGGCGGGTAGTCCGGGTCGAGCGGCAGGTAGGCGCCGCCAGCCTGCCAGACCGCGAGGATCGCCACGACCAGGTCCACGTCGCGGTCGAGGTGCAGGGCGACGATGCTCCCCTGCCGGACGCCGGCGTCCCGGAGCCGGTGGGCCAGCCCGTTCGCGCGCCGCACCAGCCCGCGGTACGTCAGCGACCGCGCGCCACACACCACCGCGACCGCGTCGGGCGTGGCCGCGGCGTGCCCGAGTACCAGTTCGTGGACCCCCGCGACGGCGGGTACCGCCGTGTCCGTCGCGTTCCAGGCACGCACGACGCGGTCCCGCTCGGACGGCGCCATCACGGGCAGCTGGGACAGCGGGCGCGAGGCGTCGCCGGCCACCGACCGCAGCACCTCGACCAGGTTCCGGGCCAGCCGCTCGACCGTACCGGCGTCGAACAGTGCGGTGCTGTAGTGCAGTTCGCCCACGAGCTCACCGCCGGACTCGCCGAACGTCACCGTCAGGTCGAACTTGACGTCACCGGCCGGGCCGTCCGCCGGACCGCCACCCTGCTCGCCCGGGTCCGCGGTCACATAGTCGAAGGACACCTGGAACAGCGGCGTGCGGGAGCGGTCCCGTTCGGTGACGAGCGCGTCGACGAGCTGCTCGAAGGGGACGTTCTGGTGGGCGTACGCGTCGAGCGCGGTCCGCTTGACCCGGGTCAGCAGCTCGGTGAACGCCGGGTCGCCGGACAGGTCGGTGCGCAGCACGAGGGTGTTGACGAAGAACCCGATCAAACCCTCGACCTCGACCCGGTTGCGGTTCGCGACCGGGCTGCCGACCACGACATCTTCGGTGCCGCAGTACCGGCCGAGAAGCACGGAGAACGCCGACAGCAGCGTCATGAACATCGTCGCGCCGCTGTCGCGCGCCAGCGCGCGCAGTCCGTCGACGACGTCCTCGGGCACGGACAGCCGGACCGCGTCACCGGCGGTGGACCGCAGCGGCGGGCGGGGGCGGTCGGTGGGCAGGTCGAGGGTGGGCAGGCCGGCGAGTTGCTGCCGCCAGTACGTGAGCTGGTGGTCGAGGGCGGCGCCGGCGAGGTAGCGGCGCTGCCATTGGGCGTAGTCGGCGTACTGGATGGGCAGGTCGGGAAGGGACTGTCCATTGTAGAGGGCATCGAGCTCGCGGCGGAAGATCCGGTAGGACCAGCCGTCGAAGGCGACATGGTGCACCGTGACGGCCAGCACGTGCTCCTGTGCGGTGGTGCGGATCAGCGTCGCACGCAGCAGCGGGCCGGCTGCCAGGTCGAAGGGTGCCGCGGTGTCGGCGGCGACCAGCCGCTGCGCGGCGCGGTCCGGGTCGGCGGCGCCGGACACGTCGACGACGGGCAGCGGCAGCGGCCGGGGCGCCTCGATGACCTGGTGGGCGATGCCGTCCGGCCCGGTGACCAGGAGGGTGCGCAGCACCTCGTGCCGGGCAACCACGCCGCTGAGGGCGGCGCCGAGGGCGGCGACGTCGAGAGGGCCGTGCAGCCTGCGGGGCGGCAGGGGCAGGTTGTACTCGGTGGACTCCGGCTCCAGCTGGTCCAGGAACCACAGCCGCTGCTGGGCGAACGACAGCGGCAGGGGCCGGTCGCGCGGCACCGGGGTGACCGGTGGGACGGCTACGCCGGCGGTCGCCGCGTCGACGACCGCGGCCAGACCGCGCACGGTGGGATGGTCGAACAGCTCGGCGAGCGGGATCTCGACGGCGAATACCGTGCGGACGCGCGAGATGAGCTGGGTGGCCAGGAGCGAGTGCCCGCCCAGGTCGAAGAAGTTGTCGCCGGCGCCGACCCGGTCGGCGCCGAGCAGCTCGGCCCAGACTCCGGCCAGCAACTCCTCGGTCGCGGTGGCCGGCGCCTGGTGCCCGCCACTGAGCTGCGGTGCGGGCAGTGCCGCCCGGTCCAGCTTCCCGTTGGCGGTCAGCGGCAGCGCGGGTAGCGGCACGAAGATCGACGGCACCATGAACGCCGGCAGCAGACCGGCCGCGTGGTCCTTCAACGCGGCTGTGTCGGCCTCTCCGACCACGTACGCGACCAGCCGCCGCTCGGCACCGTGCCCGTGCGCGGTCACGGCCGCGGCGCGCACCCGCGGGTGGGCGGTCAGGACCGCCTCGATCTCGCCGGGTTCGATCCGGAACCCGCGTACCTTCAGCTGGTCGTCGACCCGGCCGGTGAACTCCAGCCGCCCGTCGGGCCGCCACCGGGCCCGGTCACCGGTGCGGTACAGCCGGGAACCGTCACCGGCGAACGGGTCGGCTACGAACCGTTCCGCGGTCAGCGCCGGGCGACCGCGATAGCCGCGGGCCAGCCCGTGCCCGCCCACGTAGACCTCTCCCGGGGCGCCCACCGGCACCGGGTTGAGCCGGGGATCGAGTACGTGCACCGTCCATCCCGGCAGCGGCCGGCCAACCGACACACCGGCCTGGTCGTCCACCGCATCGACCCGGTGCTGGGTCACGTGCACCGTGGTCTCCGTGATGCCGTACATGTTGATCAGCTCGGGCGTGTCGACACCCCGCGCGGCCACCCACTCGGCCAGGTGCGCTCCCTGCAAGGCGTCGCCGCCGAACACGACCCGCCGCAGCCCGGCCAGGCCCGGCATGTCCGCCGCGACCCCGGCCAGCTGGCGGAAAAGCTCCGGGGTGGCACTCAGCAGCGTCACGCCCTCGGCGGCCAGCACGCCGGCCAGCCGTTGCGGCGCGCGCACCGTCTCCATGGGTACCAGGACACACCGCACCCCACGGGTGAGCGCGCCCCAGATCTCCCACACCGAGAAGTCGAACGACGCCGAATGGCACACACTCCAGGCCTCGCCACCGGCACCGGCGCCCAGCGCGGCGTCCGCCGCCGCGAACAGATCGCGGACGCTGGAGTGCCGGACCATCACGCCCTTGGGACGCCCGGTCGACCCCGAGGTGTAGATGATGTATGCCATCTGCTCCGGCTCGGCGGGCACGTCCTGATCCAGGGCCGGCGCCGAGGCCACCGCCGGGTCGTCCAGCAGCACCACGCTGGCACCGTGCCCCGAGGCGGGTGCCAGCGCCGAATCGGTCACCAACAGGCGCGCACCGGCGTCAGCGAGCATGAACGCCGACCGGTCATCCGGATAGTTCGGGTCGATCGGCAGGTACGCACCGCCCGCCTGCCACACCGCGAGCATCGCCACCACCAGGTCCGTGTGGCGGCTCAAACACACGCCCACCACCGTCTCCGGACCCACCCCGGCACCGCGCAGGTGGCCCGCCAACCGGCGCGACCGTGCCAGCAGACCCGCGTACGTCAGCGAATGCCGGCCAGCCACGACCGCCACCGCGTCCGGCGACTCCTGCGCCCGCGCCGCGATCAGCTCGTGGACACCACCGGTCGCGGGTGGCATCGGCAGTGCCGGCTGCGGCCAATCGGGGGCCGACAGCGGCAAGCGGGCCAGCCGCCGATCGGGGTCGGCCGCCACCGCCTCCAGCAGCCCCACGAAGTCGGCGACCAACCGCTCGACCGTGTCGACGTCGAACAGGTCGGTGCGGAACTCCACCCCACCCACCAGGCCACCGCCCGACAGGCCCACCGACAGCGACAGGTCGAACTTCACCACCGCCGGAACGACACCATCGCCGGCCCGCACCGGCCCCACATCGTCGCCCAAGAAGTTGACCATCACGTCGAACAGCGGCGACCGGGACCGATCCCGATCCCCACCCACGACCTCGACCACCCGCTCGAACGGCACGTCCTGGGCACCCAGCGCGGCCAGCACGGCCTTCCGTACCCGCCCAACGAGTTCCACAAAGGACGGATCGCGTGACATGTCGAGCCGCAACACCAGGGTGTTGACGAAGAAGCCGACCAGGTCCTCGACCTCGCCGCGACCCCGGCCCGCCACCGCGGAGCCCACCGCCACCTCATCGGCGGCGCAGTACCGCCCCAGCACCACCCCGAACGCCGACAGCACCGTCATGAACAGCGTCGCCCCGCACCCACGGGACACGGCGCGCAGGCCATCCACAGTGGACTCCGGTACGGCGAACGTGAGCGCCGCGCCTTCGGTGGAGCGCACCGGCGGCCGTGGCCGGTCCACCGGCAACTCCAGCACCGGCA
>NZ_JAIBNX010000194.1:0-8707 GCF_026130045.1 Micromonospora sp. CPCC 205371
GCCGCGCTGCGGCGCGGCGCGGAAGCAGAGCTGTCCCGGGCTAGCTGGCCGGCGCGGCCAGCCGGTCGGCGAGTCGGCATATCGCCGCGACCGTCAGCGAGCGCGGCGGGTGCCCACCGGCGACGACGGAGTGCTCATCTTCGGTTTCGAGGGCCAAGAACCGCCGCGCGTACCAGGCCAGCCCGGCCAGGTCCACGGCGCCGGCCAGCTCACGACCGTCTACAGTGGCGCGTTCGCTGAGGATCGTGGCGATGCCGTCGGCGTACAGGTTCACCGCCCTGTCCAGGACCGGATCGGTGGCTGCCAGGCCCAGCATCCGCTGCCCCAGCTCGGACCGTAGCCGTTCGATGGCGTCCACCACAAACACCCCGCATCCCAATTACCGACAATTCGGATTTATACTCCGAATCATCTAATAAAGGTTGTGGAAATTACGTTACGTGACCGTCACTGGTCGGCGATATCCACCCCGCAGCCGGCACCCTTCCTCCAACCGGTACGAATACTGATCCGCCAATCAGTCGATGCCAACGGAGAGAGCGCGCACCGCCTCTTGCCACCTCTATGCAGCTGCCCAGGACACCCAATATGCTGATCCGATGGAAACAGTGGCGATGCACATCGCCAACGGCATCGTCAACGCTCAGGTGTCGGCGGTGTTCGCGGTGATGGCCGTGGTCGCGCTCGCGCTGTGCGTGGCGCGCGGCCGGGCCGATCTCGACGACCGGTTGGCACCGATGGCCGGGCTGGTGGCGGCGTTCATATTCGCGGTGCAGATGCTCAACTTCCAGGTGCTCCCGGGCGTGTCCGGGCACCTGCTCGGCGGCACCCTCGCCGTGATGCTGGTGGGGCCGTGGGTCGGCGCGCTGTGCGTGTCGACGGTGCTGATCATCCAATGCCTGCTGTTCGCCGACGGCGGGCTGACGGCCCTGGGACTCAACATCACCAACATGGCGGTCATCGGCACCGCCGCGGGATACCTACTGGTGGCGGGCCTGCTGCGGGTCCTGCCCAAGACTCCTACCGGACTGGCGGTCACCGGGTTCATCGCCTCGGTGATCGGCGTCGTTATCGCCTCGCAGGGCTTCGTGTTGCAGTACTGGCTGGGCGGCACGACCGACCTGTCGATGCCGACGATCGCCGGCACGATGGCCGGCGTGCACACGCTGATCGGCGTCGGCGAGGGCCTGATCACCGCGACGACCGTGGCGACAGTGGCGCGGGTCCGCCCCGACCTGGTGTTCGCGCTGCGCCGCTTCCGCACCCGGCCGGGCTCGACCGCGGGCGTGACGCCGGCGATGAGGAGTGCCACATGAAGCGCCGCACCTGGCTGTTCATCGGTGCCGGGCTGCTCGTGGCGCTGCTGCTGGCCGGCGTGGTCAGCAACTTCGCCTCCGGCAGCCCCGACGGGCTCGACCACACCGCCCGTGACGGCTGCACCACCAACGCCGAGGGTGAGATCACCGGCGGCACGTGCATGGCGCAGGAGGAGAAGGACCACGAGACGGCGGACAGCCCGCTGGCCGATTACGGCATCAAGGGCATCGACAACGAGTACCTGGCCACCGGGCTGTCCGGCGCGCTCGGCGTGCTGATCACGTTCGGCATCGGTGTCGGCGTGTTCTGGCTGGTACGCCGCCGGGGCCCCGAGCGCGCGGGCAGCGAGACGGGCGCGGGAAGCGACTGATGGGTGCGGGCCACGCCCATCCGCTGCACCTCGACCGCGAGAGCCTGGTGCACCGGCTGCCGCCACAGGTGAAGATCCTCGCGGTCCTGCTGTACACGATCATCGTGGTCGTGACGCCGCGCGACGAGTTCCTGGCGTTCGCCGGCTATGCGCTGCTCGTCGTGGTCGCGGCCGCGCTCGCCCGCGTGCCGGCGGGCTGGCTCGCGAAGCGAGCCACCATCGAGCTGCCATTCGTACTGCTGGCGGTGGCCCTGCCATTCGCCGGGCACGGCGAGCGGGTCACCTGGCTGGGCATGTCGCTGTCGGTCGACGGCCTGTACGGGGCGTGGAACATCTTCGCCAAGGGCACCCTCGGCGTGCTGGCCTCGCTGCTGCTGGCCGCGACCACCACGGCGCGTGACCTGCTCCTGGGCCTGGACCGGTTGCGCTGCCCCCGCGTGTTCACCCAGATCGCTACGTTCATGCTCAGATACATGGACATCCTCGCCGAAGACGCCCGGCGCATGCGCATCGCCCGGCTCTCCCGGGGCTACGACCCGCGGTTCCTGTGGCAGGTCAAGGCGTTCGCCGTCAGCGTCGGCGCGCTGTTTTTGCGGGCCTTCGAGCGCGGCGAGCGGGTCTACCTGGCGATGCTGTCGCGCGGCTACACCGGACGGCTGCCGGCCCTCGAGGGCGGCGGCGCCACCACCGCGCAGTGGGCCGCCTCGGCCGCGCTGCCCATCGCGGCGGCGTGCATCGGCGTGGCGGCGGTGCTGCGATGAACCCGTCCCTGGACCTGCGCGGCGTGCACTACGACTACCCCGACGGCTCCACCGCGCTGCGCGGCGTCGACCTGAAGGTGGCGGCCGGCGAGCGGGTGGCCCTGCTCGGCCCGAACGGTGCCGGCAAGACCACGCTCGTGTTGCACCTCAACGGCATCCTGCACGGCGGCGCCGGCCAGGTGACGGTCGGCGGGCTGGACGTCGATCCCACCGATCGCGCCCGGCTGATGGAGATCCGCCGCCGGGTCGGGATCGTCTTCCAGGACCCCGACGACCAGCTGTTCATGCCCACCGTGGCCGAAGACGTCGCGTTCGGCCCGGCCAACCTCGGCGTACGCGGCGACGAGCTGGCACAGCGGGTCGACGAGGCCCTCGCCGCGGTGAAGATGTCCGAGTACCGCGGCCAGACCCCGCACCACCTGTCGTTCGGGCAGCGGCGGCGCGTCGCCGTGGCCACCGTGCTGGCGATGCGGCCCGAGATCCTCGTCCTCGACGAGCCCTCGTCCAACCTCGACCCCGCCAGCCGGCGCGAGCTGTCCGAGATCCTGCGCACCCTGCCGGTCACCCTGCTGATGGTCACCCACGACCTGCCCTACGCCCTGGAGTTGTGCCCCCGCGCGGTCATCCTCGACGCCGGGCGGATCGTCGCCGACGGCTCCACCATCGACGTGCTGGCCAACGAAGAGCTGCTGCGCCGCCACCGGCTGGAGCTGCCGTACGGCTTCGATCCACGCCTGGCGGCGGCACAGCTCGGCATCTGACCCCGCTCCCCCGGGTCAGCGCTCGGTCGTGGCCCGCACCCACGGCAGCAGGAGGCGCTCCAGGCCGACCAGCACGTAGTACAGCGCGATCGTGGTGGAGGCGATCAGCACGAACGCGCCGAACGCGGTCGGTGAGTCGCCCTGGGCGAGCGTCTGCACGATGAGCGAGCCGAGCCCCGGACGTTGGCTGTCGCCCGCCTGGAACTCGCCGATGACGGCGCCGACCGACGCCAGCGGCAGCGCCAGCTTCAGGCCGACGAAGATCTGCGGCAGCGCGGAGGGCAGCCGCACCTTGACGAACTGCTGCCACCGCGAGGCGTCCAGGGAGCGAGCCAGCTCGGCGAGCTCGGCCGGGGTGCGGGTCAGTCCCGTCGTCGTGGCCAGCACCACCGGGAAGAACGACATCACGAAGATCATGAACTGGATCGGCGGCTGGCCCCAGCCGAGCCAGGCCACCAGCAGCGGCCCGAACGCGATCTTCGGCACCGCGTTGACGGCCACCAGCAGCGGGGAGAACATCCGCTCCAGTACGGTCGAAGCGGCCAGCACCATGCCGATCGCGAAGCCCGCCAGGGCCGACAGTACGAAGCCCGCCATCGTCTCCAGGGTGGTGACCAAGGCGCCTTCGAATAGCAACTCGCCGTTGGTGCCCATGCCTCGCAGCACGTCTTGCGGCGGCGGCAGTACCACCGGATGAGCCCAGCCCAGCACGGTCGTGGTCAGCCACCAAGCGACGATGGTGATGACCAGGCCGGCGATCGGATAGGCGGCGCCCGGAACCTGCCAGCGGCTCCGGGCGGGTGGCACGGCGGGCCCCGCGTCCGGCGGCGCGTCCACGATGGACGTGGTGTTCATGGCTCGCTCCTCGCCGCGCGTGCCGGGTGCGGCGTCCGGGCGTACCGGTCGCCGCGCCCCGCCGCGCCATCGTGCGGATCAGGCCTTCGGCGTCAGATCGACCGAGACGATGCTCTCCGGCGTCAGCCCGTGCGGGATCTGGCCCGCGCCCTGCAGGATCGCGATGGTGCGAGCGACCCGCTGGACGTCGATGACGCCGAGTTTGTCACCGCTGCCGGCCGAACGCACGAACGAGGTCATCAGCTCCAGCTCCGCCTGCGCGGCGACCGGGTTGGCCGTCGGCTCGTTCTTCTTGAGGAGCTCGCCGGCCTCCTTCGGGTTGGCCAGGGCGTACTCGAGTCCCTTGAGCAGCGCCCCGGTGAACCGCTTGACCTCTTCCGGCTTCTCCTTGGCCAGCTTGGTCGGCGCGATCAGCACGTTGCCGTACAGGTCGGTGAGCAGATCGCTGTACGGAAGGAAGACCGGGTTCTTCTTGGTCACCGCCGCGATCGTGGGCCGGCCGACCACGAACTGACCGATGCCGTCGACCTTGCCGCTGCCCAGGGTGGCGATCAGCGTCGCGGCCTCGCCATCCACCCAGGTCACCTTCTTCTCGTCGATGTTCGCCAGCTTGGCGTACGTCGGGAAGAGGTTGCGGACCACGGAGCCCGGAGTGTCGGCGAGCGTCTTGCCCTCCAGGTCCTTGGGAGACTTGATCCCCTTGTCGTCAGTGGTGGCGATCGCGGCCATCGTGCGCTGCTGAATCGCCGCGACGGCCGTGAAGTCCTTGGTCTGGTTCTTGCCGACGTAGAGCAGGCCGCCGGTGAGGTCGATCGGCGTGTAGTGCGCCTTTCCGCTGAGCACGGCCTGGATGTTGCCGCCGGTGCCCTGTCCCTTCTGGATGGTTACGTCGAAGCCCGCGTCGCGGAAGAAGCCCTTTTCGAGGGCCACCCAGGCGTACGAGTCACGACCGAAGTTCGCAAAAGAGGTGAGGTAGGTCACACTCACCAGCTTGTCGGCGGCGGTGTCGCCACCGGTCTGCTCTGGATCGTCGGAACTACACCCGGCCACGGCGGCCAGGGTAGTGACGAGCGCTGCTACCGCGACTGTGCGGGTCAGCCTTCTCATGAAAGAGGTCCTTCCCAGCTTGAGGGGTTCGTTGACGCCGGTGGATGAGGGGGTGTTCGCCGGACAGCCTATGGGACAGCCGTCCTTGCGATGCAACTCCCTCCGTCCGCAATGGAATCGTTCAGTTTTAGCGGGGTTTCGCAACGCAACCGACGCGACTAGCCTGTCGCTGGTGCGAATCTGCGTCTTCACCGAGCCACACCGCGGCGCCACCTACGACGACCAGTTACGACTGGCTCGCCACGCGGAAGACGCCGGATTCGACGGCTACCTGCGCGCCGACCACTTCCAGTCGATGGGCGCCGACCCGGGCCTGCCCGGCCCGACCGACGCCTGGATCACCCTCGCCGGACTCGCCCGCGAAACGTCGCGCATCCGCATCGGCACGCTCGTCACCTCGGCCACGTTCCGCCTTCCCGGGCCCCTCGCCGTCGCGGTGGCGCAGGTCGACCAGATGAGCGGCGGACGGGTCGAGCTGGGCCTGGGCGCCGGCTGGTACGAGCGCGAGCACATCTCGTACGGCATCCCGTTTCCGCCGCAGCGCGAACGGTTCGACCGGCTGGCCGAGCAGCTGGCCGTCATCACCGGGCTGTGGGCGACCCCCGACGGCGAACGGTTCACGTTCAAGGGCGAGCACTACCAGCTCGACGACGCACCCGCGTTGCCCAAGCCCGTGCAGCGCCCGCGCCCAACGGTGATCGTCGGCGGGCGCGGCCCGGTGCGCACCCGCGACCTCGCCGCCCAGTACGCGGACGAGTTCAACATGCCGTTCAAGAGCGTGGCCGAGACCGCGGCGGCCTTCGACCGCGTCCGCGCGGCGTGCGCGCGGATCGGACGCGACACGCCCGTGCTTTCCGCCGGCGTCGTCGTGGCTATCGGCCGCACCGACGCCGAGGCCGCGCGCCGGGCCGCTCCTCTTCATGTACCGAGCGCGCTGCCGCCGGAAGACCCGGTGGTCGGCTCGCCTGCGCAGCTGGTCGACCGGCTCGGCGAATTCGCCGCGATCGGCGCGACCCGTGCCCACCTGCGGCTCATCGATATGTCCGATGTGGACCATCTGGAGCTGATCGCGGCCGAGGTCCTGCCCCAGTTGCCGGCGGCTGTCGGCATTTCGGCTTGACGGCGCTCGATAAGGTACGCGGGTAGAAACCTGCGCCAGCGAGTCCAACGGGGGATTGCAATGTCGCGACGAATTGGCATGTGGCTAAGTGCGGTTCTACTGGTCACGACTGGGCTGCTCGCACCGGCCGGCACGGCCCAGGCGGCCGAGCCGCTGACGGCCTCGATCACCTGCGGTGCCGACACCGACCTGGTCACCGCTCAGGCGAGCGGGTTCGGGCTCTTCCCCGGCACCCGCCTCAACGTCAACTTCTCTGTCTACAGTGGAGGCTACGCCACCGAGACGACCTACGGGCAAGTGCCGTCGATCGGGCGGACCACGGTGCCCACCACAGTGAACCCGCGGGGAGGGTACGCCGTCACCGGATTCAGCCGGCCGATGCCAGCGGGCTCCCTGTTCTACCTGGAGAAGGTGCGGGTCACGGTCACCAACGCGAGCACCGGCGAGCAGATCGCCGCACCGCAGGACGTCATGTGCTATCGCGACCTGCGGACCACCCTGCACGTCGACTGCGACCCCGCTACGGGTTCCGCGCACGTCGCGATCTCGGCCAAGGGGTTCCATCTGCCCTCGACGGTATCCCTGCGGTACTACGTGCCAAGGGCCTTCAGCCAAGCCAGCGCTGACTCGCCCGGGTTCGGCACGTTCTTCTCTCCGTACTCGGTCAAGACGATCACGCCTAACGCGGACGGCACCTGGTCCGACGTCGGATACAGCGTCACCGGCAGCACCAGCTACCACGCCTGGTCCGAGTGGCGGGTCGAGGTCTGGACCTCCGGCCAGTTCAACACGCACCAGCTCGGCTGGACCGAGACGAAACTCTGCGTCATCGCCGATCAGCGATAGGCCGCGAGAAACACTCGCACCGCCTCGTCCGCGAACCTGTTCAGCTCGGCTCGGGTGAAGGTCTCGCCCGAGCCGCAGAACATCACCCGGTTGACCGGGATCGACGTGGTCAGCCACGTGAAGTGGTTGGCCGCCAGCATGGGGTCGTCGACGACCAGGAGCTCGCGGTCGGCCAGCTTGGAAAAGGCGTCCGCCAGTAGCGCGTGGACGTGCTCCGGCCCGCGTTCGTAGTACGAGCGCCCGAGTTCGGGGAAGCGGTCAGCCTCGGCGATGACCAGCCGGCGCAGCTGTAGCAGCCGCGGCTGGGTCAGGTTCGCCACGAACTGCCGGGCGAGGGCGGTGAGATCGGCCTCCAGATCCTCGGTGACCGCGAGCGAGCCGGTCACGTCGCTGAAGAGGTCGTCTATGCGGTCCAGACCACGATGGATGATCTCGGTGAACAGCGACCGCTTGTCGGTGAAGTTCTTGTACACCGTCTGCTTGGACACCGAAGCCACGGCCGCGACCTCGTCCATGCTGGTGCCCTTGTAGCCCTTCTCAAGGAACACCGCGGTGGCGGCGTCCAGGATCGCCTGCCGCGCGCGGGCCGAACGCCCCTGCGTACTGGTCTCCATGTCTCTCCTCTTGCGTCTTTCCGCAGAGTACTAGACGGACTAGTACCCGTATGGGTACTGTACCGTCTAGTTCCGAAGCGGGGTTGGGTTCAACGGGAGGAAAAGACAATGCGAAAGATCGTTGCTGGGTTCTTCATCTCGCTCGACGGCGTCGTGGAGGCCCCCGAGACGTGGCACTTTCC
Organism: Micromonospora sp. CPCC 205371; assembly: GCF_026130045.1. Classification (GTDB taxonomy): domain Bacteria; phylum Actinomycetota; class Actinomycetes; order Mycobacteriales; family Micromonosporaceae; genus Phytohabitans. Next base: position 7,934 of record NZ_JAIBNX010000194.1, read on the forward strand.
GTACTTCAACGACGAGATGGGCGGCGCCGTCCAGGCCATGATGGGCGAGGCCATGCTGCTGGGCCGCCGCACCTACGAGGGGTTCGCGGAGTACTGGCCGAACTCGACCGACGAGTTCGCCGACCACATGAACAACACACCGAAGTACGTCGTTTCCCAGACGCTGACCTCGGCCGACTGGCAGAACTCCACGCTCATCAGCGGTGACGTCGTCAAGGAGCTGACCCGCCTGAAGGAGGAGCCGGGCGGCACCATCAGCACCACCGGCAGCGGCACGCTCGTCGTCTCGCTGCTACGCGAGGGACTCATCGACGAGCTGCACCTGCTGCTGCACCCGATCGTGGTCGGCTCCGGCAAGCGCCTGTTCGACGACGGCGCCCAGGTGCCACTGCGCCTGATCGACTCGAAGACCTTCAGCACCGGCGTGCTGCACCTGGTCTACGAACGCGCCGACTCCTGACCGCTCCCGCGATCAGCGTGTCACGCCGATCGGAGGATGCCGAGCTCGCTGGCCACCGCGGCGAGCTCGGCAGTGGCGGCTAGACGGCGGCGGTAGGGCCGAACTGCTCGGTGAAGCGGGCCGTGAACATGTCCGCGCCCTTGTACTCGGACACCGTCGCCGCCGAAACGGCGACCGGGCCCTCGGGCGTGGGGAACTGGCCGACACCACCGCGCGGCCCGGGCGGCAGCAGGACCATGGGCTCGGACGACGGCTCGTAGGTGGCCGTCGGTCCGGGGCCGCCGCCCGGCCCGGGGGTGCGTTGGGGCCCCCCC
>NZ_JAIBNX010000194.1:8717-16177 GCF_026130045.1 Micromonospora sp. CPCC 205371
GGACCGGCCCACCCCCCCCGCGGGGCCCGAGGGGCAGCGGGACCGGGGGCGCGGCCGAGGGCCCGTAGGGGGCCGTGGCCCGCCCGCCGCGCAGCTGCGCGGCGATGTTTCGGGCCACCACCTCGGCGTGCGTCATCGCGTGCGCCGCCCTCTTGGTCTCGGCGAGGTCCGTGATGTCACCGAGGCGTACACGTGCTGCGGCGGCGCGGCGGCGCCGATCAAGGGCGAACGCACGCTCTCTTCGCCGATCAAGGGCGAATGCACGTGGTTGGATCTCTTTTTCGCGTGCTTTTGCCCTTGATCGATGGAGATCTCCTTGATCGGCGAGGGCGCGGCCGCGCGCGGCTTCGGAGTCGTAGCCCGTCGGCCAGCTTGAGGCTGGTTGCCCCGGGCGGTGGCGCGGGACGTCCGGCGCGCGGGTGTTGGGCCGGGTGCGGCCGCGGACCTGGCGGGGTTGCGACAAGTTCGCGGATGGTGCGGCATCAGATGCGGGTTGGGGCCACATTTTCCCTGATATCGCGCGCTGCATGGCCAGCTCCGATGCGAAGCGACGCGCGCAACGCGCCAGACCACGACGCGCGCGGGCGTGACGCTAGGGAGCCCGCCGCCCAGCCGCCGCCCGGCGCGGCGCCGCGCGGCCTTGGGCGCGGCCCCTCCGCCCGGCGATCAAGGGTGATCCCATCGATCAAGGGCGAACGCACGCGGAAAAGAGATCCAACCACGTGCATTCGCCCTTGATCGGCGAAGAGAGCGCGCATTCGCCCTTGATCGCCCGAGCCCGCGCAGCGGGCGGACGACGGCCGCGCAGCAGGCGGGCGACGGCCGCGCAGCAGGCGGGCGACGGCCGCGCGGTCACACTGCGCACCGGAGGGGGCACGGGTTGTCGTACCTGTCCCCTACCCTCGGACGCGTACGAAGGGGACTGTCCTATGAGGGGAGTGCCGGGGTGCCACGCCGCAGGCGACGTCGCAAGAAGGGCGACCAGGGTGCGCTGTTGCTGGCCGGGGTCGGGTGCCTGGCCGCCGCTGCCGCGTTGAGCCGGGCCGAAGACCTCGTCGCAGCCCACGCCACCACGATCATCGTGGCGGCCGTCGTCATTCTGGCGCTCGTGGCTACGGTCCGGGTCCTCGCCGTGGCGGCGCGCGTCCGGCAGTCCGCGCAGCAGGCCCGGCGCGACCGCGACATCGCGGCCACCGACACGATGACCGGGCCTCAGTTCGAGCAGTACGTGGCACGGTTGATGCGCCGCGACGGGCTGCGCGGGGTGCGGGTGTGCGGCGGCTCGGGCGACCTCGGCGCCGACATCACGGCCCGCACCGGCGACGGTCGCAGGGTCGTGGTGCAGTGCAAGCGATACAGCGGGTCGGTGGGCGACCCGCACGTGCAGAAGTTCAACGGCACCGCATGGCAGATCCACAAGGCCGACGTGGCGTTGCTGGTCACCACGGGACGCCCGACCAGCAGGGCCAGGCAGCTCGCCACGCGGTGCCGCATCGTCCTCGTCGACCGCGACGAGCTGGCCGCCTGGGCGACCGACGGCCACCTTCCCGCGGTTCTGTCCACATCGGTGCGGCACACCCGCCGTCCCGCCTGGCCCTGACAGCTCGTCAGCACCGCCAGGTGCGCGGTCCGAGGATCGAGTGGTTCTTGTCGCGCGCCTGCCCGACGACCAGTCCGGTGTCGGACACGCCCTTCACGTCGCTGGCCTGCCCCGCCGGCACCACGAGGTCGATAGGGTCACCCTCGCGCAGGAGGGAGCCTCTGGGGCTGCCCGTGACCACCCATCCGGAGGCGTTGACCTGTACCCCAGGGCCGGGTCCGTCCTTGTCGAGGGCGTCAGGCGGCAGCGGCGGACCCAGTTTGGTCACCTCGCCGGTCCGCAGGTTCCACCGCGCGGGAGCCAAGGACAGGCTGCCCGTCACCCATTCGCCCCTCGCGGCGCGGGCGATCCCCTTCTCGCCACCGGGCATCTCCAGCTTGCGGGGCTTGCCCGACTGGTCCCACGTGTACGCCGCGGCGGCGTACCCCTTCTCGTACGTCCCGCCGACGAGCGTGCCGTCGTCGGTGATGTCGTATACGTTGGCCTCGGTCGGGAGGGGCACCTGGGTCGCGGTCGTGGAGCCCGCCTTCCACAGCAGGACGATGCTGTCCTCACCTTCCGCCTTGCCGCGCGGTTCCGCGTTGATGACGATGTCGCCTGCCGCGTTGATGGCCGGCGTCGGGTAGACGTGCCACTCCCCCGGTGGTGTCCGCAGCCTCGTGTACGCGCCGTTCTCGTACCGGAATACGTACTCGTCCGGCAGGTCATGCGCGAGGCCGACCACGACGCCGCTGGCGTTGACGGCGGTCACCTGGACTGACGTGGCGATCACCGGCAGCGCGCTCGGCTTCTCGTCGACCCAAAGGACCGGCCGGAAGTTCTGCCCGACGGTGGAATTCCCGACGATGTACCTGCCGGTCGGATCGACGGCCTCGACCTCCACACCGCTCATGCCGGGCGGCACGGGCAGTTCCGTCATCTGGCACGGGCCGACCGGACCGTCCGATGTGGTCGGACTGGCGCCGGCCACGTCCTCCCGCGGTGCCGGTGACGCTCCGGTCGCGTTCAGGATCGACGGCACCGCCAGCAGTACAGCCGTGGCCAGCCCCACGCCTCCCGCCGCGCGTACCGACCGGCGGCGAAAGGCACGCCGCCGTCCGGCCTGGAGAAGCGCGTCGATCTCGATGCGGCTGGACGGCGCGTCGACCGCCTCCATCCGATTCCGCAGTTCCTGCTCGTCGTCCATCAGGCTTCCTTCGCCTCTCGTGCGGTCGTGACCGGCTCCCGCGTCTGGAGCACCTCGCGCAAGGTGGCGAGCCCTCGCGAACACTGACTCTTGACGTTGCCCGGCGAGCAGCCGAGCACCTCCGCGGTCGCCTCGACCGACAGGTCACCGAAGAACCGCAGTACCAACACCGCCCGCTGCCCTTTGGGCAGCAACCGCAACCCCGCGACCAGCGCGTCCCGCTCCTCCACGCCGTGGTCTGCGGGCGTGGGACGCTCCGGGACGCGGTCGCTGAGCACGACCCTCGACCACGGACGCCGCCGCTCGTCGAGGAAGCGCCGGACCATCAGCCGGTGCACGTACGCGTCGAGGTTGTCGGCCCCAGACGCGCGCTTCCAGTCCACATAGAGCGCTGTCAGCGTCGTCTGGACGATGTCGTCCGCCTGGAACCTATCTGCGCAGAGCAGATACGCCATGCGATGCAGGCGCGGCAGCCGCACCCTCACGTACTCGACGTACTCGCGTTCGGCCTCCGGCCGCATCCGGCTCCCTTCCACCGCTCCTGCCGCAGCAGCACTCCGGCTGTATTCATGTCGGATCCGGGCCGGCAAAAGGTTGCATGGCGGGGGCAGGCCGAGGCCCGGGGAGGATATCCCCGGGCCTGGTCACGTGTCGCGTCAGATGGCGGGCGCGGGCGGGATGGGCGACGTCGAGGGCGTGGCGGGCGAGACCGACTCGGCCTCTGCCGGCATGAGAATCCAGAGGATCGGGTAGAGCAGGATCTGGCTGCCCGGGATCGTCATCAGGATCAACACGAACAGCAGGCGGGCCGGCCACGGGTCGATGCCGAAGCGCTGCCCCAGCCCGGCGCAGACGCCGCCGAGGATGCGTCCCTGCCGCGGCCGGACGAGCCCCTGGGTCCGGAACGAGTCGTGCACGGTCTCCATGATCTTTCCTTCGCTCAGGGTCATTGTTGACCCTTTCAGCGTGGCGCCACCAGCCTCCGCTGGCATCGGGGGCGCACCCCTGGCACGACCCGGATCTGCCAAGATCCAAACTCCTACGGGCCGGCTGAGCTGAGTGCCACCGCGAGGAGGTGGACGGCGCCGGCGAGGCCGGCGCGGGGGGCGTCCTTCCAGCGCGCGGTGACGGGTTCGAGGCCGGTCGTCATCGGGTACCGCTGGCGAAAGTCAGGGATCAGCGCCATGGTGGCCTCGGCGCGCTCGCGCCACTCGGCCATGCCCTGCTGGTTCATCCGTTCGTACGCGGCGGCCGTGCCGGCCGTCGCGCGGACCGTGGCGTACAGCATCGTGACGGCCGGGGGGCGGGCGCTGGGCGGGACGGCCCACGTGTCGAGGACGCGCAGGAGCCGTTCGAGCCAGTCCTGCTCGTTCGGCCCCTGGCTGGCCTGTGACCACGGGCGCTCGGTCAGCCACGGATGCGACAGGTACACCTCGAACAGCGCCTCCGCCCAGGCGTGGAGCGCGTCGGCCAGGCTCGTGACCGGATCGTCCCACGAGGGCATGGCCGAGGCGTGGTCCTGCATGAGGGCGAGCAGGTTCTCCTTGGTCCCGACGTACGGGTAGATGACCATGCTGCTCTTGTCGAACCGCGCCGCGATCGACCGGGTGGACACCGCCGCCAGCCCTTCGGCGTCCGCGATCGCGATGCCGGTGCGGAGGATCTCGTCGAGGTCGAGCTGCTGCCGCGGCCCTCGGCGCGGGGTGGGCACGGTGGTGCCGCGGTGCCGCCAGAGTCGGCGGACATGGGCTTCCACGTCCCGGTTCGGTTCGACCGCCATAGTCCTTGCAGTGTATAGTGTTTTTACATCTTGCAGTGCATAGAGTTTTTGGAGGATCAGGACATGACTACGGCATCGCTACCAGCGATCCTGCTGCCGATCAGCACGACGGTGGTCGACGGCGAGGCGGCCGAGCAGATGCGCGCCTGGGGCGCCGACCCGAGCCTCGGCCACACCCTCGCGACCGCTCTCACCGAGGCCGGCTTCCAGGTGATCACCTTCGACTACGAGGGCCACCTCAACAGCCACCCCAAACCCCACACACTCGACGCCGACACGGTCGCGGCCGACCTGCTCGCCATCGCCGACGCGGCGGGGGTCGACCGGTTCGCCTACTACGGGTACAGCTGGCTCGCTCTCGCCGGACTCCAGCTCGCGATCCGCACGGACCGGCTGACGGCACTGGCCATGGGTGGTTTTCCGCCCTTGGGCGGCCCTTATGGACCGATGCTCGCGGTCACGCACACGGCGCACCGCATGGCCCTGGCAGGCCCTGGCAAGAAAGCCACCGAGGTGGTGCCCGGCGACTGGGACTCGGTCGAGTTCACGCAGACTCCCGACCAGACCCAGCAGTACGTGACCCTCTACGAGTCGCTCCAGGGCTTCGACGAACGCGCCGCGCTGGAACGGCTCAGCATCCCGCGGCTGGCGTTCGCCGGCGCTAACGACAACATTTCCTACGGGCCGAAGTGGGACAACGCCTACGTCCCCATCGCCGACGCGTTGCAGGAGCACCGTGACGAGCTCGTCGAGCGGGGCTGGAGGGTCGAGCTGATCCAGGACGCCGACCACATGAGCGCGATGCAGGCGAAAAACGTACTCCCTATCCTGATCCCATGGTTGAAGGAGTGATCGGTGGCTGAGGCCGACGACGTGCGCCGCCTGGCGCTCGCCCTGCCCCACGTGGTCGAGATCGACAGCGAGGGCTTCGACTTCCGGGTCGGCGACAAGGGTTTCGTCTGGTCCTACCCCGAACGCAACCCCGGCCAGCGACGCGTCATCCGCACCGACATCGCCGTGCTGTACGTCGGCGACGAGGCCGAGAAGCAGGCGCTGTTGCTCGGCGAGCCCGACCTCTTCTTCACCACGCCCGCCTACGACGGGCTGCCTCTGGTCATGCTCCGGCTGGAGCGGGTCGACGTCGCGCGCCTCCAAGAACTCGTCACCGACGCCTGGCGCATGCGCGCCCCACAGGAACTCGCCGCCGACCTCGAATAGGGCTATTCGGCGTGGATGGCTTCCAGTACGTCGAGTTCCGCGGCGCGGCGAGCCGGCCACAGCGCGGCGACCACGCCCACCAGCGCCGCCGCCGCGAGGGTGAGCCCGAGGCGGCCCCAGGGCAGCACGAGGGTCCAGGTGGTGATGCCCAGGACGGTGACCAGCTCGCCGACCGCCCAGCCGAAGAACACGCCGAGCCCGACGCCGAGCAGCCCGCCGAACAGCGAGATGACGATCGACTCCAGTCGGATCATCCGCTTGACCGCGGAGCGGTCCAGGCCGACCGCGCGCAGCAGGCCGATCTCGCGGGCGCGCTCGTGTACCGACATCGCGAGGGTGTTGACCACGCCGAGCACCGCGATGACGACGGCGATCGCCAGCATTCCATATAGGAGGTTCAGGACGATGCCGACGGTGCCGGTGATGTCGTCGACCAGGTCCCGCCGGTCCTGGACGCGGATCGCGGGACTGTCGCCCAGCGCCCGCTGGAGGGTGCGCTTGGTGGCCTCGCTCGCACCGCCGGCGGTCTTCACGAAGACCGTCGTGTCGGCGACCCGGTCCAGATGTCGATCCATTGTGGACATATCGGTCTTCACGCCGTCGTCGAAGCTGCTGTCGTACAGGCCGGTGATCGTGAGGTGGTCGCGGACGCCGTCGGGCCAGGTGACCTCGATGCTGTCGCCCAGTCGCCAGCCCTTGGCGGTGGCGGTGGGCGCGTCGACGATCGCCGTCTCCCCCGCGGTGAAGGTGCCCTCGATGAACCCCAGGTCGAGCAGCTCGTCGACGTCTTCGGCCTTGAGGCCGACCACCGTCTGGTTCGTGCCCTCGACGCTGGCCTGTACCTCGCGCCTGGGCGAGGACGCGACCACGGCGGGAAGCTCGCTCAGTTTCCTTTCCGTGTCGGCCGCCAGCGGGCCGGCACCCGCCATGCTGACGACGTAGTCGGCGCGCAGGTTGGCGGTGGCGAGCGCGTCCGTGGTCCGGTAGGCGCTGGCGCCGATGACGGTCAGCCCGGTGATGAGGGTGAGGCCGGTGGTCAGCGCGGAGGCGGTCGCGGCGGTGCGGCGCGGGTTACGCAAGGCGTTCTGGCCGGCGAGCGCTCCGGGGACGCCGAACCGGCGCAGCACCGGGCCCGCAGCGGCGATCGCGGGGCGCGACAGCAGCGGGGTCAGGACGAAGACACCGGTCAGCAGCAGCGCGGCGCCCAATCCGAGCCAGCCCTTGCCGTCGACCATCGTCGTGGCGGCGACGACCAGCACGAAGCCGCCAATGGCCAGGACCGAGCCGGCGGCGTTGCGCACGACCAGGCTCCGGGTGGTGGCCGGCGCGTGCACGCTGCTCATCGCGGCGACCGGCGGAATCCTCGCCGCGTGCCGGGCCGGCACCCACGTGGCGACGACGGTGACACCGACGCCGATGGCAAGGGCTGCGGCGACGGTCGCGCCGCCGACGACCAATGGGCCGTCGGGAAGCGTGCTGTCCATCGTGTACAGGATGCCGCGCACCCCGGCGCCGACGCCGATGCCGAGTGCCAGACCCGCCACGGACGCGACCAGGCCGACCGTGGCGGCCTCCGCCAGTACCGAGAGCGTCACCTGCCGGCGGCTCGCGCCCCCCCCGCGCAGCAGCGCCAACCCCCTGGGGCGCTGGGCGGGCAGCATGGTGGACGGGTTGTG
>NZ_JAIBNX010000195.1 GCF_026130045.1 Micromonospora sp. CPCC 205371
CTCCGTCACCACACAACGCTGACCGTTCTGGAAACCGTCGTGGGTCTGCAGGTTGCTGCCCTCAGCGCAGGTGTTCGGCTCCTTGTTCAGCGGCGGAGGCGCGGTCGTCGGCGCCTGCGTGGAGGGCTGGTTGGGAGCCTGCGTGCCGTTGTTGTTGCTGGGCGGTGTCGTCGGTGCGCCGGTACCCGTACACGCCTGGCCGTCACCCCAGTAGTTGCGGACCGTCCGTCCGTTCTGGCGGGTCTGTGTGACGTTCTGCTGGCCCTCCGGCGCCGTGCCGTTCGGAGCCGGACGGCAGGCGGTGGCCGGTGCGCGCCCACGGTTGCGCTCGCGCGCGGACGAGACCTGGGTCACTGTGATGATGCCGCCGAACACCACGAGCGTCGCGAGCACACCGATGATGCGCTTGGTCCTACTGCTCATGGTCGAGCTGCGCCGTTGTGCCGACCTGTACATGTGGGGATACCTTCTCCTTCTCATCGAGGGCGGCGCGGTGGGCAGGCGTCGTCCAGTTGAGGTTTTGCCTCTCTGCTAACACGATGTCCGGAACGGGTGCCGACATACGCCCACGGGATTTGACATACGCGACGAGTTCGCACCACGTTTTTCCGCGATCCCAACCTAAAAGCGCAGCTCGATAGGTGTCAAGTCGGGAAGAAGGAATTAAGCTTTCCGCACTTTCCTTAAAGGAAATTTATGCTGAAGCGTTCAACGGTGCGGCATCCCCCGTTCGGATGATGCCAGCGGTTCAGCGCCAGACAAGATTTTTTAACACCGCAGGTCAGAAGCGTGCGAACGATCGGATGGGCATCCGAGGCCCGAACCGCGGTGCTGCAATTCCCGCTCTTTCGAGCAGCACGCAAACGCGTCCTCGGTGCCCCGGAAATGGTGCCAACAATGCGAGCATCCGGGCGTCGTCGCCGCGCGGTTCACCAGCCAATGCCCAGGCCACCGTGTTGGGAATGTGGTAGTCGCCGATCGATACCGCATCGGCGTCGCCAAACACCACGCGTACGACCTCGGCCGCTGTCCACGGACCGATGCCGGCGATTGCGGTGAGTCGCGTGGTGGCCTCACCACTGTCTGTGCATTTCTCCAATCGCGCCGCGGCCGCGGCCGCCCGTCGCAGCGTGTCGGCGCGCCGCTGCTCCACCCCGAAGGGGTGGAAGACCCAGTACGGCGCCGCGGCGATCGCCTCCGGGTCGGGCGGGAGCCACAACCGCTCCACCGGCCCGGGTGCCCTGCTGATTGGCCCCGGTGCCTCAGAGGCGTCGCCTTCCCTCGCGCCGCGCCCCGACCTCGTCGGCGCGTCGCTCAGTCCAGGCAACGCCGGCCCCGGGGCCGGCTCGCTGAAGTGCCGCACCGCCTTCGCGTATCCGCGGTAGGCCTCCTTGCCCGTGACCTTCTGCTCGAGGATGGCGCGCAGCAGCCGGGGAAAGACCTGGCCGGTCGCCGGCATCCGGAGGCCGGCGTGGGTACGTGCCAGGCGCGCGACCAGCGGATGGGCGGCGGCGAGGTCTGCGAAGCCGCTGACGTCGTCGCGCAGGCCGGCCACGGCATCGGCCCGATCGAGCAGCCAGGCCGCGCCCGGGCCGTAACCGGTCGCGCTGATCTGGGTGCCGTCGCGGTGCAGCGAGAGCGTGCCTGGCCCGTCTGGTGTGCGGCTTGCGTACCAGAATGCCCCACCGACGAAGCGGGCGCATGGATCGTGCTGGCCCATTGGCAGCAGCCCGACCGACCCGGCCAAGTGGTAACCGTCTGGCGGCGTCAGCACCCTATGCACGACCAAACTCTGCCATGCCCGCGAAGTGGCTGGTAGGCTTCCCCAACCCCGTCAAGGGGTGTACAGAGACGCGAGCACCGGGACACGGACGGGGTGTCCCGGTGCCGCTCTCTCCGGAGCGCTTGCGTCAGACCCGGCTGGTCAGTGACCTCTCCCTTCGCCTGGTGTTGGTCTCCGGGTCCTTCTGTGGTGCGCCAGTTGGGGGACTAGCGCCGCGCCCTCGGCTGGTGCGCGTCCCGCGCCGTCCATCGTGGGCTCTCCGACACGATGTGGGCGGGGCGCCCGGGCGGGCAGTGCGACACGAGCGCTCCGGAAAGTCTTTACCGTGGGCGGAACAACTTGAAGGTCGTCACGCCGCCAGCCACGAGGGCGACCAGCAGCACCACCCAGATCACCGTCGGGCTCACTCCCGTACCGTTGGCGGAGCCGGTGGCGATCGCGTTGCTGAGGAACCCGCTGCCCTGGGAAGGGCTCGCCTTGGGGTCGGGCGGCAGCGGCAGGTCCTGGAACCTCACAATGCCCGTGCTCTCCAGCAGCGTCAGGTGGTTCATCACGAACCTGTTGGCGTCCTGCGCGAGCTGGCGCACGACGTCGTTGCGAGTCCCGGTGCGCACCTGCGCGATGACCGGGAAGACCTTGCCGTGCGCGGCCCGGAGCCGGTCGACGAAGACCTGGTCGAACTCCTCGCCCTTGTCGGCGTCTTCCATCTCCGCCAGCCATCCCTGCTGGTCGGCGTTGGGCTCGTTGGGCAGCTGGTAGTTGAGCTTGTTGGCCGCGTTGACCACGAGCCGGTCCAGTTCGGCGTGCTGCTTCGCGATCTCGGCGCCGACCTGGCGTACCCGTACCCGGCCGCCCTTCTCCACCGCCATGTTGCCGGCGGGCATCTCCCACAGCCCCGCCAGCCGCACCGCCGACAGCAGGTTCTTGTCCGCCGCGGTGAGCGGCGTGTTGGGCGCCGCCTGCGCCGCCACCGGCATCGCCAGGATGCCGATGGCCAGCCCGGTCAGGACGGCCGCTGCCCGGCGCGTCACAGGTGCCGCGAGTCGTCCCCTGAACATCTTCTGAAACCTCCCGGGACCGGACCTTGAACAAGCGATCAATGACGCTGGAGAAACCGTAGGACGGTGCTCAAGAACCGTCAATCACGTCTAGGAAAAATAGGGAACTCTTAGGTGACATTTAAAGGGAACTTATGGCGCTCCCCCTCAACGCTGGAGCATCCGCCGTTCGGCTGATGTCTACGGTTTAAAAGAGAGGGGGAAAACGCGGTGCCCGGCCGCCTGAATGGCCACGACCGGTCACCGCGTCATTTCTCTACGCCTAGTAGCTGTAGCCGCTCTCGGAGCCTTCGCCGTCCTTCGACTCCTCGTCCGCGGGCGGCTCGACCGCCTTCGGCGTGACGCTCGGGAGGCAGGTGAGGTTCCGCTTGCCGTCCGGTGCCACCACGAACCACGTGCCACCCACGCCCTGGCCCTTCCACTGGCCAGCCTTGGTGTCACCGATGTACCGGTACAGCGCCCAGTCGCCGAGGGTCAGCTGCTTGGTGCCGTCGGCCCGGGTGATGACGCCGAGCTTCTCGTCGTCGATGCCCACCAGGTCCGGCTTGCCGTCCTCGGTGTACGCCGGCGGCCAGACCTTCTCGCACTTGTCGACGCAGTTGCTGGCCGGCGGGTCGATCGTGTCCTTGTCGAAGCGGTACAGCGTGAAGCCGTCCTGGTCGACGACGACGGTGCCCATCCGTGGGAGCTTCTTGGCCGTGAGCTTCGTGGTGAGATCCTCGGCTGCGATGTCCTTGGTCGGCTCGTCGGCCGACTCCTCGGTGCCTTCCGCGCCTTCCGAAGCTTCGGGCGTCGGAGTCGCCTCCGCGCCAGCGGCTGCCTGGTTGGCCACCTCAACCTGGTCGCCATTGTTCTGGTCGTAGCCAGTCGGGGCACAACCAGCCAGGGCCAGTGCGGCAGCACCTGCCAGAGCGCTCACGACGAGAGCGGTCCGCTTTCCCGTTATCACTTGCCCTCCCAGTTACTTTTCGTCCACTTGGGCCTTCTGACATGAAGTACGTGGCCCCGGCCGAAATAGTTGAGTCAGCGACCCTGATTGACGGTGGACAATTTCACAGCCAACCCCTGAACCAGATCGCCCCGCCGTGCGTGTGCAGGTATGGGCGCGGTCTGCGCTCTAGAGCGCCACCGTCACGAGCGGCTCCGCGACCCCGTCCGTAACGGACTGGATCTGGATGCGGTCGATGTCGTTGCGCTGCGTCGCCGTCGTGGTCGACAGCAGCAGCGGCTGCGGCTCTTCCTTGGTGCCGTAGCCTGACGGAGGCACGCTCCAGGTGTTGAGAACCTCGCTGGTGCCGCTCTCCCGGAACACCACGAGCCGGCAGGTACGCGGACCCTTGAGGTTGGTCAACTGGAACGAGATGTTGGTGCCCCAGATCTTCGTCTCCAGCACCAGCTCGGCCTCGACGCCGGTCTCGCTGTCGCTCGCGCTGACCTTCTCGCCGTCTTCGCTCACGCCACCGGTCTGTCCGCTGGGGCCACCGATGCCCGGCCCACCCGTACCGTTCGGGTTGGGCGTGATGGGCGCACCGGTGCCGTTGCCCTGCGCGGAGACGTTCGGCGAGGAACCGCTGTCGCTGCCGAAGATCTGACCGCCGGCGTACAGGGAGACGCCACTGGCGGTCGCGAGCACGGCGATGGACGCCGCGGCGGCGAGGATCTGGCGGGTGCGGGCGCGCTTGCGGTGGGCGCCGACCTCGACGATCATCCGGTCGAGGACCCGCCCCTCGGAGCGGGACTGCTCGGCCGTCACGAGGTTTTCGCCATCCACTTCGGACAGCAGGTTGACGACGGGGAGCATCGACTCGAGCTCGCCGGCGCATGCCCAGCAGCCGGCCAGGTGCTCCTCGAACTTCTCCGCCTCGCGCTCGTCGAGCACGCCAAGTGCGTACGCGGCCACGTCCCAGTGTGCTGCCCGGCTCATCCGGTCACACCCCGTTGCTGTAGCGCGCTCCGCAATGCACGAAGCGCATAGTAGACCCGTGACTTGGCAGTGCCCAACGGCAGGCCCAGGGCTTCCGCCGCTTCAGGCACAGTCTTCCCCCGAAAGTACGTCTCTAGGATGATCTCGCGGTGCGGCTGGCTGAGCGTGCGCAGCGCGTCCGTCACCGTCATGAGGCGCAGCACCCGCTCGGTCTCGTCGGGCTCGGAGAACGCCTCCAGGTCCCGCCCGTACGTCTCCGGGGGCCGCGCGTTTTCGCTGCGGTGGTCGTCGATCGCGATCCGCCGGGCCACCGTCACGAGCCACGGCCGCAGGGACGACTGCCCCTGGGCACCGAGCCGGTGGGCGTTGCGCCATGCGCGCAGGAGCGTCTCCTGCACGATGTCTTCGGCCCGCTGGCGGTCACCGCCGGTGAGGCGGAGCACGAACATCAGGAGCGGACCCGCGTGCTCCTCGTACAGCTCGCGAACCAGAGCGTCGTCGTGGTTCGCCGGAGAGGACCCGGCTTGGTGGCGCCCGGGGGCAGGGCGTGGCGTCACGCGCTCATCATGGCGCGCCGCCGACCCTCCGTCGATAGCCTGCCACCGATTGGCCGACCGTTGCGGAGGCACAGCGGACCCGCGGTCCGTCGCTCGGCCACCACGCCACTCCGCGGCTATCGCGTACATACCCGGACCAGCGTGTCCAGCGGCGTCACCATCGAGACCTCCATCGCACGTCACAGGGTGTAGCTAGCCGAGCCGTAGAGCCTCCGGCCATGTTCTGGTACGGCTGCGGACGCAGGAGGGATCAATGGGTCGAGCCAAAAGTTAAAGACGGTGGTGGGTTGCTTGGCCGGGCATGGGCGTCGTCGCGCACAGGGGCTCCGCTGGTGAATCGGTGCAACTCCGCGTCGTGCAGCACCCGGCCGGGAAACCAGTCACCCACCACCCGGCGGCTGAGCTGCGGAATCGGGAGATCGACTCGGCTCGCGACGAGCACCAGGTTGCCGTACCGCCGGCCGCTCAGCACCCCGCTGTCGGCGATCAAACAGGTGCGCGGCAGAGCCGCGCGGACCGTCGCGGCCAGGCTCCGCGCGTATGCGAGCGGTGGGCCGTCGGCCATGTTCACGAGGTACTGCCCGGAAGGGGCGAGGACCCGGGCCACCTCGTGCGCGAACTCGACCGAGCTCAGGTGCGCCGGGGTGCGGGCGCCGGCGAAGACGTCGCCGACGATCACGTCGTACGCGGCGTCGGGCAGCGACGTGAGGACCTCCCGCGCCTCGCCGACCCGTACCTTGAGCCGCGGGTCGCGTGGCCACGGCAGCTCGCGCCGGACGAACTCCACCAGCGCCCCGTCGATCTCCACGACCCGCTGCGTGGACCCCGGTCGGGTGGCGGACACGTAGCGGGGCAGCGTGAGGGCGCCGCCACCGAGGTGTAGCACCCGCAGCGGCTCGCCGGGTGGGGCGGCTAGGTCGACGGCGATCGCCAACCGGCGCACGTACTCGAAGTCGAGGTAGGTGGGGTCGTCGAGGTCGACGTGCGACTGCGGCGCCTGGTCGAGCAGCAGGGTGTACGCCCGCGGCCGGTCGACGTCGGGTCGCAGCTCCGCGATGCCGGTGTCGACCTGCTCCCTGATCGGGTCCGCCCCCCGCCTGCTCCGCGCCACGGGAAGAAGTATGTCGGACGCAGCCTCTAGTGTTTGCCCTGTGGAGCTTCGGGTGAATCCGCCGGTCGAACCGATGCTGGCGAAGAGTATTCCGGACATTCCGATCGGACCGGGCATGACGTACGAGCCGAAGTGGGATGGCTTCCGGTGCATCGTGTTCCGCGACGGCGACGAGGTCGAGCTGGCCAGCCGGGGCGGCAAGACGCTCACGCGCTATTTCCCCGAGGTGGTCGAGCAGGCCAAGGCGCAGCTGCCGCCGCGCTCGGCGATCGACGGCGAGCTGGTCATCATCCAGCGCGCCGAGGGTGGCACGCCGCGCCTCGACTTCGACCTGCTCAGCCAGCGCATCCATCCGGCCGCCTCGCGGGTCAAGCTGCTCGCCGAGCAGATTCCGGCCTCCTTCGTGGCGTTCGACATCCTCGCCCTCGGCGACGAGTCCTATCTCGACACTCCATACGCGGCTCGGCGTACCACATTGGAGAGTGCGCTGGAAGGCGTGGCCGCACCGGTGTATGTCACGCCGACCACGTCGGACCCCGCCATCGCGCGGCGGTGGTTCGAGGTCTTCGAGGGCGCGGGGCTCGACGGCGTGATCGCCAAGCCAGCCGACATCGCCTACGAGCCCGGCAAGCGCCTCATGTACAAGGTCAAGCACGCCCGCACGGCCGACGCGGTGGTGGCGGGCTTCCGGTGGCACAAGTCCGGGCCCGTGGTGGGTTCGCTGCTGCTCGGCCTGTACGACGAGACCGGCACGCTGCACCACGTCGGTGTCTCGGCGTCGTTCCCGATGGCGCGGCGCGCCGAGTTGCTGGAGGAGCTGGCGCCATACCGCGACGTCACCGACCACCCGTGGGCGCACGGCGACCACGAGGGTTCGCAGCGCATTCCGGGCGGCGTTAGCCGCTGGACCGGCGGGAAGAACCTCGCCTGGGAGCCGCTGCGGCCCGAGCTGGTCGTCGAAGTCGCCTACAACGCGATGGAGGGCGACCGGTTCCGGCAGACCGCGCAGTTCATACGCTGGCGCCCCGACCGCGAGCCGCGCTCGTGCACCTACGAACAGCTCGAGCGCCCGCTCCGCTTCGATGTCGACGAGGTTCTCGGCGGCGGAGCGAGTGAGTTGGCGCGGCGGCGTCTGGACTGAGGAGCGAAGCGACGAGGGAAGACGTCGCCCTTCAGCGCCGCACGACCGAGCGACCCAGACAGAGCCGGTAGCCTAGTGCCGGTGTCTCGCACCCTTCGTCACGCTGTGGCCGGGCTTCTGGTGACCGGCCTGGTCGCCGGCTGTACGGTGCCGGTGTACGCGCCCAACACCGGCCGCAACGACGGCGACACCGCCACCGCCACGCCGGCACCCGCCGGATCGGGTGAGGCGGTGACCTGGCGCCCTTGTCCGGACGTCCCCGAAGACCTGGTCGGGCGGGGCGCGCCCAACATGCGATACGAGTGCGGCAGCGTCGCCGTGCCGCAAGACTGGGCCTCGCCCACCGCCTCCGGCACGTTCGAGATCGCGTTGATCCGAGCCCGGTCCACCCGCCAGGAAGACCGCATCGGCTCGCTGCTGGTCAACCCCGGCGGGCCGGGCGCGTCCGGCATCGACACCGCGGTCTACCTGTCGTTCGGCGAGACGTTCGGAGGGCTGCCCGACGACATCCTGCGCCGCTTCGACGTCGTCGGGTTCGACCCGCGCGGCGTCAACCGATCCAGCCCCGTCGAGTGCATCTCCGACGCCGACCTCGACGCCAGCTTCGGCGCCGACCCCGATCCCGACACGCAGGCCGAGTTCGACAGCCTGGTGGCGCTCAACCAGAAGATCGGGCAGGGCTGCGGCGCCAAGTACGGCGACAAGCTGGGCCTCTACGCCACCGAGCAGGCCGCCCGCGACATGGACGCGATCCGCACGGCGGTGGGCGACGAGAAGCTCACCTACCTCGGATACTCGTACGGCACGCTGCTCGGCGCCACGTATGCCCAGCTGTTCCCGCAGAAGATCCGGGCGATGGTCCTCGACGGCGCGGTCGACCCCGGCCAGGACCTGCTGGCCGGCTCGGAAAGCCAGGCCAAGGGCTTCGAGCTGGCGTTCGGCAACTTCGCCACCTGGTGCGGGCGCAACGCCAGCAAGTGCCCCATCGCGCCCGACGCGCGGGCGGCGGTCATGACCGCCATCGACAAGGCGCGCACATCGCCCGTCCGCGGCGACGGCGGGCGGCAGGCTACCTCCGGCTGGGTCCTGTACGCGGTGATCTCGTCGCTCTACACCGAGCAGGGCTGGGAAGAGCTGGGCCAGGCCATCGACGACCTCGCCGGGGGCGACGCCGACGGGGTCTTCGAGCTAGCCGACTCGTACGCCGAGCGCGACAACAGCGGCCGCTACTCCAACCTCTTCGACGCCAACCTCGCCGTCAACTGCGCCGACGCGCCCGTCTCGCCCGAGGTGTCGCAGATCCGGGCGATGCAGTCCCAGTGGCGCGCCAAGTACCCGCTGTTCGGCGCGCCGCTCGCCGTCGGGATGCTGCCGTGCGCGTTCTGGCCCGCCAAGCGCGACCCGTACCCGACCGGGGCCGCCACCGGTGCGCCGCCGATCGTGGTCGTGGGCACCACCGGCGACCCGGCGACGCCCTACGAGCAGACCGCCAAGCTGGCCTCGATGCTCGGCGTAGGGGTGGTGCTGACCTGGGAAGGCGAGGGCCACACCGCGTACCCGCAAACGCGCTGCATCAGCGACGCCGTCGACAAGTACCTGATCGACCTCAGGCCGCCTCCGGCCGGCAAGCGCTGCCCGCGCTAGTCCCGCTTCCGGTCGCGGTCCTTCGAAGGCTGCACGCGCTTCGGCTCGCCGGGCATCTTCGGGTGGTCCGGCGGGTACGGCATGTCGCCCAAACCATCCCGCTCGTCGCGCTCGGACCACTCCAGCAGCGGCGTGAGATCGAACGCCTCGTCGTCGATGCCCGCGTGCGGGTCGCCCACCCTCGCGAACCTCTCCGGCACCGTACGCAGGTCGAAGTCGTCCGGCTCGACGTCGGGCAGCTCGTCCCAGGTCACCGGCGTGGAGGCGGTCGCACGGCCGTTGGCGCGCAGCGAGTACGCGCACGCGATCGTGCGGTCGCGGGCCATCTGGTTGAAGTCGACGAACACCCGCTCGCCGCGCTCCTCCTTCCACCACGAGGTGGTGACGAGGTCGGGCCGCCGCCGCTCCAGCTCGCGGGCGAGCGCGATCACCGACCGGCGTACCAGCACGAAGTCCCATTCGGGACGGATGCGCACGTACACGTGCACTCCCCGGCCGCCGGACGTCTTCGGGTATCCGGTCATGCCCGCGTCGGCCAGCACCTCGCGCAGCACGCCCGCCGCCTCGGCCGCGTGCCCGAAGTCGGTGCCCGGCTGCGGGTCGAGGTCGATGCGCAGCTCGTCGGGGTGATCGGCGTCGTCCCGCCGCACCGGCCACGGGTGGAACACCACCGCGCCCATCTGCGCCGCCCAGGCCACGTGTGCCAGGTCGACCGGGCACAGCTCGTCGGCGGGCCGCCCGCTCGGAAACGTGATCCGCGCCGACTGGAGCCACGGCGGCACCCCGCGCGCCGGCAGCCGCTTCTGGTAGAACATCTCGCCCTCGATGCCCTCCGGGAAGCGCTGGAGCGTCGTCGGGCGCTCGCGCAGTGCCCGCATGATCCCGTCACCGACGGACAGGTAGTACTCGAACACGTCCCGCTTGGTGTATCCCGGTCCCGGGAAGTACACCTTGTCCGGACTGCTCAGCCGTACCGCATGGCCTGCGACCTCGACCTCGACGGCGCTCGCCTTGGGGCTCATGAGCGGAAGCCTAAGCGATGCCCTCGCTGCGCTCGGTCGTTCGCGCGCTAGCCGTGGACGCTCCAGTCGCGGTGCGTCTCCCAGAGGTGGCGGAGCATGAATACGCGCCGCTCGAAGAGCGGGTCGCGTGCCAGGAGGGCGCCGTCGTACGGCGCCGGCAGCCGGCGGGTCTCCCCCGACTCCAGATAGACCGCGACCACCGTGCGCCGCCTGCGGCGCTCCGCGCGGATGCCGACCACCTGCCTCCAGGGCATCGCCCCTGGTCCGGCGGGCTCCGGCCGGATGCCGGCGTGGTCGGCCTCGGCGACGCCGCGCCCGCCCGCGGCCACACCGGCCACCCCCGCCGCCACCGCCGGGGCCCGGCCAAGCACGATGCGGTACTCGGATGGCAGCGCAACCGATGCCGTCAGGCCCACGGCACCGGCGGCCGCGCCGAGGTACAGGCCATGCCCGACCGCCTGCCGCCAGGTCGGGCGGAAGCTGGCCAGCACCGCGCGAGCCGGTTCTCGCATGCCTGCTCAACGACGGCCGGCGCCGCTGGTAATCGGTAGCCTGGAAGCATGACGCTGCCGAGTACCGAGGAAGAGTGGCGGGTGCGCCTGTCCCCCGCCGAGTACCGGGTCCTCCGTCAGGCCGGCACCGAGGCACCGTGGACAGGCGAATACGTCGACACCAAGACCAAGGGCGTGTACCGCTGCCGGGCCTGCGGTGCAGAGCTCTTCTCCAGCGACACCAAGTTCGACTCCCACTGCGGTTGGCCGTCGTTCTACACGCCGCTCGCCGAAGACCGCGTGAAATACATTGAAGACCGCACGCACGGGATGGTGCGCGTCGAGGTGCGGTGCGCGCGGTGCGACTCCCACCTCGGCCACGTCTTCGAGGGTGAGGGCTACTCGACCCCGACCGACCAGCGCTACTGCATCAACTCCGTCAGCCTCACCCTGGAGCCAGCCGCCTGACCGGCTTCGTTGTACGGGCGCCGGGTCGCTACGATCCTCGTGGGCCGACGGGGAGGTACGGACATCATGGCGCGCACACTGACCGTCTCAGCGGAGCGGGCGGGTGCCTACCCGACCATCCGTGACGCCCTCGAGATCGCCTCGGACGGCACGGTCATCTCCATCGAGCCGGGCACCTACGCGGAGAGCCTCCGGCTCAGCGGGCGGCGGGTCAGTCTGGTCGCGGCCAAAGACCCCGGTTCGGTCACGATCGACGGCGGCGACGCGTACGCGCCGGCGGTCGCCTGCGAGGGCGGCGAGGTCACCCTGTCCGGCCTGGTCATCAAGGGCGCCGACTACCCGGCGGTCAACGCCACCGGCACCCGGCTCACCATCGAGAAGTGCGAGGCCAGCGCCCGGTACGCGGCCGCCATCAGCGTCACCGACGGCGCCACCCTGGCCGCCACCGAGGTCAAGGTCACCGGTGGGCAGTACGGGATCATCGTCGAAGACGCGGGCGGCCTCATCGACAAGTGCGAGGTCCGCGACACGGCCGACGACGGCGTGATCGTGCGGCTCGGCGCCAACCCCACGATTCGTAACTCCACGATCGCCGGTTGCGGTTTTCGTGGGATCTACGTGTACCAGGCCGGGCGCCCCACGATCGAACGGTGCGACATCTCCGGTACCGGTGACGCGGGCATCTCCGTGGCACACCAGAGCGCGCCGACGATCGTCGACTCCTGGGTGCACGACACCCGCGGCTCCGGGATCACGTTCGGTCGCGGCTGCGGCGGCTCGGTCGAGGGCACCCGCGTCGAGGGCACCGCCACGCCCAGCATCTTCGTCGAAGAGGGCGCCAACCCGACCATCCGCGAAGCCGACGACGGTGTCCACGCCCCCAAGGTCGGCGCCGGCGCGATCGAGGGCGGCAACCAGCAGGACACCGCGAAGATGGAGAAGCTTCTCGCCGAGCTCGACACGATGATCGGCCTCGCCGGCGTCAAGAGCGAGGTGCGTGCGCTCATAGACGAGATCCAGGTCAACGAGTGGCGGCGCAACGCCGGGCTCGCCGTCGGTGCCGCCAGCAACCACCTGGTCTTCACGGGCGCGCCGGGCACCGGTAAGACGACCGTGGCCCGCCTGTACGGGCAGCTGCTGAAGGCGCTGGGCGTGCTGCCGCGCGGTGACTTCAAGGAAGTGTCGCGGCGCGACCTGGTCGGCCAGTACATCGGTCACACCGCCGAGAAGACCACGTCCGTCTTCGAGCAGGCGCTGGGCGGCGTGCTGTTCATCGACGAGGCATACACGCTGTCGCGCTCCGCCGGCACCTCCGCCGACTTCGGTCAGGAGGCGATCGACACCCTGGTCAAGCTGATGGAAGACCACCGCGACCAGGTGGCCGTCATCGTGGCCGGATACACCGCCGACATGGCCAACTTCCTCGACGCCAACGCCGGTCTGGCCTCCCGGTTCGCCAAGACGCTGGAGTTCGAGAACTACTCCCCCGACGAGCTGGTGCTGATCGTGCAGCGGATCGCCCGCAACGACGACTACCTGCTCGCACCCGGGCTCGACGAGGCGTTGATGGAGTGGTTCGCACAGATCGAACGCGATCAGAATTTCGGTAACGCCCGCGAGGCGCGAAAGCTGCTCGAAGGCATGCGTAAGGCACAATCCGGGCGTCTGCGTGCGCTCGGCCGGATGCCCAGCCGCGACGACCTGCGTACGCTCGTGCTCGACGACTTGTTGGCCGCGACGCGTTGATCTCTACGACAGGCAGGGGGTAGCTCACCGGATGTCCGTGTCGCCGCAGTCCGCTTCGGCGCAGCCCGTCCGTGCCGTCGCGCGGGTCAGCGCCGAGTCCGCCGACTACGCCGGCCCCGCGATCCTGCTGCCCCGCCGGCGCCCCGGTCACCTCGGCCCGGTAAACGTCACGCAGCTACTGCTCGCCGAGGCGGTGCTCGTCGCGGTACTGGCAGCCGTCACCCAGAACGCGCTGCTGGCCATCGGTGTGGGTCTGGCCGGCGCGGTCCTGCTGCTCCTCGTGCTCGGCCGGGCGCGCGGACGCTGGTGGCTCGAACGCCGGATGATGGCCCGGCGATACCGCCGCCGCCGGCAGGAGGCGGGCGCCCCGGCGTTCGGCGACGACGCGCGGCTCGCGGCCCTGCGCCGCCTCGCACCCAACCTCATCGTCGAAAACGTCTCCGTGGCCGACGGCTCGCACGTGGGCGTCGCCCGCGACGACGCCGGCTGGTACGCGGTCGCCGCCGTCACGCCCGCCATCGCCACCCGCGAAGACCCGGGCGGCATCCCGCTCGACACGCTGGCCGCCGCGCTCGCCGAAGCCGACCAGCCGGGAGCCGTGCTCCAGGTGGTCACTCAGACCGTGCCGGCGCCCAGCATCGACACGCACCCGTCCTCGGCCGCCGGCCAGTCGTACCGCCAGTTGCTCGCCCGCTTCGGCACCGTACCCGTGCCGGCCGACCGCGAGACTTGGGTCGCCGTACGCCTCGACGCCCGCTCGCTCGCCGAAGCCATCACCGGCGACAGCGCCGACCTCGACCTGGCGTCCGCCGTAGTGGCCGCCATGGTCCGCCGTGTCGCCAAGTCGCTCCGCAAAGACGGCATCACCCACCGCTTGCTCGACGCCGACGCGCTGCTCGGCGCGCTGATGCGGTCGTGCGACCTCGCGCCGGCCACGCCACACACCGAAACCCAGCCCCCGCGTGAGGAATGGTCCGAGTGGCACTCGGCCCGGCTCGCCCATCGCTCCTTCTGGGTACGCGGATGGCCGCCGGTTGGGCAGGCCGCCTCGCTGCTCAACTGGCTCTCCACCGCGCCCGCCGCGATGACGAACGTTTCGCTGATCATGGCGGCCGACGACGACAGCCGCATGGTCGACCTGCGGGCGCTGGTACGGGTCTCGGCGCCCGCCGCCGACCTTGGCCCGATCTGCCAGTCCCTGACCCAAGGCGCCGAGCAGGCGCGCGCCGAACTGTTCCAGCTCGACGGGGAGCAGGGGCCGGCGGTGTACGCGTCCGCACCGACGGGAGGCGGCGCGCGATGACCGATTCTCGCGATCCTCGCGACTCGCACCGCTCGCAGGACGACGAGCAGAAGCCGCCCGTGGTCGGGAAGGCCTCCGTCGGCCGTCATGAGGCGCCACCCCCCACCGGCGCCGGCACCTACGGCGCGGGCGGCGGTGCCGCGGCGGGCCGTGCTGGCGTGTACGGAGGCGGTGTCGTCGGCGCGTCGGGCCAGGGCTCGGCCGGTGCCGGTCCCGGCTCGTCGGGCACGAGTCAGGGCGCGGGGCAGGGCACACCCGGCTACGGGCAGAGCGCGCCCGGCTACGGCCCGGGTGCGGGGCAGGGCGTGGCGGGCTACGGGCCTGGCGCGGCCGCGGGTCAAAGTTCATCGGGCCCCGGCCAGAGTTCGGCCGCTGGTCAAGGCGCGGCGGCCGGGCAGGGTGCACCCGGCCACGGCGCGGGTGCTGCCGCTGGCCGCGGCGTGCCGGGCCACTATGGACAGCCCGCCCTCCCCGGCCAGGTGGCGCAGCCCGCACCTCCGCCGCCGCCCGGCGTGCCGAGTGCTTTGAGCAGCCCGCACGCCGCGGTTGCCAGGCCACACGCAGCCGCCGACCCTGCCGGTGGATCACCCGGCACACCGGCACACGGCGCCCCCCTACCGCAGCGCCCGCCGCTGCCGCCGCCCCCACCGCTGACCCAGCTCGCCAAAGGCACGGGCGGTGCCGTGCTCGGCCGCGACGCGACCCTGTCGTCGCCAGCGGTGCAGGCCGCGGGGCCACCACCGGCTACCACCGCACCTCCGGTGCAGGCGGCTCCGCCAGCGCAGACCTCGTCCAGCGCTTCCACGCAGGCCGCCACCCAGGCGGCGGCCGCTACCGCCAGCCGCGCCGCGGCGGTGCCGCTCGCCGAGGCGCGCGCCATCCCGGACACCACACCTCAACTGCCGCCCGGCACCGTGTACGAGACCCGCCGCCCACCCGGCGGCGGCGACGGCCACCGCGGCCTGTCCGGCCGGCTCGCGCGGCTACGCATCGGCTCGCACACCGCGTCGCGGTCGGCGCTCGCGCAGCTCCGGATCTCCTCCCCCGGCACCGGCCTCATCCTGGGCGCCGACCGGCAGCAAGGCCCGGTATCGGTGCGCTTCTTCCGCCCCGAGCCCACCCGCATCGCACTCGTCGGCGGAGCCTGGGCCGGGCAGTTGGTGACGTTCCGGGCGCTCGCCCTCGGCGCCCGGGTCGCCGTGGTGACCGCCGACCCGCAAGCCTGGCAGGGCTTCGGCGAACGCGCGACCGGCCGCGGCGACCGCGTGGCGGTACTCTCCGCCGAGCAGCCGCTCGCCGTGACCGCCAGTGCGCAGCAGCCAATCCTCGTGGTGTACGACCTGGGCCAACTCGGCGCCACCGCGCCCCAGCCGCTCGGTCCATGGCAGACCCAGCTGACCATCCTGCGCCAGCTCAGCCAGCCCGGCGTACCGTCCATCCAGGACTGCAACCTGGTCATGCTCCAGCGCCTGGGCAGCGCCGAGGCCGCCCTGGTGGGCAGCTCTCTGCGCCTCCCCGCCGCCAGCACCCAGTTCCTCCAGGTCATGGCCGACGACATGATCGCCCTGGTAGGCGACGGCGCCGAACGCTACATCTGGTTCGCCCAAACCGACGTCGAACGCCAATACGCCGGCGCCCCCCGCCGCTAACCCCTTCCCCACCGCCCCGCACCCCGCACGATGCGTCCGCACCTCGCGCCCGCGCGGCGCGCCCCGCGCGTCCCGCGCCCTCTCCCCGCCGATCAAGGGCGAATGCACGTCCTTGTCGCCGATCAAGGGCGAACGCACGTGGTTCGATCTCTTTTCCGCGTGTATTTGCCCTTGATCCATGCGATCTCCCTTGATCGGCGAACGATGCGGCGGGTCCGCAGCGCTGGCGGCCGTCGCGGGCGCGCTTGACGCC
>NZ_JAIBNX010000196.1 GCF_026130045.1 Micromonospora sp. CPCC 205371
GCAGGTACGGCGGCTGGCCTGCGACGCCCACATCATCCCCATGATCCTCGGCGGCGACGGACAGATCCTCGACGTCGGACAACAACGGCGGCTGTTCACCGGACCACTACGACGAGCGCTCGTGGCACGGGACGGCGGGTGCGCGTTCCCTGGCTGTGACCGGCCCCCACGATGGTGCGACGGACACCACATCACCCACTGGACCGCCGGCGGAAGGACCGCGCTAGACAACGGGGTGTTGCTGTGCGGGTATCACCATCGGCTCATCCACCGCGGGGAATGGGAGGTGCGGATGGCCGACGACGGCAAGCCCGACTTCATCCCACCGACCTATATGGACCACGACCGCAGACCCCGACGCAACATCTACCACCGGCGAACGTAGGAGCGCGGGCCCTTTCGTCGCGCTGGCTAGCGGGGCGATGCCTTGTGGAGGGCGCGGGCTAGGCGGCGGATGGCTTCGTCCATCTGGTCGGGTGGGGCGGCGGCGTACGTGAGGCGCAGGTAGGCGGCTGGGGGTTCGGCGGCGTACCAGGGGCGGCCGGGGAAGACGATGACGCCTTCGGTTGCTGCGGCGGTGGCCAGCGCGACGTCGTCGGCGCCGTCGGGGAGGCGGGTCCACAGGTGTAGGCCGCCGCGTGGGATCGGCTGTGGGGCGAGGTCGGGCAGGTGGCGGCTTAGTGCGACCAGCAATGCCTCGCGCCGTGTGCGCAAGGCGGCGCGCAGGGCGCGGCGGTGCCGGGACCAGGCTGGGGACGTCACGAACTCCACTGTGGCCTGCTGGAGAGGGCCGGCTACGAAGAAGTCGTCGAGCAGCCTCGCCGCCCGCAGGCGGGCGCCGGCGGGGCCGCGGGCGCCGATCGCGGCCACGCGTAGGCCGGGGGCGGCCGCCTTGGTCAGCGAGCGGAGGTAGACGACGTGCCCGTCGGGGTCGTTGGCGGCCAGCGGTGGTGGGGCTTCGCCGTCGATGGCGAGGTCGCGGGCGTAGTCGTCTTCGATCAGGAAGGCACCGGCTTCGCGTACGGCGCCGGCGACGTGGGCGCGGCGGTGGCCAGCCAGGGTCGCGCCGTGCGGGTTGGCGTGGAGGGGCTGGCAGTAGAACAGGCGGGCGCCGGTGCGGGCGAAGGCGGCGGCCAGTTGGTCGGGCAGGACGCCGTCGGCGTCTACAGGTACGGGCACCACTCGCAGTCCCGCGGCTCGGGCGGCTGCGAGCGCGCCCAGGTAGGTCGGCGACTCGACGAGCACGGTGTCGCCGGGCGTGGTGAGCGCGCGCAGCGCCGTCGACAGGGCGGCCTGCCCGCCGGGGCAGATCACCATGTCGTCGGCGCGGAGCCCAGCCCCGGCCTCGCGGGCGAACCAGGCGCGCAGGTCCTCGCGCCCCTCGGTGGGCCCGCGCTGCCAGGATGCGGGCTGCCGGGCGGCGCGGCTGAGGGCGGCGCCGAGCGCGGCGGCGGGCTGTAGCTCCGCGTCCAGGTAGCCGCCGGATAGCGGGATCGCGCCAGCAGGCGGTAACGCCAGTAACGCCTGCATGTCACCTTCGCCCGGCAGGCTGGGGCCGAGGGCCACGGTCTGCCAGGACAAGTCGGGTGTGCGGCGCTCGGCCGGCTGGGCCGCCACGAACGTACCCTTGCCCGACCGCACCTCGATCAGACCTTCGGCCACCAGCTGACGGATCGCCTCGGCGACGGTCACCGGGGACGCCTGGTGCCGTGCGGTCAGTTCGCGCACCGACGGCAGCCGCGAGCCGGGCTCGGCGGTGCCCACGAGCCGGCGCAGATCTTGGGCGACACGGCCGGCTGCGTTACTGTTACCCATGACGGATCAGAGTAGCGCTACTGCCAGGAATGCGGTAACGGTCGGCCTGGCCCTCGGCGCGCTGGGCGTGCTCGCCTTCAGCATGTCGCTGCCGGCCACGCGCGTCGCCGTACAGGATCTCGACCCGTGGTTTGTCGCCTTCGGGCGAGCCATCGGAGCGGCGGGGCTGGCGTGGGCGTACCTCATCAGCATCCGCGCGACGAGGCCGACTCGCGGTCAATGGCCGCGGTTGGCGGTCGTCGCGCTTGGTGTCGTCATCGGGTTTCCGCTGTTCACGTCGCTGGCGCTCACGACGCAGACCTCCGCACACGGCGCGGTTGTCATCGCCGTGCTCCCCGCCGTCACCGCCGTGTTCGCGGTGTTGCGCGCCGGCGAGCGGCCGCCGCCGCTGTTCTGGGCGGCGAGCGCCGCCGGCCTGCTGGCCGTGCTCGCGTTCCTCGGCGCCGCCGGCGCGGTGCGCGGCGCGCTGTCCGTCGCGGACCTGTTCCTGCTCGTGGCGGTCGTGCTCTGCGGCCTCGGGTACGCCGAAGGTGGCGCGCTCGCCCGTGAGCTGGGCGGCGCGCGGACGATCTGCTGGGCCCTGCTCCTTTCGCTGCCAGTCACCGTGCCGGTCACCGCTATCGCCGCCCTGGCCGATCCCCCGCGCGCCGGCGCCGCCGCCTGGTCGGCGTTCGGCTACGTCACCTTGGTCTCGATGTTCTTGGGCTTCTTCGCCTGGTACGCGGGCCTCGCTCGGGGCGGCATCGCGCGGGTGGGCCAGATACAGCTGGCGCAGCCGGTGCTCACCCTCGGCTGGTCGGCGCTGCTGCTCGGTGAGACCGTCACCCCGGTCTCGATAGCGGCGGCGCTGGTGGTGCTGGCCTGCGTCGTGCTGATCCAGCGGACGCGCGGCGGTAAGGCTCCGGCGAACTCACGGAACCAGGACCGCCGCGCCGTCGACGCGGCCGGCCGCCAGGTCGGCCAGGGCCTGGTCCGCGGATGAGAGCGGGTACGGGGTCGTGGTGACGCTGAGGCGGTGAGCGGCGCAGAAGGCGAGGAAGTCGCGCCCGTCGGCGCGGGTGTTCGCGGTGACGCTGCGGAGCTGGCGTTCCTGGAACAGGTGGTCCTGGTAGTTCAGCGAGGGGATGTCGGTCAGGTGGATGCCGGCGACGGCCAGCGTGCCGCCGCGGTCGAGGGCGGCCAGCGCGGCTGGCACCAGGACGCCCACCGGCGCGAAGAGGATCGCGGCGTCGAGCGGCTCCGGCGGGCGATCGCCGCCCGCGGAGGTGGCGCCCAGGTCGTGGGCGGGGCGCTGCGCCGCTGGCGGCCGGGTCACCACGGGCACGTGGGCCCCCTCGGCGAGCGCCACCTGGGCGGCCAGGTGTGCGGACGCGCCGAAGCCGTACACACCCAGGCGGCCGCCGGGTGGTAGCTCGACGCGGCGCAGCGCGCGGTACCCGATGATGCCGGCGCACAGCAGCGGTGCCAGTTCGGCATCGGAGTAGCCGCCGGGCAGCCGGTACACGTAGTCGGCCGGGGCGACCGTGTAGTCGGCGTACCCGCCATCGGCGTCCCAGCCGGTGTACCGCGATCGGGTGCACAGGTTCTCGGCGCCCCGCCGGCAATACACGCACTCGCCGCAGGTGTGGCGAAGCCAGGCCACGCCGACCCGGTCGCCGGTCGCGTATCCGGTCACGCCGCCGCCCAGCGCCGCCACCTCGCCGACCACCTCGTGGCCGGGAACCACGCCGGCGCGGTGCACCGGCAGGTCGCCCTCGGCCACGTGCAGGTCTGTGCGGCACACGCCGCTGGCTAGTACGCGGATGAGAAGCTCGCCGGGCGCCGGCTCCGGGCGCGGCCGGGTCACCAGCCGCAGCGGCTGCTCGGCGATCGGACCGGGCCGGTCCACCTGCCACGCGCGCGTCGTCTCCATCGGACGATCCTCCCGCAAGCACCGTGACCTTGACGTGCTAGTGGACCTTGGGTAATCGTATAACCATGAACACCGCCGCGACGCCGAAGCCACCTACGCAGCGTGACGTCGCGCGCCACGCCGGTGTCTCGACCGCCACGGTGTCGTACATCCTCAGCGGCCGCCGCGACCGGAAGAACCCGGTCACCGATGAGACCCGCGAGCGGGTGCTCAGCGCCGCCCGCAGCCTCGGCTACCAGCGCAACCACGCGGCGCGCAGCCTGCGCCGGCAGCGCACCGAGTTCGTCGGAGTGATCTACCGCCCGCCCTCCAGCCCGTGGGGCGAGCGGCTCATCGACCAGCTTCACGAGGCCGCGGTCCGGCACGGGTACTCGGTCATCACGCTCCCGGCCGGACCCGACGACCGCACGCGCAACGTGCTGCGCGTCCTGCGCGAGCACTACGTCGACGGCGCCCTCGTCATGCCGAACTACTGCTTCCCCAGCGAGGAGCTGGCCGCCCTGGCGCGGCACGGGCTGGGGCTGGTGGTGTTCGACGACCACGCGGCGCCGGACGGTTTCGACGTCGTCCGCCAGGAGCAGGCGCCAGCCTGCCGGGCGGCCGTCGACCACCTGGTGCGCACCGGCCGGCGGCGGATCGCGTACTTCGGCCACGGCGAGCCGGGCCGGCCGCCGGAGGACGACCTGCGGTACGGCGCCTACCGCGCGGCGCTCGCCGCACACGACCTGCCGCCCGACGAGACCCTCGCCGTGGCGGCCGCCGACTCCCCGTCCACCGCCCACCAGGCCGCGCCCCCGCCTCCCGGCCGCCCCCACCGCCCCCCCCGCCTCTTTCTCCCCTCCCTGCCCGCCGCCCTCGCCGCGATCTGGGCCGCCACGCGGCTCGGCCTGCGAGTGCCTGACGACGTCGCGGTGATCGGCGTAGGAAACACCGACGAGGGCGCGGTCGTGAGCCCCGCCCTGACCAGCGTCGGCACGCCCTCGTTCGACTTCACCCCCGTCGTCGACCGGCTCTTCGAACGCATCGATCAGGGCTCGTTGCCAGGCACAGCGCTGCACCAGCCGTGGGAGCTGATCCAGCGCCGATCTGCTTAGACCCCCAGAAAGGGGCTCGTCATGCACCTGTCCCGCCGTAATCTTTTGCGCCTCGGCGCGGCCGCGGCCACCGCCGGACCGCTGATGACCGCCTGCTCGCGGGCGCCCGAGCCGGCCACCTCCAACCCCGGCACGTTCACGCTCTACACCAACGCCGGGCACGCGTACGAGGCGTGGAAGCAGGTGGTCGCCCAGTTCGAGAAGGACCACGACGTCACGGTCAGCTGGCAGAAGTTCCAGTGGCCGGACCTACAGACCAAGTTGCAGACCGACTTCGCCGCCGGCACCACCGCGGACCTGGTCGAGCAGCCCGGCGGCAGCGCCACGGTCGGGCTCGCGGTCTCCGGCGACGTCCGCGCGCTCGACGACTACATCGCCAAGGACGGCAAGGCGCTCGGGTACCCGGACGACTGGCAGGCGGCGGCCGTCGACTCCTGGCGACACGAGGGCAAGATCTACGGCATCCAGATGGCGCTGACCTGCAACCTGCTCTTCTACAACAAGCAGATGCTGAGCCAGGCCGGGCTCACCGCTCCGCCGGACAACTGGGATGACTTCCTCGCCGCGGCGAAGGCGCTGACCAAGGGCGACGTGTACGGGTTCGCGCCCAACCAGGACTACACGTACTCGCATCCGTGGCTGCTGCAGAACGGCGTGCGGTACTTCAACCCCGACGGCAAGCAGCTGCTCACGCCGAGCCCGGCCGCACTGGAGGCCCTACAGTTCCAGGCCGACCTGGTGCACAAGCACAAGGTGGCGCCGGTACCGACGGCCAGCAACGACTACTCCGGCCCGCAGAAGCTCTTCAGCGCCAAGCGCGCCGCGATGATCATCACCGGGCCATGGGATCTCAAGCCGATCCGGGAGGGCTCCCCCGACATCGAGCTCGGGCTCGCGCTGCCGCTGCGGAAGACCGCCCGTGCCACCAACCTGGCCGGCGCCGGCTTCTTCATCCCCGCCAAGTCCGGCAAGCCCGACCTGGCCTGGGACCTGCTCAAGCGGATCGTCAGCTTGGAGACTCAACTCAAGGTGAGCAAGGAGGCCGGGCTGACCGCGCCGCGCAAGTCGTGGGCCGAGAGCACCGAGATCAAGTCGGACCCCGTGATGAAGGCGGTCGCCGACGCGCTGCCGTTCGCCGCGCCGTTCGACGCCGGGCTGCCGGCCACCGGAAAGAAGGCCGAAGTCGACGCGGCGTACAAGACGCTGTACCAAGAGGTCATGGTGAGCAAGAAGCCGGTACAGGCGGCGGTGACGTCCTTTGTGGATGCCGCCAAGCGGGCCATTGGCTAGGCCCGCCGCGAGGGGACGGCTCGCGCGCCAGCGGGCACGGACGGCGTACCTGCTGCTCGCGCCCGCGCTGGTGTTCTTCGCGCTGATGTTCTTCTACCCGATCGGGGCGGAGCTCACCACGAGCGCGTTCACCGGGGTACGGGCGGACGAGTTCGTCGGGTTCGGCAACTACACCAGGGCGCTGACCGATCCAGCGGCGCGGCATGCCTTTCTGGTGACGTTGCGGTTCGCGGTCGGCGTCGTGGTGGTCAGCCTGGTGCTCGGCATCGCCGCGGCGATGATCCTCAACCAGCGCCTGCGCGGCCGGCTCGTGTTTCGCGGCATCCTGCTCGTGCCGTACCTGACCTCGGTCGCCATCGTCGGTCTACTGTGGCGCAACATCCTCGACCCGGAGCTGGGCATCCTCAACAGGTTGCTCGGCTCCGCAGGGCTGCCCGAGCAGAACTGGCTCAACGAACACCCTGTCGCCACGATCGTCGCGATCGCGGTGTGGCAGGACATCGGGTACGCCACGCTGCTGTTCATCGCCGGCCTACAGGGCATACCGGAGACGTACTACGAGGCGGCCCGGGTCGACGGGGCCACGCCATGGCAACGGTTTCGCCACGTGACGCTGCCACTTCTGGTGCCCACGACGGTTTTCGTGTCGGTCATCGGCACCATCACCGCGCTGCAGCAATTCGCGCTGCCCTACCTGGTGACCGACGGCGGGCCCGGCGACGCCAGCGACCTGTACGTCTTCCGGGTCTACGAGACCGCGTTCGGCTTCCGCGACTTCGGGTACGCGTCGGCGCTGTCGTACCTGCTGCTCATCGTGATCCTCGCACTGTCCATTGTGCAGCTGCGAGCGGGGAGGCGAGACCATGGGGCGTGAACGGCTCTTCCCCGGTGACCGGGTCGTCGCGTACGTCTTCGTACTCCTGCTGTGCGCGCTGACCGTACTGCCGTTGCTCTACATGGTGTCGCTGGCGTTGCAGTCGGACGCCGAGGTGTACGCGGGTGATCCGGTGCTGTGGCCGAGCTCGCCGCGGTTCGACAACTTCACGGCCCTGTTCGAGCGGGCGCCGTTCGGCCGGTTCTTCGTCAACAGCCTGGTCGTGGCCGTCGTCGTCACCGCCGCGCACCTCATCTTCGACCCGCTCGTCGGGTACGTGTTCGCGAAGTTCGAGTTCCCGTTCAAGCGCACCATCTTCATCTCGGTGCTCTCGACGCTGATGATCCCGTTCTTCGTGCGGATGGTGCCGATCTACACGATGTTTTCGCAGATCGGCTGGCTCGACACGTACCAGGGCCTGGTCGCGCCGTTTCTCATCGACGCGTTCGGCATCTTCCTGATGCGGCAGTTCATCGCGCCGCTGCCCGACGAGCTGATCGAGGCCGCGCGCGTCGACGGCGCGTCCGAGCTGCGGATCTACGCCCGCATCATCCTGCCGCAGGCCAAGCCGGCGCTCGCGGTGCTCGGCCTGTTCACCTTCGTGTACCAGTGGAACAACTTCCTCTGGCCGCTCATCGTCACATCCCGCACCGAGATGCGCACCATGCCGATCGGGCTGACCCTGTTCAACGAGGAGTACTTCACCCAGTGGAACCTTACCGCCGCGGGAGCCGTCCTGCTGTTCGTGCCGACCGCGCTGATCTTCGCGCTGACCCAGCGGTACCTGGTGCGCGGGATCGCCTTGACGGGACTGAAGTGACTCGCCCGAACGTGCTGGTCTTCCTCACCGACCAGCAGCGGGCCGACTCGGTTGGCGCGTATGGCAACCCGCTCGGGCTCACGCCGGAGCTGGACCGGACCGCGGCTGACGGCGTGCGGGTCGAGCAAGCGTTTACGCCGCAACCCGTGTGCGCACCAGCCCGCGCGTTACTCCAAACTGGACAGTACCAGAACCGCACCGGCGTGTACCGCAACGGAATCGTGCTACCCAAGGACATGCCGACGCTGGCGCACCACTTCCGCGACGCCGGCTACGAGACCGCCTACATCGGCAAGTGGCACCTCGCCGGCACCGAATCCGAGCCGGTGCCGGGGGATCTGCGCGGCGGCTACGAGTACTGGCTGGGCGCCGACGTCGTCGAGTTCATCTCGGACGCTTACGACGCCCGGCTGTACGACGGCGACGGCAACGAGGTGCGGATGCCGGGCTACCGAGCGGACGCCTATGTGGACGCCGCCATCCAGTGGCTGGCAACCCCGCGGGAGCGCCCGTTCTTCCTGTTCCTGTCGCTGATCGAGCCGCACCACCAGAACTCGCGCGACGACTACCCAGCGCCCGCCGGGTACGCGGAGCGGTACGCGAACCGCTGGATGCCGCGCGACCTGGCCGCGCTCGGCGGCACTGCCGCCGAGCACCTCGCCGGGTACTGGGGCATGGTGAAGCGGGCCGACGAGGCGTTCGGGCGGCTGCTGGACGCGCTGACCAGCCTCGGCCTGCGCGACAGCACGGTCGTGGCGCTCACCTCCGACCACGGCTGCCACTTCAAGACGCGCAACGGCGAATACAAGCGGTCCGCGCACGACGCCTCGATCAGGGTGCCGCTGGTGCTGGACGGCCCCCGCTTCCGCGGCACCGCCGCTCCTGATCGGCAGGTCAGCCTCATCGACCTGCCGCCCACGCTGCTCGACGCCGCCGGCCTCGACGTGCCGGCGCAGATGCAGGGCCGTTCGATCCTGCGCGAGCGCGACGACCCGGACGAGGTCTTCGTGCAGATCAGCGAGTCGCAGGTCGGGCGGGCTCTGCGCACCCGCGGGTGGAAGTACGCGGTAGTGGCGCCGGGCGGGAACGGCTGGGACGACCCGGACGCGTCCGAGTACGTCGAGGACCTGCTCTACGACCTGGAGGCCGACCCGTACGAGCTGGTGAACCTGGCCGGGCGGCCCGAGTACGCGGCGGTGGCCGCCGAACTGCGCGCCCGACTGATCGCCCGCATGGTCGAGGCGGGCGAAGCGGCACCGGTCATAAGACCGTAACTTGCGTTTGGGGTACCAAAACGGCGGGCACGACTTGGGGGAAGGACTCGGCGGGAAAGGGGAAGCGGATGATCGACGCACGCGTGACCCTGCCCCGGGAGCGGTGGACGGTGCCGGTGGCGCGCCACCTTGCCCGTGTCCTGCTCGACGGCGCCCGCGTCACCGGCGACGCCCGCGACGACATCGAGATCGCGGTGAGCGAGGCGTGCGGCAACGCGGTGCGCCACGCGCGCCCCGCTGACCGGTACCACCTGCGACTGCAGATGGGCGGCGGCAGCTGTGTGGTCGAGGTGGCCGACGCGGGCTCCGGCTTCACGCCCCCCGCCAGTTCGGGCTCGACGGGCGCCAGCTCCGGACGCGGGCTCACGATCATCAGGCGGCTCGCCGACGAGCTGGAGGTGCGGCGGCGCCGGCCGGGCACGCTCGTGCGGTTCCGCAAGCGCCTCGTCTAGGCATGGCCGGCGTCAAGGCCGGGTATGGGGAGGGTGTCAGTCCCCCATGCAAAGGAGGCCGGTCGTGGGTATCGGCACGAGCATCTTCCTGATCGCGGTCGGCGCGATCCTGACGTTCGCCCTCGAGACCAGCGTGGCCGGCATAGACCTCGACGTCGTCGGTTGGATCCTGATGGGTGCCGGGGTTCTCGGCCTCATCATGACCACGCTGATCTGGGGTCGGCGCCGCACGCCGGTGACCGAGGACCCGGCCGAATATCGCCGGATCGAGGAGCGTCGCGACGTCCGCCCGCCGCTGTAGGAACAGTCCTGACCTGCTAATACTGCCTTGAGGCGCACCCGGTGCGGCCCGTCCATATCGGATCGGCCACGACGGCGGCTAGGTGTGCCGGGGTGGTGTGCGGCAGACTGTGCCGTTGTGGAGGCGCTCCAACTATTGGGTGGCCGGTACCGGCTGCACGAGAAGGTCGGCGAGGGCGGGATGTCCGTCGTCTGGCGGGCAACCGATGAGGTGCTCCGCCGGCCGGTCGCCGTCAAGGTGCTGGCCGGCCGGTTCGTGACCGACGCCGCCGCCCGCCTGCGCCTCCAAGCGGAGGCCCGGGCCGCGGCGCGCCTCACCCATCCAAATGTCGCGAGCGTCTACGACTACGGAGAGTCGCACTCCGAGAGCGGCCACCTCGTGCCGTTCGTGGTGATGGAGATGCTCAGCGGCCCGACCCTGAGCCGGCGGCTGGCCGACGGTCCGCTGCCGCCCACCGACGCGCTGAAGGTCTGCGCCGAGGTCGCCAGCGGGCTGGCCGCCGCGCACGCCGCGGCGCTCGTGCACCGCGACGTCAAACCGGCCAATGTGATGCTCACGCCGACGGGCGCGAAGGTCGTCGACTTCGGCATCGCGGCCGCCGCCGGACCGCGCGACGACGTCGACCCTTACAGCGACCTCTTTGGTACGCCGGCGTACCTCGCGCCCGAACGGCTGGTCGGCGGTGACGTCGTGCCCGCCTCGGACGTGTACGCGCTGGGCCTGCTGCTGCACGGCGCGCTGTTGGGGCGGCTGCCGTGGGAGGCCGAGACCACCACGCAGATGCTGGCCGCGCACGTGTACGTCGAGCCGACGCCGCTGCCACCCATCGACGGTGTACCGGCGCTGGTGATCGGGCTGGCGCGACGCTGCCTGGCGAAGAACCCCGCCGACCGGCCCACCGCGAGCGAGGTGGCCAGCGAGTTGGCCTCTGCCGCGTCGACCGCCGCGACAGCGACCGCCGGGCCTCCCGCACCGGCCCCCGGCCCCCGCGCGGGGCCAGCGCTCGCCGTGCGCCCGGCCGGCACCGGATCGCTCGTCGACCCCGGATCGGACGCGACCACCGCGGCGGTGCGGGCACAGCGGAGCGGGCGGCGCCGGGTCGTGCTGTTCGCGACCGCCGGTGCCGTGGCGATCATCGCCATCGCCGCCGTGATGCTGATCATCGAGCCCACCGTCAAGGACGCGCCCGTCGCGGAGGCCGACGTGACCCACAGCGCCCCGGCTGGCGGCAGCGCGGGCGACGCCAAGGACCCCTCTGCCGCCCCGACGACGCCGGCCCCCACATGGGCCGGTCGCGGGCCGGCCAGCACCACCGCCGCGCCGATAGCCACCGAGACGGGCGGCGCCACTGCCTCGCCCCGCACGACCGCGCCCACCCGGCCCGCCGAGACAGCCACGGTCACGGCCACCCCGGTGGTGGCCAAACAGCGCACGCTGACGTCCGCCGGCGGCACGGCGCTGGCCGAATGCGTCGGCTCGACGGCCGAGGTGCTGAGCTCGGAGCCGGCAGACGGCTACACGGTGCGGCGGGTCGTACCCGGGCCGGCGCCGACGGTGAGCGTCACCTTCGCCGGGCCGAAGACGGTGCACATGCGCATCCGCTGTAACGCCAACGGCGTGCCGTACCTGGTCTGAAATAGCGGAGAGACGATCTAACAGCGCTGTTATATCGTGGCCAGGTGGATCTTTACCCGGAAGTCGCGCCCCATGACCACGGCATGCTCGACGTCGGCGACGGCCACCGCGTGTACTGGGAGGTCCGCGGTAACCCGAACGGCAAGCCGGCGCTGGCCGTACATGGCGGGCCCGGCTCGGGCTGCGGGCCTTTCTGGCAGCGGCTCTTCGACCCCGAGGCGTACCGGGTCGTGCTATTCGACCAGCGCGGCTGCGGCCGCAGCACTCCGGACGCGGGCGACTGGCGCACCGACCTGTCCACCAACACCACCCACCACCTGCTCGCCGACATGGAACGGCTGCGCGAGCACCTCGGCATCGACCGCTGGCTGGTCATCGGCGGCTCGTGGGGCTCGGTGCTCGGCCTCGCGTACGCCGAATGGCATCCGGACCGGGTCACGGAGGCCATCCTGTTCAGCATCCCCACACGCCCTCGACGCGCCACCGCGTGGATCACGCGGTCGATGGGTCGGGTCTTCCCCGCGGAGTGGGCGCGGTTCCGCGACGGCGTACCCGCAAAGGACCGCGATGGCGATCTCGCCGGCGCCTATGCTCGCCTGCTCGCGGACCCCGATCCGGAGGTCCGGGAGCGCGCCGCCGCGGCCTGGTGCGAGTGGGAGGACACGCACGTCGCCACCGGCCGCGACCCGAAGCCCGACCCGCGGTACCAGGATCCGGCGTTCCGGATGACGTTCGCGCGGCTGGTGACCCACTACTGGAGCAACGGCTGCTGGCTTGACGACGACGAACTGCCCGACGGGGCGGCCAAGCTGGCCGGCATCCCCGGCGTGCTCGTGCACGGGCGCCTCGACATCAGCAGCCCACTCGACGACGCCTGGGAACTGGCCCAGCGGTGGCCGGGCAGCGAGCTCGTCGTGGTCGGCGAGGCCGCGCACGGCGCCGGTCACCCGGACATGCGGGGCGCGTTGCTCGCCGCGACCGACCGGTTCCGCGGGCGGTAAACGGGCATTCACGGGCCTCGCGTCACACGTCGGCGAAGCCTGGGATGCCGGGCTCTCGCTCTACGCGCGCCGCCCGCAGCATGAAGCTCACCGTGTGGTACCAGCCGCACAGCGCCAGCAGGTCCAGCAGCTGCTCCTCGGTGAAGTACCGTGACAGCGCCGCCCACAGCTCATCGTCCACATCGGAGCAGTCGTGCAGCTGGTCGACGAGGTCGAGCAGCAGCCGGTCGCGCGGGTCCGTCCAGCACGGGTCCACACTCGACCCGTACACGAGCGACCGGACCTGTTCGGTCGTCAGCTCGGCGCGCTCGGCGAACACCGCGATGTGCAGGCCCCAGTGGTACTCGCAGCCGCACCGCGCGCACGTCCGCGTGATGACCAGCTCGCGGGCGCGGAGGTCGACGCTGATCGCGTCGCTCAGCTCGTACGAGATCCAAGGAGTCATCGCACGCGCCATCGGCCCGTTGCGGGCCAGTGTTCGCATCACGCGCAGCGGTGGCAGGTCAGCCGGAACCATGCTTTCCAGCAACGCCTTGACGCGCGGATGGTAAGGCTCCTCGTGCGGCGCGATCCGGGCCGCCATCGCACCTCCCGTCAGGTCATGGGATCAGCAGCAGCTTGCCTGTCGTGCGACGGGAAGCCAGGTCGGTGTGCGCGCGGGCGGCTTCGGCCAGCGGGTACCGGCCGCCGACGAGCACGCTCAGCGAGCCGTCGGCCACCCAGCCGAAGACGTCGGCGGCGCGCCGCCGCAGCTCCTCGTCGTCGGCGATGTAATGCGCCAGCGTCGGCCGGGTCAGGAACAGCGAACCGCCACCCTGCAGCCGCTGCGGATCGAACGGAGGCACCTTGCCGCTCGCCGCCCCGTACAGGGCGAGGATACCGCGCGGGCGCAGGCTGGCCAGGCTCTCGTCGAACGTGGACTGCCCGACACCGTCGTACACCGCCGCCACGCCCGCGCCGCCGGTCAGCTCGCGCACCTTCGCGGCGACGTCCTCGTAACCGATCACCTCAGCGGCGCCCGCCTGCCGCGCGAGCTTCTCCTTCTCCGGCGTGGAGACAGTGCCGATCACGCGCGCGCCGAGCCGGGTGGCCAGCTGCGTCAGCAGCAGGCCCATGCCACCGGCCGCGGCGTGCACGAGCACGCTGTCGCCGGAGCGCACCGGAGCCGTGTCGAGCAGCAGGTAGTGCGCGGTCATACCCTGCAGCAGCGACGCCGCGGCCAGCTCGTCGGAGACGCCGTCGGGCACCGGCACGACCCGGTTCGCCGGCACCAGCGCGAACTCCGCGTACGAACCAGCGAGGTTGGTCGACGCCACCCGGTCACCCACCGCCGGTGACGTCACGCCCGGACCGACCGCCACGACGGTACCGGCGCCTTCGCTACCGGGCGTCAGCGGCAGCTCACTCGGGTACTGCCCGGTGCGAAAATAGATGTCGATGTAGTTCACACCGGTCGCGGCGAGCCGCACAAGCACCTGACCAGGGCCCGGCTCGGGCGTATCGACCTGCGTCGGCTCCAGGACCTCGGGACCGCCGTGTTTTTGTACTCGAATCGCATCCATTGATCACTTACCCTAGCTCAGCGGTCGACATGAAGTTGGCACCTGCCTGGACATGTGCCGTAACCATGATCCGCTCGCGGACCAGTAGTCTCCCGCGAGGACCAACGACGATGCGAGCGAACCCGGGAGGCACAGTGCGTAGAGCACACGCGGTGGAGACGCTCGACGCCGAGCTTGGGCGCGCGGTGCGCCGCGCCTCGCTGATGCGCCAGGGCTTCTACGTGGTCGTGCTGCTCGTCGCACTCGCCGGCCAGGTCTCCGGCGCGGTCGAGGCGCTCGGCATCCCTTTGGCGGCGGCGATACCGGCCGTCGGCGCGCTGGAACTCGGCGGCATCGTCGTCCTCGCGAACGCTGACGTGCGCCGCCGCCTCGGCGAACGCGCCATCGGCTCCCGCCTCCTGTCGGCCGCGATCGCGGTGGGTGCGGTCGCGTTCAACTGGTTGGCGCACAGCGACCACCTGCTCGGCGGCTTCTTCGCCGGGATGTCAGCGCTCGGCTACCTGGTGTGGTTGACGCACACCGAAAACCAGCGCCGCGACCGCCTGCGTGCCACCGGTGACCTCCCGCCCACCACGCCCGCGTACGAGGTCGGTGGCCACTGGTTGCGCCACCCGTTCCTCACCCGGCGGGCCAAGTCGCTGGCGAAGGAAGACCCGACGCTGGGCCTGTACGGCTCGCTGGCGGCCGCGCGCGCCGAGGTGGCCAGCCACCGGCGTCAGAAGGCGATCGCCAAGGTGCTGCACCGCAAGATACGGTCCGCGGTCGACCCGGCGACGGCCGACATCGCTCTGGCCGTGTACGACCTGGAGGAGATCGCGGCCGGGCTGACCCGGCGTGCCGACTACGACGGCCTCACCGACCTGATCGCCATCGACCTGGCCCCCGCCCGCCTCGCCCCACGCTCGGCGGATCTGCCGGAGCTCGCCGCCGCGGGCGCCGCGGCCTTGGAACGCTCGGCCTCCGATCGCGCGGCCTCGGCCAGCGCGTCCGCGGACAGCGCGGCCTCCGGCGGCCTGGCTTCGCGCAATGGGGCGTCCGGCTGCGCGCCTGAGGCGCCGGGCATCGTTCCCGTCCCCACCCGCGACGCGCTCGGCGGTGACCGGTCCACGTGGCCGGGACGCGGCGCAGAGCCGGCCGCCTCCGGCGGCACCGCCGCTGTCACCGATGTCGACGCACCGGACGGCGTCGATTCGTACGTGGACACCCGCGCGCTAGATGACTCGGAGCGCACCTCCCCTGCCGCGCCCGGCCGTCCCGCGCGCCGGCCGGGCACACCGCCGCCGTCGGCGGCGCTGACCGAAGCGAGCGCCGAGTCCCAGGTGATCGCCGCCGTACGGCGCGAGTTGGAGGAACTGCGCTCCCCCATCGGCACCGGGCCGGACGCCGCTCCCCCGCAGCCTCGCCGCCGGCCACGAGCGACCACCAACCGCGCCGTGTCGCCGCCGCCCGCCAACACACTCGACGGGTCCAGCGCTCCTAATGCATCCAATGAGGACGGTGTGCGGGCCGTGCCGCCACCGCGCGCCGCCAACCGGCGCGACGGCGACGGCGAGCCCATGCCACGCGGCCAGTCGCTACGGCGCCTCGTGCACACGACCCTCGACCGCCACCCCGCCGCCGACCCGGGCCGCGACCACACCGAGCTGATCGACCTCGTCACCGACGAACTCCAGCTCAACGACGTCGAGCGGATCACGGCGGCCACGTACGTGCAGACGTGGAAGCGCGATGACACCCAAACCGCACTCCCCCAACAGGCCCGCCGCTAGCGCTCCCACACGCCGATCTTGCAGTCGTCACGGCCCTCGGCTCTCGCACCTATGCGCCCGGGCGCCGCGCCGGCCACGCCGCGTCCGCGACGCCTCGTCCGTTGCTGCGCGGAAGCCGGCGAGATCTTGCCAAGTTAGCGCGCTATTTCGGCCCCAGCTCGGCAAGTTCGCGGTCACCGCGTCCGATGTGCGGCCGGGAGGCCGCTTTGGGGTCCGCCCGAGCCGGGCGGTACTGGCTCGTTGGTGCCCGGCGCCGCCGCTGGATCGCCGGGCCGCGCGGCCGGTGGCTTGCTGCCGCGATCTGAGGGGCCCGCCGGGCC
>NZ_JAIBNX010000197.1:0-10127 GCF_026130045.1 Micromonospora sp. CPCC 205371
GCATTTGCCCTTGATCGACGCGAGCAGCTCGCGCGGCGGCGTGGCGCGGGCAGCTCGCGCGGGCGGCGGGGCGGGGGCGGCGTGGCGCGGGGGCCGAGTGACAGGTGGATGGGGCGGGTGGCGGTGGCCGTGGGTGGAGTGACTGGAGAGGGCTGTGGGGGTGGGCGTGGCAGAGTTGTCGGCGTGGTGATTGAGCTCGGCTATCAGCGGGAGGTCTCTGGCGGGCGGCTGCGGGATGCGTGGCGGTCGCTTCGTGGGGTGCGGCCGTTCGCGCAGGTTCTTTGTGCGGGGCTGCTG
The DNA here is from genome assembly GCF_026130045.1 of Micromonospora sp. CPCC 205371. GTDB lineage: Bacteria > Actinomycetota > Actinomycetes > Mycobacteriales > Micromonosporaceae > Phytohabitans. The sequence continues at coordinate 298 of NZ_JAIBNX010000197.1, forward strand.
CTCGCCGTCGCTGGTTCGGCGCCCGCGGCGGCTGCGCCGCTGACTGAGGTGGCGAGCCATCCGCTGGCCGAGGAGGCCGACTTCGCGGTGCTCGGCGACCGGCTCTTCGTGGCGGCAGCCCCGGCAGCAGCGACGCCCCCGGAGACGGCGACGGCCCCGGGAACGGCGACGGCCCCGGGAACGGCCACTGCCCCGGGAGTGGGAGCCGAGATGAGCGGGCGGCCCACGCTCACCGCGTACGAGTTGCCTAGCGGGCGGATGCTTTGGCGGGCGCCGTACGAGTCCAGTGTGGAGCAGTTCGTCGACGTCCAGCGGGGCGACGGGGTCGTACTGGTCACCGGGCTGCTTCAAGGAGAGCGGTACGGCACGCCGACCACAGTGCTGGACGCGGCCACCGGGCAGGTGAAGTGGACTACGCCGCTGCGGCTCACGGTCTCTGACGATGGGCGCACCGGGTTTGTCGGTGGTGCGACGGTGCGCGCGCTCGACCTGGCTACCGGGCGCGATCTGTGGTCGGCGGCGTTTCCGGCGGACGCGGCCGTGCGCAGTGTGACGTCGGGGCGGGCGCTGGTGTTGACCAGTACCGGTGAAGGGCAACTGCGCGATGGCCGCACCGGCGCCGTCCTGCGTTCCGGGCCGATGCTGCCGGCCGGTGTGACTCCGAACCTCTCGACCACGATCAACGGCGCGATCATGGTCGGGTACCAGGATGCGGCGGGCGGCCGGCGGGTGGCCGGGTACGCGGCGGACACGCTGGAGCGGCGCTGGGAGCGGACCCTGTCCGACGATGACGCGCCCCGGTTTGGCGCGTGCGGGCCGCTGGTGTGCACGGCGCGGCCCGGCGGGGTCGTGGCCGTGGACCCGGCGACGGGCGCGCAGCGATGGGACGTACCGGGGGCAGACACGGTGTTCGAGACGGGTGGCGTGGTGGTGGCCGCCCGTTGGCCCAACCGGCTGACGGCGGTCGACCCCGCGAGTGGCCGGACGCTGGTGGAGCTCGACGGCTGGGACACGGCGCTGGGTGGGCGCGGCGACGCACCCCTGGTGGGCGTCGCCCGTGCAAAAGATGCCCGCTCGAAGGAAGCCAAGGAGACCGGCGCAAGGGAGACCGAGACAACGGAGACCGAGGCCGGCGAAGCCAACAATGCCGGCAACGGGACGGACACCGAGAGCTGGCTCGCCCTCATCGAGCCGCGCGGCAGCGCACCGCGGCACCTTGGCTCGGTACAGCATCGCGTTTGGGACTGCGTAGCCGGAACGCGGAGCGTAGTGTGTCGCGCACCGGGTGGCCAGGTGCGTGTCTGGGAGTACCAGATTTAGCGGAACCACCCGGGCGACCGGGGGATTACAACCGTATGGTGATCGACCTGGGGGAGGTCCGGGAGGCGCCGGTAGGCGACGACCGACCGCCCTGGCGGGCGCCGCCACGGCGTCGGGCGGTTCGGGTGGCGGCTGCGCTAGTCGTGGCCCTGCTCGCGGCGGGCGCCGCGCCGGTGCGACCTGCCCTGGTCATGCTGAACATCCCGGCGGCGACCGGCGACCGGTTCGTGGTCTCGGACAGCATCGACTCGGTCTACCTGCTGAGCCCCAGTGTCGACGCGCTCGGTCAGGGCGAGCGGGAGATCGTCAAGTATCGCGTGCCCGCCGGGCAGGAGGTGTGGCGCGCCAGGGTGTCGACCGCGGGGCCGCTGCGCACGGCGGTCGCGGAGCGCGGCATCCTCTACGCGCTTGCCGAAGCGTACGAACCGGAGACCATCGCGCTCGACGCGGGCACCGGAAACGTGCTGTGGCGGCGCGCCGGGTGGCTCGGCGACACCAGCGCCGAGCAGGTGTTCCTGTCGCATGACCCGCGAGACGACGAGACGTCGCTGTATATGGCGGTCGACCCGCGAACGGGTGCGGAGCGGTGGTCGCTCGCGGTGCCCCGAGAGGAGATGGTGCTCCACAACAGGGATCGCATGGTGAGGTGGCGTAACGACGGCACCGTGGAGGTGCGCGATCTCCGCACCGGCGGACTCGTGATCCGTGGCCAGGTGCCCCCACCCGAGATCGACCCGCTGGTCGACAGCAATCCGGGCGTGCAACTCTCCCAAGGTCTGCTGCTGGTCGCCGGGCGGCAGCCCAACCAGGAGATCACCACCGCGTACCACCTCGACCGGCTCCAGCCCGCCTGGCAGGCGGACATCGACCTGATGAACGAGTTCGTGACCGACGAATGCGCCAGCGGCGGCACCATGTGCGTCGGGGGGTCCAGGCTGGGCATGCGGGTCATCGACCGCACCACCGGGCGCACCCTATGGACCAGCGACCGGTGGAGCTGGCTGTGGCGGGTCGGGGCGGCGGTCATCGCGTTCGGCCAGGATTCCGAGCCGAGGCGGGTCGTCGTCATCAACCCGGTCGACGGCCGGGAGGTCGCCGACCTGGGCAGGTGGGGGACGCTGCCGTTGATGGCCAACCCCAAAGGGCGCCTGTACGCCGCGCGGACCGATCCCGGCACCGGCCGGTCCTGGATCGCCGAGTTGGATCCGGTCGCCGGCACCACACACGTGCTCGGCGTGGTGCCTGACTCGTTCGCCTGCGAGGCCGGCCAGATCGTCGTCGCCTGCCGGCGCGTCGGCGGAGCTGTCGCGGTGTGGTATCCGCGGCGCAAACTGGACGAGTGACCGGCACCGGCGTCATCGAGTTGGGAGAGGTGCGGCACGAGCCGCCCGAGCCCACGTCCGAGCGCGCCTGGTCACCGTCCGCGCGGCGGTGGTTCGCGGCTCTCGTTGGGGCAGCCACGCTGGGCGTGACGCTGGGTGCCGCGGCGCCCCTGCCGCACCCGCTCACCGAGGCCACGATTCCCGCCGCGCTGGGCGACCTGGCGTTCGGCGAGGGCGACACGTACTACGTGATCGACGGCAGCCACGGCCGGCCCGCCGGGACGCGCACGATCGCCGCGTACGGGTTGCCGGACGCGCGGCTCCGGTGGCGCGCGCCGCTGCCGATCACCGGTGCGGTGCGCGGCGTCGGCGCGGCCGGCGGTCAGATGCTGGTGAGCACCCATCCGAACCTGCTCGAATCGGTCGAGACCATCGCCGTCGCCGAGGACACGGGGCGGGTGATGTGGCGGCGGCGGGCCCAGTTCGAGGGCGTCACTCCCGGGCGCGGCAACGTCCTGCTGTGGACCGCGCCGAACGGCGTACCCGCCGCCGGCACAGGGCGCGAGGCGCTCGAGGCCGTCGATCCGGGCACGGCCGCCGTCCGCTGGTCCTATCGGGTACCGGTGGGAGGCTGGCTGGCGTACCGGTACCACGACGAGAGGCCGGTGCGCGTGGTGACGCTCCTGCCATCCGGGCGGGTCGAGGTGCGGGAGCTGGAGCACGGCCACCTCATCGCCGCGGCCGACGGCCTGCTGCCGCCCCGCCGCCCGGCTGAGCCCTCGCGGTACGTGCAACTCGCCGGCGACCTGCTTCTGGTGCGCCAAGACCGCAAGGTGGTGACCGCGTACGGGTTGGGACGGCTGGAGCGGCGGTGGAGCGCCGAGGTCGACCCGTCGACGGAGTTCGTGTCGACCGACTGTGGCGCGACGCTGTGCGTGCTGTCCCGCCTCGGCGGCGTACGCGTGCTCGACCCCACCACCGGCCTCACGCGCTGGTGGAAACCGGGCTGGTCCAACCCGCGCCGCGCGGGCGACCGCCTGGTGGCCAACCAGACCGATCGCCGGCCCGGCCGGGGCCCGCTCGTGGTCGCCGACCCACACACGGGGCACGAGTTGGGCGTACTCGGTGATTGGATGCCGCTCGGGCCGGCACAGCCCGACGGCCGGCTGCTCGGCGTGCGCATCGACCTGAACACGCTGCGGGCGTGGTTCGCGTGGCTGGAGCCGGCCACGCTGTCGGTGCGGGTCATCCAGGCGGCGGCCGACATCATCGGCGACTGCGAGGCGCGGGCCGACGCGATCCTGTGCCGCAGGCTGGATGCCTCCGTCGGGGTGTGGCGGCTGATCTAGCCTTCCTCACAGGGGCTTTACGGCCCTACGCGGAGGCTGGCGATGGCCGGCGACGGGAGGTGGGCACGGTGCGGGTTCTGGTGGTCGAAGACGAGCGAAATCTGGCCGACGCGATCGCGCGGGGCCTGCGCCGGCAGGGCATGGCGGTCGACGTCGCGTACGACGGTTCGGCCGGTCACGAGATGGCGTTCGTCACCCGGTACGACGTGGTCGTGCTCGACCGCGATCTGCCCGGCGTGCACGGCGACCAGATCTGCGCCGACCTGGTCTCGTCGGGGGCGCTGACCCGGGTACTGATGCTGACCGCGAGCGGCACCGTCGCCGACCGGGTCGAAGGGCTACAGCTCGGCGCCGACGACTACCTGCCGAAGCCGTTCGCGTTCGACGAGCTCGTGGCTCGGGTGCAGGCGCTCGGCCGGCGGGCCACCCCGGCCGCGCCACCGGTGCTCGCGGTCGCCGACCTGATCCTCGACCCGGCAAAGCGCGTGGTCACCCGTGCCGGCATCCCGGTCGACCTCACCCGCAAGGAGTTCGGGGTACTGGAGGAGCTGCTCAAGGCGCGCGGCGGTGTGGTGTCGAGCGAGGAACTGCTGGAGCGGGTATGGGACGCCAACACCGACCCGTTCACCACCACCGTCCGGGTGACGGTGATGACGCTGCGCAAGAAGATCGGCGACCCGCCGTTGATCGAGACGGTCGTGGGCGCGGGATATCGGGTGACCATATGACTGTCTACTCTGGACGGCCGGGTCGCCACCGGCTCAGACCCACGCTCCGGCTCCGCCTCACGCTGCTCAACGGCGTACTGCTGGTCGGTGCCGGCGCCATCCTGGTGATGCTCGCCTGGCTGCTCGTAGGCGACGCGTTGCGCCCCGCCGACGAGTTACGCGACGGCACCACTGTCGAGCTGGCCGACGGCCGGTCGCTCGATGCCCGCGACTGGCAGGAGCAGGTGGTCGACGCGGCGTCCCAGGAACTGCTCGCCAAGGGACTCGTCGCGCTGCTGGCGATCAGCGTCGTCGGTGTCGCCGGGGCGTACGCGGTGGCGGGCCGGGCGCTGCGCCCGCTGCACCAGGTCACCTCGATGGCGCAGCGCCTGTCGGAGGAGACGCTCGACCAGCGCATCCGGTACTCCGGGGCGGACGACGAGGTCGCCGAACTGGCTGGCACGTTCGACGCGATGCTCGACCGGCTGGGCGAGTCGTTCGAGGCGCAGAAACGGTTCGTCGCCAACGCGTCGCACGAGCTGCGCACCCCGCTCGCCGTCATGCGCACCGAGATCGACGTGACGCTGGCCGACGACGAGGCGGATGTGGCGGAGTTCCGCCGGATGGCCACCGTCGTGCGAGACGCGTCCGAGCGGGCCAACGGGCTCGTCGACGCGCTGCTGGTACTGGCGCGCAGCGAGGCGCAGTCCGGACGGCGGCTGGTGCGCAAGGTGCCCACGGACATGGCCACCGCCGCGACCAACGCGCTGTCGGCGGTACGCGGTGAGGCCGACCGCCTCAAGCTCACCGTCACCACGTCGCTGAAGCCGGCGCCCGTCGTCGGCGACCCCAGCCTGCTCGACCGGCTCGCGGGCAACCTCATCGAAAACGCGATCCGCTACAACCACCTGCACGGCAAAGTGTGGGCGCGCACCGGCTCGGACGCGGCGGCCGCCTGGCTGGTGGTGGGCAACACCGGCTTCGAGGTCGACCAGGCGGACGTGCCGGGCCTCTTCGAGCCGTTCCGGCGCGGCGGTCGGGAGCGCACCGGAGCGCGCGGTTCCGGGCTAGGGCTGTCGATCGTGCGGGCGGTGTGCGACGCGCACGGCGGCACGGTGACGGCCGCTGCCCAGCCAGGCGGCGGCCTCGAAGTCACCGTCACGCTGCCCGCGGGTCACACCACTCCCGTGGTGGCCGCGTCCGCCGCGGTCAAGCCTGCCTCCTGATCAGGGGGAGTCGACGCGCTGGACCGTGATGGAGTGGACTGGCTCGCTGCCAAGACGCTCGGGCTCGATGCCTTTCCAGGAGTTGTCCGGGCTCGCGGCTCGCTCTTTCTCCTTCTCATGCAGCAGGGCGTCCAGCTTGTTCCGGCCCAGCCGGTCCACCCGGAGGACGAATCGCCCCTCTCCTGGCCGCAATTGAACCGGTCCGAATTCGTATCGCTGATACACCCTGTTGTCGCCGGTGGCCACGAGGCGGCCGAGTAGATAGCACCGCGGGCCGGCGCAGTGTGAGAAGGCGATGTCGTTTTCCTGGTCACGAAGGTCCGAGTCGGCCAGGAAGAACTCGATCTCGACGCTGCGCGGTATCCGGTCGCCGTCCTTTGGAGACACGATTCTTGTATCGGCGCTCGAATTTCCGTCAATGAGCCCGTACACGAGGGGTGCCGCAAAGACCACGATGGCGAGGAGGGCAGCGATTACCTGGAGAGGGCGATTGAGGTTCAGAAACCATCTCCATACCTTTTTGGTGCGCTGAGACATAGGCGAGACCGTAGTGGCGCGCGGCATCCCGTCGCGGACGCGTTGCGCAAGGATCTCGGCAACGCAACATCCGGCCGCTCAGGGATTGCGGACGAGGTGGGGGTGCCCGCGCCACCATCGGGCGCCGACACGTACCGTCTCGGGCATCCCGTCACCGGCGAGGACGTCCAACAGCGCGGTGTCGCCGGTGGCGCCCGCGGTGTAGGCCAGTTGGTTGAGGACCGCCTCGGTGGCGGTCGTCGTCGGGCCGCGTTGCCAGGCTGCCCGCTGGTGCGCGACCAGATCCCTGACCGGTTCCGAACCGGGACCGGCCATGTGGGACAGCGCACGGACCGCTCTGAAGCGCACCCATGTGGGCACCTCGGGCGAGACCACCAGCGCCCTGACGATCGAACGTTGCTTCGCGCCACCCAGAATCGTGAGGGCTTCCAGGTGGACGGGTGCGCTGATCGGATGCCGCAACACATCGCATCGGCGGAGGGCGTCCGCGATCCGCTCGGCGACCTGGTCGCCGTACGGGCTGGCCGCCAGCCATTGGCCGGCGAGGAACCGATAGCTGGCGTCCGCGTGGCGCAGCATCTCGTCGACCAGAGTGCGGAGCATCGGGTCGTCCGTCGGCAGGCCCCTCGGCAGGCGGACCTCGCGAAGTTCGTCGTGGCCGTTCTCGTTCGCTATCAACGTGTCGGCAGCGTTCATCAGCTTCGATGCGACGGCTCGCGGCAACTGTTTCGAATTGCGGTGAGCCAGCTCCGCCGCGATGGGACCCACCGCGCCCTGCAACTCGGGGACGTCGAAGAGATCGATAGCGGACATCGCCAAGGGATACAGCCCCCCGCCGTCGAAGTGCCCGGAGTGCAGCTTGGAAAGACAGACGATGGCGGCGCGGCGCTGCGCATCGGCGCCGGTCGGCTCCCGGAGTTGGCCCAGCACGGTGCCGGCGGCGCTCGGGTCGTCCGTGGCATCCAGAGCGAGTAGGACATCGCCGCACACCGGGCTCGTCTTGTCGCGGACCATGCGTACGCAGGTCGCTGCGGCGATCGCGCGTCCGCTGGGATGGTTGAGTAGCCGGCACAGTGCCTCGTGTCGGCGCAGCCACGCCGGGCCGCTGCTGGCGTACAGCTCGGTGCCGAGCCGGATGGTGAGCAACTCCCAGTCCCGTTTGCGCAGGCCCGGATATCGCCAGCCGGACAGCAGCCCGGTCAGGTCGTCCCACTGGTGGCTGGTCATCGGCGCGGTGGAGTCGGCGTGCTCGACTAACGACAACACCCGCTCCTGCCGGCTGGCCTCGTCCAGAGTGGACGGCCGGAGCCCGATCGCGTCGCCCGTCAGCCGAGCCGCGCTATCTACCACCGTTGCGATCCGACGGGCGCCGACGCTGAGAAGCTCCTCGTACGCGTGCACCTGCTCGTCCCCGAATGGGATCGCGCCGGTTTCCCATTTGGAGACCGTGGTGTAGCTGATGCCGCCCGGGTATGCCGCGCCGAATCCGCGGAGGCTACGGAGTGTTGGATCGGCCGCGTGTTCGCGGAGCGAACGCAACAGCCACCGGGCTCGCGCGCGTACCACGTTCATCACCGCAACGTAGCGCCCAGCCTCTGCTAAGGGGGGTGTACACGAAGGCCTCACCACAACTCTGACGCGCCAGGCCACACCCGCCGACGCGAGGGCCGTCCCACTGCCCCGCACCCCGTGGGGAGACACGCCCTGATCACGGTTTAGGAGAGGTAGCCGGTTCGCTTCAGGTACGGGGTGATGCCGCCCAGGTGGAACGGCCAGCCGGCGCCCAGGATCAGGCACAGGTCGATGTCGGCCGCCTCGGCGACGACGCCCTCGTCGAGCATGAGCCGGATCTCCACGGCCAGCGCGTCGAGCGCCCGCTGCCGTACCTGCTCAGCGGTCGACGGCTTGTCACCAACCTCCAGAAGCGCCGCCACCTCCTGGTCGACCTCGTTGTCGACCAGGAGTGGCTTTCCAGCCTCGGCGAGGCGGCGCAGGTTTTCGCTGACCGGGAACCGGTCCGGGAACGCACCGTGCAGGACGCCGCCCACGTGGTACGCCACCGCCGGGCCGACGAGCTGCAGCAGCGGCAGCGGCCGCATCGGCAGGCCCAGAGGGTCGAGCGCCTCGTTGGCGACGTCGAGCGGGGTGCCCTCGTCTACGGCCGCGAAGATCTCACCCAGGAAGCGGGTCAGCAGCCGGTTCACCACGAAGGCCGGCGCGTCCTTGACCAGTACACAGGACTTCTTCAGCGCCTTGCCGACCGCGAACGCGGTGGCCAGCGTGGCGTCGTCGGTGTGCTCGCCCCGGATGATCTCCAGCAGCGGCATGACCGCGACCGGGTTGAAGAAGTGGAACCCGACCAGCCGCTCCGGGTGCTCCAGGTCGGCGGCCTGCGCGCTGATCGACAGCGACGACGTGTTGGTCGCCAGCACCGCCTCCGGCGAGACGACCTTCTCGACCTCGGCCCAGACCTGCTTCTTTACGGCCAGGTCTTCGAAGACGGCTTCCACGACCAGATCGGCGTCGGCGAACGCGCCCTTGTCGACCGAGCCGCTGATCAGCCCGCGTAGCTTGGCGGCCTTACCCTCCGCCAGCCGGCCCTTGCTGACCAGCTTGTCGATCTCGCCCTGCACGTAGGCGACGCCCTTGTCGACCCGGGTCTGGTCGAGGTCGGTCAGCACGACCGGTACCTCCAGCCGCCGGGCGAACAGCAGCGCGATCTGGCCCGCCATCAGGCCGGCGCCCACGAGTCCCACCTTGGTGATGTCGCGGGCGAGGGCCGGTGACGGCGCACCGGCGGGACGCTTGGCGCGCCGCTGCACCAGGTCGAACGCGTACAGGCCGCTGCGCAACTCGTCGCTCAGCGCGAGGTCGGCGAGCGCCTCGTCTTCGGCGGCGGTGCCGTCCGCGAACGACGCGTCCTTCGCAAGTGCCAGCAGGTCCAGCGCCCGGTACGCCGACGGCACCGCGCCGTGCAGCCGGTCGTCGAGCGTCTTGCGGGCGAAGAACAGCACGCCGTCCCACATGTCCCGGTCGATCTCCGGCCGGGTCACGGTGACCTCGCCGCGCACCACGCCGGCCGCCCACTCCAGCGACCGCTCCAGGAAGTCCGCCGGCTCCAGAAGGATGTCAGCGATGCCCATTTCGGCCGCCTGGGCGGGCTTGAGCATCTTGTTCTGCATGAGCGGGTTCTGGATGATCACCTGCGCGGCGGGCGCGATGCCGATCAGGTTCGGCAGCAGCTGCGTGCCACCCCAGCCGGGAATCAGACCGAGCAGGACCTTCGGCGGCGCGAGCGCCGCCGCGCCGCCGGGCAGCGTGGGGTAGGGGCAGGGCCGCCCCACGTCGCGGGCCGCGGCCCCGGCGGCG
>NZ_JAIBNX010000197.1:10137-16069 GCF_026130045.1 Micromonospora sp. CPCC 205371
GGGGTGGCGCGGCCGCCCCAGTCCGGGGCCCCCCCCCATGGCGGCGCCGTTCACGAACGCGAAGGTGGGCACGCTGCTGTCACGCAGCCGCGCGTACACCCGGTGCCCCAGCCGGCCGACCTCCAGCGCCTGCTCGCGGTCGGTCACCGCGGACATGCCGGTGAGATCCGCGCCCACGCAGAAGATGTACGGCTTGCCGGTGACCGCGATGAACGCTGGGTCTTTGCTCAACGCATCGGTGATTGCGGCGTCGAGGCTCGCGAGCCCCTCCGGGCCGAACGTGTTGGGCTTCTTGTGGTCGAAGCCATTGTCCAATGTGATCAGTGCGGCTTTTTTGTCGAGCCCGGGTACGTCGATGAGGCGCAGCAGCGCCTTCGTGACGACTTCCTGGTATGCCATCAGCCCTCCCACGCCGGGTTTTCCCAGATGACCGTGCCGCCCATGCCGATACCGATGCACATGGCGGTCAAGCCGTACCGCACCTCGGGGTGCTCGGCGAACTGCCGGGAAAGCTGCGTCATCAGCCGTACGCCGGACGACGCCAGCGGGTGCCCGATCGCGATCGCCCCGCCCCACGGGTTGACCCGCGGGTCGTCGTCGGCGATGCCGAAGTGGTCGAGGAACGCCAGCACCTGCACCGCGAACGCCTCGTTCAGCTCGAAGAGCCCGATGTCCTCGATGGACAATCCGGCGATCCGCAGCGCCTTCTCCGTCGACGGGATCGGCCCGTGCCCCATGACCTCCGGTTCCACACCCACGAAGCCGTACGACACCAGGCGCATCCCGACCGGCAGGCCCAGCTCGCGGGCCACGTCTTCGGCGGCGAGGACGCTGGCGGTGGCGCCGTCGTTGAGGCCAGCCGAGTTGCCCGCGGTCACCCGGCCGTGCGGGCGGAACGGGGTCTTCAGCGTGGCGAGCTTCGCAAGGCTCGTCTCGCGGGGTGCCTCGTCGACCGTGGCGAGTCCCCAGCCGGTCTCCGGGTCGCGCACAGCCACCGGTACCAGATCCTGCTGCAGCTTGCCGTCGGCGTACGCCTTGGCGGTCTTCTCCTGCGACGCGAGGCCGAACGCGTCCGCGCGCTCCTTGGAGATGTGCGGCAGGCGGTCGTGCAGGTTTTCCGCGGTCTGGCCCATGACGAGCGCTGACGGGTCGACCAGCTTCTCGGTCAGGATGCGAGGGTTGGGGTCGACGCCCTCGCCCATCGGGTGGCGGCCCATATGCTCGACGCCACCGGCGATCGCGATGTCGTACGCGCCCATCGCGATGCCCCCGGCGACCGTGGTGACCGCGGTCATGGCGCCCGCGCACATCCGGTCGATCGCGTACCCGGGCACGGTCTTGGGCAGGCCAGAGAGCAGTGCGGCCGTGCGGCCGATCGTCAGGCCCTGGTCGCCGATCTGGGTGGTGGCGGCGATCGCCACCTCGTCGACGCGCTCCGGCGGGAGCTGGGGGTTGCGGCGCAGCAGCTCGCGAATGCAGCGGATCACCAGATCGTCGGCGCGGGTGTTGGCGTACAAGCCCCCGGCCTTGCCGAACGGGGTGCGGACGCCGTCGACGAAGACGACATCCCGGACTTCACGGGGCACGGCGGGCCTCCTCGTGGGGTTGGCTGTCCCTCGGATGCTACTTGCCAGTAACCATGCCCTGTGAGGGGGCCCGATGTGGCTCACATCACCTTCTCCCTCACCCACACCACCCACCAGCACCAGCACCCGCCCTTGGCTCCCGCCGCCCTTGGGCCCCCCCGCACCTGCGGCGCGCTCTCGCGCGCCTGCGGCGGGCCCTCTCCCCGCCGATCAAGGGCATACGCACGTGGTTGGATCTCTTTTCCGCGTGCGTATGCCCTTGATCGATGGGAATGGCCTTGATCGGCGCCGGTGGCATGGGCCGTTGGCGGGTGCGGCCTGGACCTCGTCTTGACGCCGCCCGGGCGTTGCTCGAACGGCGTCGTGAACAGGGCGATGCGCCACCATCGCGGAGGTTGTCGCATCAGACGACGGTTGAGGGCGCATATTCCCTGAATCGCGGGGTCGGCGCGCGGCGGCGCCGCGCACGACGGCCGTCCCGGTGGCATGAGCCCGCCGCCTGGTTCGTGCGGCGTTTCCGCGGGTGCTGAGCGCCGCGTGGCGGCGGCGCGTCGGACCCGCGATCAAGGAGATGCGCATCGATCAAGGGCAAACGCACGCGGAAAAGAGATCGAACCACGTGCATATGCCCTTGATCGGCGGGGATCGGGGAGAGGGGCGGCGCGCGCGGGGGTTAGGGAGTGGCGGGCGGGGTTAGGGCTTCGGCGAGGTTGTCGGCGATTAGGGATACCTGCCAGGCTCTGGCGCCGTAGCCGCGCAGCGTCGCCGCCACCGTCTCCGGCGTGATCTCCTCGGGCGGGGTCCAGGCCAGGCGGCGGATCGAGTCGGGGGTGATCAGGTTCTCGGGGGGCAGGGTATGCGTCGCCGCCGTCTCGGTGACCACGGTGCGGCAGCGGGCCAGGCGGGCGGCCGCGACCGGGTCGCGCTCGGCCCAGCGGTGCGGCGGGGGAGGTCCGTCGAGGGGCGGCGCCACGGGTAGGGCGTCGTCGGGCAGGGCGCGGGCCTCCGCAAGGGCGTCGATCCAGGTACGCGCCAGGCGGCGCACCGAGCGCCCGCCGAACCCGGGCAGGGTCAGCAGCGTGCGCTCGTCCTTGGGGTCGAGTTCGGCGGCGGCGATGATCGCGGCGTCGGGCAGGACCCGGCCCGGTGCCGAGTCGCGCCGTGCGGCGATGGCGTCGCGGGCGTACCACATCGCCCGCACACGGGCCTGAGCCCGAGCGCCGCGAATGCGGTGTATGCCCGATGTGCGCCGCCACGGGTCGGGGCGCTGCCGGGGCGGCTGCGCACCCCACGCCACCAGCGCCGCGAACTCCTCCGCCGCCCACTCGGCCTTGCCCTGGGCGGCCAGCTCGGCGGCCAGTACGTCGCGGAGATCGACGAGGAGCTCGACGTCGAGGGCGGCGTATGTCAGCCAGGACTCCGGGAGCGGTCGGCTCGACCAGTCGGCCGCCGAGTGGTGCTTCTCAAGGGTGTACCCGAGCAGCTGTTCGGTCAGCGCGGCCAAGCCGACCCGCTCGAATCCGGCCAGCCGAGCGGCCAATTCAGTATCGAAAAGTCGCCGCGGGCGCAGGCCAAGATCGGCGAGGCAGGGGAGATCCTGGCTGGCCGCGTGCAGCACCCATTCGGCGTCGGCGATGGCCTCGTCGAGCGCCCGCAAGTCTCCCAGGGGCAGCGGGTCGATCAAGGTCGTGCCGGCGCCCGCGCGGCGGAGTTGTACCAGGTAGGCGCGCTGCGTGTACCGGTAGCCGGACGCCCGTTCGGCGTCGATGGCGACCGGTCCCGTGCCTGCGGCGAAGCGCCCGACCAACTCGGCGAGCTGGTCAGGTGTTTCCGCGGGCGCGGGGGTGCCCTCGCGGGGTGCGGTCAGCGGAACGGGCCCGTCAGGCATTGGGTCGGGCCCCACGTCACCCGACGCCGATGGCTTTCGGTTGTGTGGTCCGTCCCCTGCTTGGCGTTGCGCGGCCCGACGGCGCAGGGGTGGTTCGTCGGTCACCCGACAACCGTAGTGGGACCGCGCGCCAGCAACGAGCAGCCGGTGCCCGGCGCGTCGAATCGCCGGAGGAGGAGACTGGTTTCGGTGCGGTACGGTCCACCTGCTGATGATCTGTGCGGGCGGGTTGTCCGGCAATGCGACTGTGGAGTTGGCGTCCTAGGGGAGGGGGCGAGGATCTCGCCATGAGCACTGGGTACGACCCGCCGGCGGAACAGTCCGGGTCTGCACTGCCCGGCCCGCGACACTCGATCGACGACGAGATGGCCCGTCCGGGTGGCCCGCCTGTCGATACCGACTCGCTGTACCGGCGCCCCGGCGGCCCGCAGGCGGCGGGCTTCGGCTCGCCGGTCGGTCCGCCGCCCGGCCCTAAGCCTTCGAGCGCGCCAGCCGCGTACCAGCCAGCGGCCTATCCCGCGCCGCCGTACCCCCTCTCCGCACCGCCGATGTCGGCGGTGCCGATGGCTGTGGCCGACCCGATGGTCTTCGGCACGGCGCGGCCGCCGCGCCGGATGGCCTGGCCCGGCGTCGTGGCGCTCACGCTGGTCGTGGCGCTCGCCGGTCTGGCCGGTTTCCAGGCCTACCAGATCCGTGACCTGCAGAGCCGCATCGTCGAGTCCGACAAGAAACTCGCCGCTGAGCAGGCGGACGACGACAGCCGGTTCAACGGCATCGAGGAGCGCACCGGCTCGCTGGAGGCCGAGGCGGGTAAGGCGTTCAACCCCGAGGCGATCTCCGACCAGGTGCTGCCCAGCGTGTTCCGGGTGGCCGCGGGGCAGTTCACGGGCACCGCGTTCGCGGTCGGCAAGCCGGCGAACGGCGGCGGCACCAACCTCTTCACCAACTACCACGTGGTCGAGTCGGTCTGGGAGGCCGGCGACCGGGAGGTCTTCATCGAGCGCCGCGACCAGCGGTGGCCGGCGACGATCGTCAAGGTCGACGAGGGCAACGACGTCGCCCAGCTCCGCACGACGAGCAAGTTCACGGGGCTGACCACGGCCGGCACGGCCGCCAAGTCGGGCCAGCAGGTGGTGGTGGTCGGTGCGCCGCTCGGCCTCGAAGATACGGTGACCACGGGCGTGATCAGTGCGATCCGGAAGAACGAGGATGGCGCCGGCACGGTGATCCAGTTCGACGCGCCCATCAACCCGGGCAACTCCGGTGGCCCGGTCATCAACGCCGCCAAGCAGGTGGTTGGCATCGCGACCGCTAAGGCGCGCGATGCCGAGGGGATCGGTCTGGCAGTACCGATCAAGACCGCCTGTGACGTGTTCAAGATCTGTTGATACGCGCGCCGACGCGGCGCACACCAGGAGGAACGATGTCCCACCCCCCAGGCTCTCCGTACCAGCCGGGAGACGCACCACCTCCGCCGGTGCCCGCCGGTAACGAGCCGGCGTACACGATCCCGACCGGGTCGGTGCCGGCTGGTCCGGCGTACCCACCGCCGGACGCCGGCGCCACGCCCCAGCCACCGCCACAGCCGGCGCCCTACGCGCCCGGCTCGGCGTCCGTCCCGCCGCCCGCCCCCTACCCCGCCCAGCCGGCCTCCGGCGCGCCGTACGCCGCTCCCGCTCCGCCCGCTTCTGGGGCTCCTTATGCGGCACCGCCCGCTTCAGGGGCGCCTTACGCGGCACCGCCGGCGCCCACCGCGGAGTACGCGCAGCCCGCCGGTGGGGCCTACGCCGCGCCGCCGCCGTCGGGTGCGCCGTACGTGCCCCCGGGCCAGCCGACCGGCTACGAGGCCGGGCCGGTGCCGGGCTTCGCGGCGGCGCCCGGGTACGACCCGGCGTCCGGCATCCCCGCCTCGGGTCCGCCGCCGATGTCTGGCCCACCGCTGTCCGGAGCGCCCTACTCGGCCGCGCCCTACGGTGCCCCGTACGGCGCGCCCGCCGGCCCGGCCGGTCCCAAGCGCAACCCGACCGTGCTGGTGCTGGCGGTCGTCGCTGGGCTGCTCTTCGTCCTCGGCGGCGTGATGACCGCGCTGTACATCGGCAAGTCCGGTGATCTCGACCGCACCGAGAAGAACCTCAACGCGCAGGTCGCCAGCCGCGACGAACAGCTCTCCGCGAAGAGCACCGAGCTCGACGCGCTCAAGCGGGACCTGGAGGCGGCCAACGCGAAGCTGTCCACCACCGAGCAGGACCTGGCCGGTACGAAGAACGCGAAGGACCAGACCGAGAAGGAGAAGGCGGCCATCGCCAAGTGCCTCAACCTGGTCAACGCGTTCCTCACCGAGCTGGCCGACGGCGACACCGCCGGAGCCGAGAAGGCCGCGGACGCACTGGTCGCGCCCTGCCGCGAGGCTGACAAGTACCTCTGACGCACGACCGCTGAAGCGCCCGCGCCGCCACGG
>NZ_JAIBNX010000198.1:0-7810 GCF_026130045.1 Micromonospora sp. CPCC 205371
GAGCAAAGGGCCGGCGCGGCACGCAGCGCGACGCGGGGCGGCGCGCAGGCGGGCGGGCGGGGCAAAAGCGGCGCGGGGCGGCGCGGCGCGGGGCGGCGCGGGGCGGGGTGCAAGGGGCGCGAAGGGTGGGGGCGCAAGGGGCCCGAAGGGCGGGGTGCAAGGGAGGGTGCGGGTGAGGGATGGGCCACAACCTCAGAGCGTCTGGAGGAACGTCGGGGATGATCGGGGGGTGACCACGACGACCCCCCGGCTGGCCGCCGTGCTCTTTGACATGGACGGCACGCTGGTCGACAGCGAACGCCTGTGGGACACCGCGCTCAGCGAGCTCGCCGCCTACTACGGCGGCGCGCTGTCGGCGCAGGCCCGCATCTCCATGGTCGGGATGAATGCTGGCGCCTCCATGCGCATTCTCCACACCGACCTGGGCCAAGAGTGGCGTGACCCGGAAGAGAGCTACCGCTGGGTGGAGCGCCGGATGACCGAGCTGTTCCGCACCGGGCTGGTGTGGCGGCCGGGCGCGCTGGCGCTGATCGAGGCGGTGCGCGCGGCGGCGGTGCCGACGGCGCTGGTCACCTCGACCGGGCGGCCGCTCGTCGACATCGCGCTCGAAACGCTCGGGCGGGACAACTTCGATGTGGTGGTAGCCGGTGACGAGGTTCGTGCGCCGAAGCCTGACCCTGAGCCGTACCGGCGCGCGGCGGAGCTGCTGGGTGTGCCGATCGAGCGGTGCGTCGCGATCGAAGACTCGCCGACGGGGGTGGCCAGTGCGCTCGCCGCGGGTGCCGCGGTGCTGGGCGTACCGAACGAGGTGCCGCTGGACGCCGCGGACGGCGTACATCTGGTGGAGAGCCTGACCGGTGCGGACCTGGACTTCCTATCCGGCCTGATTTTCAAACCGGCCCATTAGCTAGGCGAGCAAGGGGCGCAGCAGCGCCCGCAGCTCGTCGGCGGTCTGCCGGTCGATGCGGCCCTTCTTGAGCTGCTCGTCGAGGTCCTTCGCCAGCTCGTTGGCCTGCTTGCGCACTTCGCGTTCGGGGCGGTCGCCGGCGGCTTCTTCGCGCAGCTTGTCGAGGCGGTCGCGCAGCTTGCGGGCGGCTTCGGCGTCGATCCGGCCGGCGCCGAGCGCGGCGGTGACGGTGTTGTCGAGCGCGTTGATGACGGCCGTCGACCCGGTGGGGGAGGGGCGCGGCGACGTGGGGGGAGGCTGTGTAGCCGCGGCGGTGGGCGTGGGCGACGGGACACGGCCCAGCCCGGACGGTTCGCCGGACCCGGACAGCAGCGCGGCGGCGATGACCGTCAACGCCAGCCCGATCGCGATGATCCCGCCGGCGAGCCCGGCGAGCAGCAACCGGTTGGCACCGCCCCGATCAGGCGCCGCCTCGACGAGCGTGGGCGGCGAGGCGACGAGAGTGGGCGGCGAGATCGGCGGGCTGGCCACCGCGGTGCCCGCGAGTGCCGCGAGGCGCGACGCCGCCTCATCGGCGTGCGGGCGGTCGCCCGGCCGGAAGGACATCAGGCCCTCGCACAGGCTCGCCACCTCCGGTGGGACGTCGACGAGTGGGAGCGGCGTGGCGGCGGCCGCCTCGGCGAAGCTCATCACCAGGCTCGGTGGGCGCCGGGTCAGCGACTCGTAGAGCACCACGCCGAGCGCGTACATGTCGCTGGCCGGCCTTGCGGGCGCACCGGCCAGGACCTCCGGCGCGACGTACCCGGGAGTGCCCTCCACCGTGCCCCGGTCGGGCTCGGGGCGGTCGACGAGCGCCGCGATGCCGAAGTCGAGGACCTTCGCGCCGCCGGCGGTGAGCATGACGTTTCCGGGCTTGATGTCGCGGTGGACGACGCCGAGCCGGTGGGCGGCGGCCAGCGCCGCCGCGACCTCCGACGCCGTGCGGACGGCCTCCGGCCAGGACATCGGGGCGCGTCGCAGCCGGTCGGCCAGGCTTTCGCCGTCGACGAGCTCCATCACGAGGTACGGCGCGACGCCGCCACCGGGCAGCGGTGCCTCGCCATAGTCGTAGACCTGGGTGACGTGCGGGTGGGCGAGCCGGGCGGCGGCTTTCGCCTCCCGCCAGGTGGCGGCGCGCAGCGTGCGGTCGCGGGAGAGCGAGCCGGCGAGCACCTTGACCGCGACCGGGCGTTCGAGTACTTGGTCGTCGGCGCGCCACACCTCGGCCATGCCGCCGACCCCGATGCGTTCGACCAGTGTGAATCGGTCGTGGAGGCGCAGGCCCGGGCGGAGCGGCGTCATGGTCACCAGTGTCCCCGCTCGGGGTCGTTCGTGCCGCACGAGGGGTGTTCAAAAGTGACCATGACGGACCGTGACCAAGCCTAGGCTGACTGTCGACATACCTCAGCAAGGAGGCAGAGGCAGATGAGCAAGTTCATGGACGTTCACCGTGGGATGGTGGGCATCACCAAAGACCAGCTGAAAGAAGCGCACGCCGCCGACCTCGCGATCCAGGACGAGGAGGGCGTGACCTTCGAGCGTGCCTGGGCCGACCCGGCCGCGGGCGTCATCTACTGCCTGTCGGAGGCGCCCGACGAGCAGGCCGTCCAGCGCATCCACGAGCGGGCTGGCCACCCGGCGGACGAGATCCACCCCGTGCCGCTGGAGGTTTAGTAACGGCGACACGCCGAGGCCCTGACCAGCTAGAACCCGTCACTAGGCATACGCTTCGCGAAAATTGCCGGTTTTGCCTGGAGGGTGCTATGCGGGGGTCACGGCTGGTTCGGCTAGGTGCGGCGGTGGCCGCCGGTGTACTCGCGGTCGGGCCCGGCGGCCCCGCTTACGCAGCCGACACGATCAACATCAACCCGGGGAACGTGCCGACGACGGCGGCCGAGTTCAGCCCCGACGACCAGGACTGCGACCCGAACTTCGGCGCCGGGCCGCACCCCGGCGAGGACGTCTGGGTGTTCGTGCTGCCCAAGCCGAACCAGCTCGGCCAGTTCACGACGGTTACGGCCACGTTCGACACGCCGGATGGCGAGGTGACCCTGACCATCCCGACCGACGGCGGCGCCATCGTCGACGACAAGGGCACGAGCAAGGCGTGGATCAAGACCGCGGCGGGCTGGCAACTCACCGGCGCGACCGCCGAGATCACCGGCACGGCCGGGGAGAACGACGAGTTCAACCTGACGCACACCTGCCCGACCGGGTTCGTGCCGAAGACGACGCCGCCGGTGACGCCGAGCGGCGCGCCGGAGACCGGTGGGGGCGGCGGCCAGGCGACCGGGAATGTCGCCCTCGGCGCGGGCGCCATCGTGCTCGCCGGCGCCGCCGGCATTGGCCTGATCGCGATGGCACGGCGCCGGCGCGCGGACGGGTAAGGAGGCTGTAGGAACCGGGCTTCAGCGGACCCGATATGACGATCGGCGAGGACCGCAGGGCCGCGTACGGCGTCGGGAGGCGGCCCACTGCCCGACTCGGCCGCGAGCGCGCCAGGCCGCCGGCTCGTAGCCGACCGGACGCCGTCCCGGCCGCCGCCTGGACGCGGGAACCGGGGCGGATCGTCTGGTGGGCCGCCGCCGCGGCCGTGGTCCTGGTCGCGGGGTGGGGGGGACTGCAGATCCGCTCCCGGGCGGCCCCGGCGGCCAGTGGCCCGCCCGCCCTGCCGGCGCCCGTCGAGACCGGGGCGCCGGTACGCCAGGCCGACCTGCGACACGTCGTCAATCCGGTACCGGTCGAGCGGGCGCCCGCGCTGGACCGCTCGGCGCCCACGTCGATCGTGATCCCGTCGATCAACCTGCGGGCGGCGCTCGACGAGATCGGCCTGCTTCCCGACGGCAGCATGGAGGTGCCACCCTACGAGCGGGCGCACCGGGCCGCCTGGTACCGGCTCGGCCCGTCACCGGGCGAGCGTGGCTCGGCGGTGATCGTCGGGCACGTCGACTCGAAGAAGGCCGTGGCTGTGTTCTGGTACCTGACCCGCGTCCAGCCCGGCGACCCCGTCGAGGTGATCCGGCAGGACGGCGACACGGCGGTGTTCACGGTCAGCTCGGTGGAGCAGTTCGCCAAGCGCCACTTCCCGGCCGACCGCGTGTACGCCGACGTCGACGTGCCGGTGCTGCGCCTGGTCACCTGCGGCGGCCCGTACGACACGGCCCGCCACGCGTACCAGGACAACGTCGTGGTTTTCGCGAGCATGACCGGCGTACGCCCGGCAGGCTGGGAAGGCGGCTAGTCCCGTGATCAGGGCGTCCTTCAAGTCGTCCTAACGACTTGAAGGACGCCCTGATCACGGGCAGAGGCAGTGGGGGCGGCCCGCGAAAGCGGACCGCCCCCACCGGGGAGGCGGGACTACTCGTGTGCGATCGCGCGCAGCACGTCGAGCCGTGCGGCGCGGATAGCGGGCAGGACCGCGGCGACCACTCCGACGATCGCTGCCACACCAACGAACAGCCCCATCTGGGCCCACGGGAGGACCAGGTCATCGATGCCCTGGTCTTTCAACGCCCTTACCACGGAGGCGCCCAGCCCGGAGCCCACGACCACGCCGAGGATCGCGCCGAACATCGAGATGACGACGGCCTCGACGGTGACCATGCGCATGGTCTGCGCCCGGCGCAGGCCGATCGCCCGCAGCAGGCCCAGCTCGCGGGTCCGCTCCAGCACCGATAGCGCCAGCGTGTTGACGATGCCGAGCACCGCGATGAGGATCGCGAGCGCCAGCAGGATCTGGATCATTTGCAGGACCCCGTCGAGGCTGCTGGTCTGCTGGTCGATGAAGGTCGCCCGGTCGGCCACGGAGACCTCGGGGCTGTTGGCCAACAGCGCCTCGACCTGCGGCTGCACCTGCGCGACGGTCGTGCCAGGCGCCAGCTTCAGGTACGCCTGGGTCGGCTTGGGCACCGCGAACCCCTTGGCCGCGTCGACCGGCAGCACGAAACCGCCGTACAGCTCGGACGTCTCGTAGATGCCCGACAGCGTGTAGGTCTTCGGATCGCCGCGCGAGGTCTGTACCGGTATCGACGCGCCGACCGACAGCCCCTCGTCCTTCGCGGTGTCGGCGTCGACGAGCATCTGGTCGTCGCCGAGGCTGCTGATCGTGCCAGCGGTCGCCTTGGCGTGGTAGATGTTCGTCAGCGCCGCGACGTCACTGATCGCGGTGACGCCCTCGGTCTTGCCGTTGACCATCGCCTGGTCCCAGTAGATGCCGGCGGCGTCCTGGACGCCGGGCAGCTTCGCGGCCTCGTCGAGCACCGCCGGGTCGAAGCTCGGCGGGCGCGGCCCGGTCTGCGTGCCGGAGATGACCAGCTCGGCGTCGATCGTGTTCTCCGCCAGGGCGGTGAAGCTGCTCTTGGCCGAGTCGAGGATCACCGTGACGCCCGTGACCAGCGCGATGCCCACCATGAGGGCGGCCGCGGTGATGGCGGTGCGGCGCGGGTTGCGGCCGGAGTTGAGCCGGCCCAGCTTGCCGGGCACCGACCAGGAGAAGATCCGGCCGAGCAGTGCCACCACGGGCTTGCTGATCAGCGGGGTCAGCAGGGCCACCCCGATGAACGTCACCAGCACACCGGCCAGGATCGTCCACAGTGTACTGTCGCCCGCGTTCCCGCTGAGACCCAGCGCGAGCAGCGCGCCACCCGCGGCCCCGACCACCGCGCCGGCCACCGTGATCTTGGTGAGTGGACGGTCCGGCGTCGCCATGTCCTGCATGGCCGCGACCGGCGGGATGCGCGAGGCGCGCAGCGCCGGAAGCACCGCCGCGATCACCGTGACGAACAGGCCGACCACGAACGCGCTGATGACCGCGGCCGCCGGTACGCCCACCGACGCCATCTCCAGCCCGCCGCCGAGCGACCCGAACGCGTACGCCAGCAGGGCGCCCACGCCGACGCCGGCGCCGAGCCCGAGCAGCGACGCGAGCAGGCCGATGACGACCGCCTCCACGAGCACCGAGCCGATCATCTGGCCGCGGCTGGCGCCAACAGCCCGCATCAGCGCGAGCTCGCGGGTGCGCTGTGCCACGATGATCGAGAACGTGTTGAGGATCAGGAAGATCCCGACGAACAGCGCCACGCCGGCGAACCCGAGCAGGATGTTGTTGAAGAAGGCCAACCCTTCCTTGAGGCTGTCGGACGCCTCGTCGGAGAGCTGCTGGCCGGTCTTCACCTCGTACCCGCCGCCGAGCTTCGTGGCGATCTCGTCGCGCAGCTTCGTGTGCGAGACGCCGCTGTCGGCCTTGACCGTGATGCCGGTGTAGACGCCGGTCTCGCCGACCAGCAACTGCTGGGCCGCCTTCTCGGTGAACGCGACCTCCTGGACGCCGCCCAGGCTGTCCCGGCCGCCGCTGTATCCGAAGATGCCCACCAGGGTGAACGGCTTGGCCGGTTCGAGCGTCTGCACCCGCACCTGGTCGCCGACCTTGATCTTCGCGGCGTCGGCCACCGTCACGTTGACGGCGATCTCGTTGTCGGCCTCGGGGCCCCGCCCCTCACGCAGCTCGACCAGGCCGTCCTCGCCGGTCCACGCCTGGCCGATCTGCGGCGGCCCGAACGAGGTGAGCACCTTGCCGTTGCTGCCGATGACCTGGGCGCCGTCGGCGGAGACCGTGCCGGTCGCCTTGGCGACGCCCGGCACCGACCGCACCTCGTCGAGGACCGAGGCCGGGAACGGCGCCTGGACCTCCTCGCCCTCCATCTCGCTCATCTCGATCTTCGGCTTGGCCGCCACGCCGACGTCGGTCTGCGAGTACGCGCTCGAGAACACCGCGTCGAACGAACGGCCCAGCGTGTCGGTGAGCACGAAGGCTCCCGACACGAACATCACGCCCAGCACTACTGCCAGCCCGGACAGCACCAGGCGCAGCTTGCGGGCGAGCAGGCTCTTCAGGGTCGCGCGCAGCATCTACTCCGCCACCCCGACCGTGAGCACATCGAGCCGCTTCATGGTGTCGAGGACCGCCTCCGGCGTCGGGTCCAGCAGCTCGGAGACGATCTGACCGTCGGCGAGGAACACCACGCGGTCGGCGTAGGAGGCCGCGTTCGGGTCGTGGGTGACCATGACGATGGTCTGCCCGTACTCGCGCACCGAGCGCTTCAGGAAGCCCAGCACCTCGGCGCCCGAGCGGGAGTCGAGGTTACCGGTCGGCTCGTCCGCGAAGATGACCTCCGGCCGGGCGACCAGGGCACGGGCGCACGCGACGCGCTGCTGCTGGCCGCCGGAGAGCTGGCTGGGCCGGTGGCCGAGCCGGTCGCGCAGCCCAACGGTCTCGATGACCGTGTCGAACCACGCCTGGTCGGCCTTGCGCCCGGCGATGGACAGCGGCAGCAGGATGTTTTCCTGCGCGGTCAGCGTCGGCAGCAGGTTGAACTGCTGGAAGATGAACCCGACCTTGTCGCGGCGCAGCTTCGTCAGGCCGGCGTCGCCGAGCCCCGTGACCTGGGTGCCGCCGATGAATACCTGCCCCCGGGTGACCGAGTCAAGCCCGGCCAGGCAGTGCATCAGTGTGGATTTGCCGGAGCCGGATGGCCCCATGATCGCCGTGAACCGGCCGCGCTCGAAGTCGGCCGTCACCCCCCGCAATGCGATGACCTGGGCTTCGCCCGAGCCATAGACCTTCCACACGTCGCTCGCGCGGGCCGCCACGTGCGTGTCGCTCGCCGACGTCGCAGTCACTCTTCCCCCTCGTAGATAAAGCTTGGTCCGGCCGGGGTGTCGGCCCGGCCGGCAGCATTCATCGTGGGGGCCGCGGACGCGTAAATCGTCCATCCGCGGGCGGAACCGGAGACCCATCTTTCGGTGCGGGCCACCCCCGAGGGCGGACTCAGGTCACGCACCCCCCCGCGCCCGCGCGGGAGTGTA
>NZ_JAIBNX010000198.1:7820-10715 GCF_026130045.1 Micromonospora sp. CPCC 205371
CCCCCCTCTTGGGGTGCGGGCCCCCCCGGAGCCGCGCGCGGGCTCCCCCGCGGGCCCACCGGCAAGATCTCGAAGAGACCATCCCCCGAATGCCTTCCACCCTCACGGTAGGTGCCGGGAGAGGCCGGGCCGTCGTGCTTCGGGAGAGTCTTCTGGTACGCCCACCGGGCGCCGCCTCCTCCACCCTGAGGAGGAGCGCGGGGGCACTCACGCGCCCGGCCGGACCAGCCCGGTCTCGTACGCCAGCACGACCGCCTGTACCCGGTCGCGCAGCCCCAGCTTGGTCAGCACGTGCCCGACATGCGTCTTGATCGTCGTCTCGCTGACCGACAGCGCGGCCGCGATCTCGGCGTTCGACTGGCCCTTCGCCACCTGGATCAGCACCTCGCGCTCGCGCTCGGTAAGCGCGTCCAGCGCCTTGGGCGGGGTGGCCGACGGGTCGGGCAGCGAGTCGGCGAACCGGTCCAGCAGCCGCTTGAGGATGCGCGGGGCGACCACCGCCTCGCCCGCCGCGACTGTGCGGATCGCCACCACGAGGTCTTCCGCCGGCACGTCCTTGGCGAGGAAGCCGCTGGCGCCGGCCCGCAGCGCGCCCACGACGTACTCGTCGAGGTCGAACGTGGTCAGGATCAGCACCCGAACAGGCAGCCGCGCGTCGACGATCGAGCGGGTCGCGGCCACCCCGTCCATGCGGGGCATCCGGATGTCCATGAGCACCACGTCGGGCAGCAGCCGGCGGGCCAGGTCGACCGCCTCGGCGCCGTCGCCGGCCTCGCCGACGATGTCGAGGTCGTCTTCGGCGCCCAGCACCATGCGGAACCCCGTGCGCAGCAGCGGCTGGTCGTCTGCCAGCAAGATCCGCACCGGCCGGTCCTCGGTCGTCATATCGTCGCCCCCGTCAGCCAATCCGGTCAGCTCTGCTCCATCGGGATCTTCGCGTACACCCGGAAACCGCCGCCCGGGCGGGGGCCGGTGCGCAGCGTCCCGCCGTACAGGGCGACCCGCTCACGCATGCCGACCAGCCCGTGGCCGACGCGGTCGGAGCCCGGTGTCGGGCCACGCCCGGTGTCGAAGATCTCGACGATGAGCCAGTACACGCCGAAGCTGAGCCGGACCTGCGCGGTGGCCGCGCCCGCGTGCTTGAGCGCGTTGGTCAGCGCCTCCTGGACGATACGGTAGATGGTCAGCGCCACGCCGGGCGCCAGCGAGCCGGGAGAGCCGTCGACCCGCAGCGACACCGGCAGCCCGGCCTCGCGCACCTGCTCCACCAGCGACTCGATGCCCGCGAGCCCCGGCTGCGGCGCGAGATCGGCCGCCGGCTCGGCCTCGGTGCGCAGCACGTCGAGCAGGCGCCGCATCTCGCGCAGCGTCGTGCGGCTGGTGTCTTCGATCGTGGACAGCGCCTCGTCGGCGGCGTCCGGGTCGCGGCCCAGCACCCGCCGGGCGCCGGTGGCTAGCACGCCCATCACGCTCACGTGGTGCGCCACCATGTCGTGCAGTTCGCGGGCGATCCGCCGCCGCTCCTCGGCGACGGCCTGCTCGGCCAGGGCGCGCTGATTTTCCTCGGCGGTCCGGGCGCGCTCCTCCAGGGCCTGTACCGAGGCGCGGCGGGCGTGCACGGTGCGGCCGATGAAGAAGCACACCATCCCGAGCAGCCCGTTGAGGAACATGATGTAGCCGGTCGACATGTCCTCCGGCTTGGCCGCGTCCGGCGTCAACACATTGACGACCAGGACGGGCAGCCACAGCGCCGCCAGCGCGAGCACCGCCCGGCGCAGCGGGAAGTGGGCGGCCGTCGAGTACGTCAGCACGACGATCGCCACCACGATGGTGACCGGCTGGATCGTGGCCGCGGCGCCGGCGACCAGCGCCGCCGTGGTCAGGACGACGGCGACCCAGGGGGCCACGCGGCGCAGCGCGATGGGTACCGCGCACACGACGCTGCTCGCGACGGCCACCGCCCAGCCGCGCTCGCGCATGTCGGCCGGGCCGGTGGCGACCAGGATCAGCTCGATGGCCACGGCGGCGGCGGCGAGCAGGGCGTCACCCCGCAACGACCGCCGTCCGTGCGGCCCCAACGGCAGCAGACCCGCCCAGTGGGGAACCGCGATTCTTGATGGCCCGCTCGGTCGCGCGTCGCTCAGTCCAGGCGCCGCCGCGCCAGCTCCCTCGCGGGCTACCTGTGCCATGAGGCGAAACTATCCGGTAACCGGCGGTGTTCCTTCCTCGCTGGTGGTGAGGCGGTCATCCTCCGCGAGGAGGAGGGGCTGTGCGCCCGTCTCCTGCCCGGCCTCGCGGGTGGGCTCCGGAAATGGTGGCGGGGTGCCGCCGAATGCCGGGCACAGCGCCTGGTGGCTGCACCAGTCGCAGAGCCGGCTGGGCTTCGGGCGGAAGTCGCGGGTGGCCGTCGCCTGCTCGATCGCCCGCCAGAGCGCCAGCAGCGTGCGCTCGAAGCGGGCCAGCTCCTCGGCGTCGGGGGAGTAGTCGCAGATCTCCTGATCCCGCAGGTACAGCAAGCGGAGCACGCGCGGCACGACGCCGCGGGTGCGCCACAGCACCAGCGCGTAGAACTTGAGCTGGAACAGCGCCCGCGCCTCGAACGCCTCGCGCGGCGCCCCGCCGGTCTTGTAGTCGACGACCCGCAGGTCGCCCGCCGGCGACACGTCGAGACGGTCGACGTAGCCCCGGATCAGGAGCTGCTCGTCGACCAGGGTGGCGATGAGGGTCTCCCGCTCGGCGGGCTCCAGCCGGCGTGGATCCTCCACAGTGAAATACCCCTCGAGGAGCTCGCGTGTCGACGCGAAGAACTCCTCGCCGCCTTCGGTCACCAGATCCGCCAGGTCGGGCGCCTCGGCAACGAGGCGCTCCCCCTCCGGGGTCACCAAGTCGGGCGGC
>NZ_JAIBNX010000198.1:10725-11701 GCF_026130045.1 Micromonospora sp. CPCC 205371
CCCCGCCCCCTCGGCCCCGCAGCCCCGCGGGGCGGGGCCCCCCGGCAGCGAGCCCCCCCCCCCCCGGTGCCCCCAAGCCGGCGCCCGCCGCTGGCACGCGCTCGGCGGCCGGCAGGTCGAACAGGCGCTCCAGCACGGCGTGCACGAGCGTGCCGCGAGCCTGGTCGGAGGTCGGGCGCTCGGGCAGCCGGTCGATGCTGCGGAAACGGTAGAGCAGCGGGCAGGTCTTGAAGTCGGCCGCCCGCGACGGCGACAGCGTCGGGTACCTGATCTCTTGTGCCGCCTGCTCCGCCACCGTCATGGAGGAAAGGCTATGGCACCGGTATGACAGTTCGGCGCGCCGCGCCTGGCAACCCGTAGCATCGAAGGCGTGTCACAAGAACCGACCGAGCGCCGGCCCGGACTGACGCTTGGCCGGGTCTTCGGCGTCCCGCTGTACCTGAACGCCTCGATGCTGCTGCTCGCGCTGCTCGTGACGGTGCTGTACGGCGAGTTCGTGCGTGATCGGCTGGAGCTGTCGCAGCTCGCCGGATACGCCGTCGGCTTCGGTTTCGTGGTCTGCCTGCTCGGCTCCGTGCTGCTGCACGAGCTGGGCCACGCGCTCACGGCACGCCGGTACGGCATCGGTGTGCGCGGGATCACGCTGGAACTGCTCGGCGGATACACGGAGATGGACCGCGACGCGCCCAGCCCCAAGGTCGACCTGCTGGTCTCGCTCGCCGGGCCCGCCGTCTCCCTGGTCCTCGGCGTGGCGGCGGCGTTCGCGACCGCCGCGCTGCCCGAGCGCACGCTCCCGCACCAGCTCGCGTTCCAGCTCGCGATCAGCAACATCGTGGTCGCGGTCTTCAACTCGCTGCCCGGCCTGCCGCTCGACGGCGGGCGGGCGCTGCGCGCCCGCGTGGGGGCGGGCCCCCGCGAGCGGCGCCTCCGCACCGGGGGCGCCGGCCGGGGGGGCCGGGCGGGGGGCGAGCGCGCC
>NZ_JAIBNX010000198.1:11711-15997 GCF_026130045.1 Micromonospora sp. CPCC 205371
GTCCGGGCGCCCCGCCCCCCCCCCCCCGCCCCCGCCCCCCCGCGGGCGGCCGCCCAGGCGCTGCGCGCCGGCGTGTGGGCGGCCACCCGCGACCGGCACCTCGGCACCGAGGTCGCCGGCTGGGTCGGCCGGGCGGTCGCGATCGGCACCGCACTGGTGGTCGCCCTGCTCACGGCGACCGGCCTGCTCTCGCCGTTCGGGCTGGCGTTCATGCTCCTGG
The DNA here is from genome assembly GCF_026130045.1 of Micromonospora sp. CPCC 205371. GTDB lineage: Bacteria > Actinomycetota > Actinomycetes > Mycobacteriales > Micromonosporaceae > Phytohabitans. The sequence goes on from NZ_JAIBNX010000198.1 coordinate 11,932, forward strand.
TGGCGTTCACCCTGTGGCAGGGGGCCGGGCAGTCCATCCGGGCGGCGCGCATCAGTCGACGGTTCCCGCTGATCGACCTGGCCAGCCTCGCGCGGCCGGTGTTCGCGGTACCGACCGGAACGCCCCTCGCGGAGGCCCAGCGGCGCGGCGCCGACGCTTCGCTCGGCGTGTCCGACGCCGCCGGCAGGCTGGTCGCGCTGGTCGACCGGGCCGCGGCGGCCGCGGTGCCGCTCGAGCGCCGCCCGTGGGTGGCGGTCGACTCAGTGTCCCGCGGCATCGACGGCATCTACGCGATGCCGGTCGATCTGAGTGGCGAGCAGGTGATCAAAACGGTGCAGGCGCACCCGGGTGCGCAGTACCTCGTGACCTCAGGCGAAGATGTGGTCGGCGTTCTACACGTCGCCGACCTGGCACAGCTCCTGGAGCCCAAACGGAGAACAAACGATGACTGAGCTAGCTGGCGCTCCCTCCGCTTCGTGGCGGCTGCGCGCGGCGCGCCCTCACAGCTCCCTCGACTCCGGGCCGGCTGCGGGAGGCGGCGCATGACCACCGCGCTGTCTGACATCGAGCTCACGCCCGCCCACCGGGGGCCCTTCCGCCCCGGCGACCGGGTGCAGCTCACCGACCCCAAGGGCCGCATGCACACGATCGTGCTGGAGCCCGGGCGGTCGTTCCACACCCACCGCGGTGCGCTCGAGCACGACGCGCTGATCGGCCTGCCCGACGGCAGCGTGGTGACGTCCTCCGGCGGCACGGCCTACCTGGCGCTGCGCCCCCTGCTGTCCGACTACGTGCTCTCGATGCCGCGCGGCGCGCAGGTGATCTACCCCAAGGACGCCGCGCAGATCGTCGCGATGGGCGACGTCTTCCCGGGCGCCAAGGTGCTGGAGGCGGGCGCCGGGTCTGGCGCGCTGAGCAACTGGCTGCTGCGGGCCATCGGCTCGTCCGGCGAGTTGCACTCCTACGAGCTGCGCGAAGACTTCGCGGCGATCGCCCGGCGCAACGTCGAGGCGTTCTTCGGCGGGCCGCACCCCGCGTGGAAGCTGCACGTGGGCGACGTGGCCGAGTGTGCCGAGACCGGTTTCGACCGGATCATCCTCGACATGCTGACTCCGTGGGAGGCGCTCGACCTGGTCGAGCGGGCGCTCGTGCCCGGTGGCGTCTTCATCGGGTACGTGGCCACGACCCCCCAGCTCTCCGAGCTCGTCGAGGCGCTGCGCGAGCGCGGCGGCTTCACCGAGCCGCGCGCGTGGGAGTCGCTGGTGCGCGACTGGCACGCGGAAGGGCTCGCGGTGCGCCCGGATCACCGTATGATCGCTCACACCGCGTTTCTCGTCTCGGCGCGCAAGCTGGCACCCGGCGTCACCGCGCCGCCGCGCCGGCGCAAGCCGAGCAAGGGCGCGGAGGCATACCGCCTGCGTCGCGAGGCACAGCGGGGGGAGGGCACGAGCGTCGATGAGTAGGCCCGCGTTCGGGGGTGGCGAGTTGCCAGCGGTGTTCCCCGACTGGTCGCCGTACCAGGACCTGGACTCGGCGGCGCGCGCCTACCTGCGCGACCCTGAGGTGGCCCTGGAGGCTCTCGGCGGGGTGCTGCGCGGGGCGACTGTGCTCGGGTTCACCCTCGAACGCTTCGTCAACGAGGTCAACGGCGTCTGGCAGGAGGTCGTGGTCTGCGACGGCAGCCGTCTCATCCTGTGGCACGGCGAAGACGTCGCCCCCGGCGACGGGCCGCCCGGGTCGATGACCTCCTCGCTGCGCGTCGTACCGCTCTCCACGGTCACCGAGGTGGGCTGCCGCCGGCGCCTCACCAGGACCCCGAGCGGCCAGGCCAGGGTCGACAGCATCGACGTATATTTGCTGCTCAGCTCGCTTGACGAGTCCGGCGCCACCCCGGCCGCGCCTGGTGAAGACCAGCAGGCGGTACGCCATGACGCGTTGCGGTTCGGCAAGACGCTCGACGACGGCGGTGCGGGGCAGATCGCCCGGCTGGAGGAGTTCGCCCGGCTTGTCGCCTCGATGGTCGGGCGTCCGACACTGTGAGTTCTTTTTTTGCGTGTCGCCCGGCGTTTCGCGCGCCGTAACGATCAAGCTTCGGTGACGAGGGTGTTGCGTGGGTTCGAATCGCCCTCGTACCGGTTAGTGTTTAAGGCAGAACGTTCGAGCCCCCGGGGAGGTGGGACGTGGCACGCAGCGACGACGCGGATTCGCGCGCCGCACGGTGGGAGAAGGAGGCCCACGATCTCTCCACTCAGGTCGCGTTCCTTCAAGAGGAACTGGCCTTGGTGCGGCGCAAGCTGACCGAAAGCCCCCGACACGTCCGGCAGCTCGAGGAGCGGCTCGCGGCAACGCAGGCGCAGCTGGCCCGACTGACCGAAAACAACGAGCGGCTCGTGAGCACCCTCAAGGAAGCTCGAGCCCAGATCGTCACGCTCAAGGAAGAGATCGACCGCCTGGCACAGCCGCCGAGCGGTTACGGCGTCTTCCTGACCAAGCACGACGACGGCACGGTCGACGTCTTCACCGGCGGCCGGAAGCTGCGGGTGGCGGTCTCGCCGTCACTCGACACCGACGAGCTGCGCCGCGGGCAGGAAGTCCTGCTCAATGACGCGCTCAACATCGTCGACGCGTTCGGGTTCGAACGGGTCGGCGAGGTGGTCATGCTCAAGGAGGTCCTGGAGGGTCTCGACGGCGCACCGGGTGACCGGGCGCTCGTGGTGTCCCACGCCGACGAGGAGCGGATCGTCCACCTGGCCGACACGCTCATCGGCAACCCCTTGCGGGCCGGCGACTCCCTGATGATCGAGCCGCGCTCGGCGTACGCGTACGAGCGCATCCCGAAGAGCGAGGTCGAGGAGCTCGTCCTCGAAGAGGTGCCCGACGTCGGCTACGAAGACATCGGCGGCCTGCACACCCAGATCGAGCAGATCCGCGACGCGGTGGAGCTGCCGTTCCTGCACGCCGACCTCTTCCGCGAGCACCAGCTCCGCCCACCGAAGGGCATCCTGCTGTACGGGCCTCCCGGCTGCGGCAAGACGCTCATCGCCAAGGCGGTCGCCAACTCGCTCGCCAAGAAGATCGCCGAGCGCCGTGGTCAGGAGAAGCACACCAGCTACTTCCTGAACATCAAGGGTCCTGAGCTGCTCAACAAGTACGTTGGCGAGACCGAGCGGCACATCCGCCTGATCTTCCAGCGGGCTCGGGAGAAGGCCGGCGAGGGCACTCCGGTCATCGTGTTCTTCGACGAGATGGACTCCGTGTTCCGCACCCGCGGCTCCGGCGTCTCGTCCGACGTGGAAAACACGATCGTCCCGCAGCTCCTGTCCGAGATCGACGGCGTCGAAGGGCTCGAAAACGTCATCGTCATCGGCGCCTCCAACCGGGAAGACATGATCGACCCGGCCATCCTGCGCCCCGGCCGTCTCGACGTGAAAATCAAGATCGAGCGTCCGGACGCCGAGGCGGCGAAGGACATCTTCTCGAAGTACATCCTCACCGGCCTCCCGCTCCACCCGGACGACCTGACCGAGCACGGCGGCGACGCCCAGGCCACGGTCGCCGCGATGATCGAGGCGGTCGTGCTGCGGATGTACTCCGAGACCGAGGAGAACCGCTTCCTCGAGGTGACCTACGCGAACGGCGACAAGGAGGTCCTGTACTTCAAGGACTTCAACTCCGGCGCCATGATCCAGAACATCGTCGATCGCGGCAAGAAGATGGCGATCAAGGAGTTCCTGTCGTCGGGGCGCAAGGGCCTTCGTCTGCAGCACCTGCTCGACGCCTGCGTCGACGAGTTCCGCGAAAACGAAGACCTGCCCAACACCACGAACCCGGACGACTGGGCACGGATCTCCGGCAAGAAGGGCGAGCGGATCGTCTACATCCGCACGCTGGTCTCCGGCGGCAAGGGCGCCGAGGCCGGCCGCTCCATCGACACCGTGAGCAACACCGGCCAGTACCTGTAGCAGTAATACGGAGAGGGTGGCCGTCGGCCCCCGCCCCGCGGCCGCCGCCCGGCCCCCCCCCCCCCCCCCCCCCCCCCCCCCCCCCCCCCCCCCCCCCCCCCCCC
>NZ_JAIBNX010000199.1 GCF_026130045.1 Micromonospora sp. CPCC 205371
GCGGAGGCCGCGCCCCGTTCCTGCCCGTCTCCCGCCGGGAGACGGCGACCGGTGGCGCCGCCCACGATGGCGGCCATGAGTTCCTTCACCCGCCGCCTGGGCGCGGCCAGCGCCCGCAGGCCATGGACGACGATCGCAGCCTGGGCGGTCGCCACCGCCGTCATCATCGCGCTGGCCGGCATGGCCGGCGGCGCCTTCGCCGACGACTTCGTCGCCCCAGGCAGCCAGAGCGAGCGGGCGAGGCAGCTGCTCGAAGAGCGGTTCCCGGAGGCGGCCAGCGGCACCGCGCTGGCGGTGTTCGCCGCGCCTGACGGCCAGCGGTTGGAGCAGCATCGGCCCGCCGTCGACGCCGCGGTCACGCGGATCGCGGCCGGCGAGCGCGTCAGCACGGTGGCGAACCCGTTCGCCGCGGGCACCGTCTCGCCCGACGGGCGCGTCGCGTACGCCGAGATCGCCTTCGACGCGCCCGCGACGCGGCTCGGCTCCGCTCCCTTCAAGGCGATCAGCGGCGCGCTGGAACCGGCCCGCCAAGCCGGTTTGACGGCGGAGCTCGGCGGCGACGCGGCATTCATCAACTCGGAGACGCAGACGTCCGGCGCGGAAGTGGTCGGGCTGCTGGCCGCACTGGTCATCCTGCTCGTGGCCTTCGGCACGGTCGTGGCCGCGCTGGTGCCGATCGCGCTCGCCTTGGTCGTCGTCGCGGCCGGGCTCGCCGGCATCGCGTTGCTGGCCAACACGATGGACGTTTCCACCGCTGCGCCGACGATCGCCGCGATGATCGGGCTGGGCGTCGGCATCGACTACGCCTTGTTCATCACGGCCCGCTACCGCGAAAACCGCGCCGGAGGCGCGGACAACAGCACCGCGCTGGTCAAGGCCATGGGCCGCGCCGGCTCCGCGGTCGTTTTCGCCGGCGGTACCGTCATCGTCGCGATGGCGGCTCTCCTGCTGACCGGCATGGGCTTTCTGGTATCGATAGGGCTCAGCACCGCATTGGTGGTTCTCGGCGCCGCCACCGCCGCGTTGACGCTTCTTCCCGCCATCCTCACGCTGCTCGGCGACCGCCTTGACCGAGGGCGACTCCCGTGGCGCCGGCGGCGCACGCGCGGCACCGGTTGGTGGCGTCTGGCACACCACATCGCGAGAAGGCCGTGGGCGTACCTCATCGCGGCGACCGCGCTCCTGCTCACCCTCGCCGCCCCGGCGCTGGCGATGCGGACCGCCTTTCCCGACGCCGGAGACGAGTCGACGAGCACCACCGAACGGCGCGCATACGACCTGCTGGCCGACGGGTTCGGCCCGGGAATCAACGGTCCCCTGCTCCTCGTCGTCGACCTGCGCAGCCCGGGCGCCACCGCCGGCGACATACCGGCGCTCTCTCAACGCGTCGCGGCGGTTCCCGGTATCGCCTCGGTCGGCCAGCCTACGACGTCGCCCGCCAACGACACGGTCGTGCTGCGCGTGACCGCCACCACCGCACCCGCCGACCCCGCCACGTCGCGGACCCTGGAGCGCGTCCGCGGCATGGTGCCCGACAACGCTCATATCGCCGGCCTCACCGCCATGACCGACGACCTAACCCACCATCTCGCCACGACGCTGCCCATCTTCGTGGGCGCCATCCTGGCCGCGTCGTTCCTGTTGCTGATGCTGGTGTTCCGGTCCATCCTGGTGCCGCTCAAGGCCGTCCTGATGAACCTGTTGTCGATCGGCGGCGCCTACGGGGTGGTGGTCGCGGTGTTCCAATGGGGATGGTTCACAGAGGACACCGTCACGATCGCCTCACCACTGCCCACGATCTTCTTTGCCGTCCTCTTCGGACTGTCCATGGACTACGAGGTGTTCCTGCTCTCGCGCATCCGCGAGGAGTACAACGCCAGCGGCGACACCACGGAATCGATCGCCCGCGGCCTCGCCAGCACCGGCCGGGTGATCACCTCCGCCGCGCTCATCATGACCGCCGTGTTCCTCTCCTTCGTCGCCAACCCTTCACCGTTCACCAAGATGATCGGTATCGGCCTGGCCACCGCCGTACTGCTCGACGCCACCGTCGTCCGGCTGTTCCTCCTGCCCGCCGCCATGACGCTGCTCGGCCCCGCCAACTGGTGGCTTCCCGGCTGGCTGCGCCGCCGCCTACCCCGCACGCCCGCAGCGCCGGCCAAGCCCACGCTGGAGCCCGTGGCCGGCCACCAACCCGCCACCTGAACCAGCCCGCCCCCCGCCCGCCCCCTCTCCCACCGCCGCGGAGACCGCCAGCCTCCGCGCCCCCTATCCCCGCCGATCAAGGGCGAACGCACGTGGTTCGATCTCTCTTCCGCGTGGGTTCGCCCTTGATCGATGGAGATCTCCTTGATCGGCGCGCCCGCCACGGCCGCCGCCCGTCCCGGGCGCTGTGGCGGCGCGTGCGCGGCTCCGTCTCGACGGACGGGGAGCGCGGCGCGACGTGGGGTGAGGGCGGCGGTGCGCGCATCGCGATCCTTCAGCGAGCGGAGGGCGCTCAGCGTAGCGTGAAAGGCGGTTAAGTACGACAAATCCCCATGGAGGGCCATCATGACCGTGAAGCTCATCGCCCAGCTCCATGTCCGGGACTTCGACGCCTTCAAGCCCGTCTTCGATGAGATGGGTTCGGTCAGGCGCGAGCACGGCGCCACCGGCCACCGGCTCTACCGCGCTCTCGACGACCCCAGCAAGATCCTCGTCGTCACCGAGTACCGGGATGCCGACGAGGCGCGCAGGTTCTCGCAGAGCACAGAGTTGAAGGAGGCGCAGGAGCGGGCCGGCGTCGACGCCCGCGACTTCATGGCGTACGAAGAGGTCGAGGACGTCACGTACTGACGCGACTCGACGCGCCGCACCAATGGCCACAATGGACTCGCCGGGTGCGGCGCCGAGGCGTGGGAGCGACGGCGGTGCCGCGCCGCCCGGCCGCCGGGGGCGTGGGGCCGGGGCCCCCGCCGCGCCACGCGGCGCGGCGGCAACACCCTGCCGCCGCGTCTCGGACGCACGGTCGGTTTAGGGTGCTCCAGGCTCGATCCCGGGCATGCGCTTTCCCCGAAAGTTTCGCTAACGACGAGCGCCGCGCGACCGCCGCGTCGACTGCGGCCGATATTGACACGCCTCCGTCCGGTACATACGTTGGCCTGAATCTCTCCGTAAACTTTCCGGTATCCGGAGGTAAGCGTGGCACAACGTGCGATGTCCCGACGGAGTTTCCTCAACCTCGCGGCCGGCACCGGCGCGGGGGTGGCGCTCGCCGCCTGCGGTAGTTCGGGGCCGGGTCAGGGCGAGGGTGGCAGCGAAGCCACCTACTGGTACCTGACCGGTGCGCCGGGCGAGCAGATCCGCACAAACACCGTCAACCGCTTCAACAAGGCGAACTCCGACAGTCAAATCAAACCGACCGCGTTCGAGAACGACGCGTACAAGACGAAGATCAGGACCGCGATCGGCGCCGGCCAGGCGCCGACCATCATCTGGGGCTGGGGTGGCGGCGGCCTGAAGAGTTGGGTGGACGCCGGCCAGGTCGACGACCTGACGGACTGGTTCGCCCAGAATGCCGCGGTCAAGGACCGGCTGTTCCCGTCGTCGTTCGGCGCCGCGACGGTCAACGGCAAGATCTACGCGATGCCGTGCGAGACGGTCGAGCCGATCGTGCTGTTCTATGACAAGCGGGCGTTCGACAAGATCAAGGCCGAGCCGCCGCAGTCGTGGGGCGAGATCATGGCGCTGGTGCCGAGGTTCAACGCGGCGGGCATCGCGCCGTTCTCGCTTGCCGGCCAGTCCCGGTGGACCAACATGATGTGGCTGGAGTTCCTCTTCGACCGCATCGGCGGCCCCGAGGTGTTCCAGGCCGTCTTCGACGGCGAGAAGGGCGCCTGGTCGAACCCCGCGGCGCTCGATGCGCTGACGAAGGTCCAGGATCTGGTCAAGGCCAACGGCTTCGTCAAGGGCTTCTCCTCGGTCGTCGCCGACGCCAACGCCGACCAGGCCCTGCTCTACACCGGCAAGGCCGCCATGATGTTGCACGGCACGTGGACGTACGGCTCCATGGCGGAAGAGGGCGGCGACTTCGTCTCCGGCGGCAACCTCGGCTTCATGAACTTCCCGCCCGTCGAGGGTGGCAAGGGCGACCCGAGCAACACCGTCGGAAACCCGGGCCAGTACCTGTCGATCTCCTCGAAGGCGACCGCCGAGCAGAAGGAGATCGCCAAGAAGTTCTTCAGCACCGCGGTACTCGACGACACCGAGATCGGCGAGTGGCTGGACACCGGTGGCGTACCCATCGTCAAGGGCAGCGAAAGCAAGATCTCCAGCTCCAAGGCCCCCGAGTTCCTCACATTCGTCAACGAGACCGCGAGCAAGGCGAAGGTCTTCGCGCAGTCCTGGGACCAGGCGCTGAGCCCGACCGCCGCGGAGAAGCTGCTGGACAACATAGCCAAACTCTTCCAATTGTCGATCACACCGCAGCAGTACGTCGACAACATGAACCAGGTCATCGGCCAATGACAGGCCTCGCTCCGCCCGCCGTCCGGGTTCGGCCAGCGACCGGCTCGACCGGCGGGCGTAGCGGGTCGATCGGATGGATGGCCCTGCCCGCGCTGACGATCTTCGTCGCCTTCGGAGTCGTACCCCTCGCTGGCGTGCTGCTGCTCAGCTTCACCCGCTGGGACGGGATCGGGGCGATCCACCCGGCCGGCCTCGACAGCTGGCGCACGGTGCTCACCGACCCCGGCCTGCCGCACGCGCTGTGGGTGACGTTCCTGGTGATGGCGCTGTCGTGGGCCTTCCAGACACCGATGAGCCTGCTCATGGGCGTGTTCCTGGCCGGGCGCCAGCGATACCGCGAGATCCTGGCCATCGTCTACGTCGTGCCGCTGCTGCTGAGCTCGGCGGCGCTCGCCATCACGTACAAGGCGTTGCTGGACCCCAACTTCGGCCTCGGCGCCGGCCTGGGCTTCTCGTTCCTGGCACAGGACTGGCTGGGCCGCGGCACCCTCGCGCTCGGCGTCGTCGTCTTCGTGGTGTCCTGGCAGTTCATACCGTTCCACGCGCTGATCTACCAGGGCGGGGTGCGGCAGATCCCGGTTGCTCTGTACGAGGCGGCGCAGATCGACGGTGCGGGGCGGCTCCGCCAGTTCTTCAGCATCACGCTGCCCCAGCTCAAGTACACGATCATCACCTCGTCGACGCTGATGGTCGTCGGGTCGCTGACCTTCTTCGACCTGATCTTCGTGCTCACCGAGGGCGGTCCCGGCGACGCGACCCGCGTGCTGGCCCTCGACATGTACAAGCGGGGCTTCCAGGCCAACCTGATGGGTCCGGCGAGCGCCATCGCGGTCATTCTCGTCCTTGTCGGCCTGGCGCTGGCGCTGCTGCTGCGCCGGCTCGGCGGCCGCGACGCCAGCGCGAGCCAGCAGGAAGGAATGTGACATGGCGACGCTGACGACCGATACCGGCCGGGCGGCCGACGCGCCGACCGGGCAGGGGCCACGGGGCCGTGCCCGGGGCGCCGGCATCGGGCGCTTCAACTGGCCGGGCGGGCTGGCCGGCTGGGTGTGGCTGGTGATCGTCGTTGTGCCGCTCTACTGGATCGTCATCACCAGCCTCAAGGAGCGCTCCAGCTACTACGCCCAGAACCCGCTCGCCCCGCCATCCGACCCGACGCTGGAGAATTACCGGCTGGTCATCGAGTCGGAGTTCGCCCGCTACCTGACAAACAGCATCATCGTGACGGTCGGCTCCGTCGTGCCCGCCGTCCTGGTCTCGTTCATGGCCGCCTACGCGATCGTCCGCGCCTCGGCCGGCAGCCGGTTTCTGCGCTGGACCAACGTGCTGTTCCTCATGGGACTCGCCATTCCCTTGCAGGCCACCATCATCCCGGTTTACCTGATCATCATCCGGCTGCAGATGTACGACACCCTGCTCGCCATCATCCTGCCGTCGATCGCGTTCGCGGTGCCGCTGTCGGTGCTGGTACTGGCCAACTTCATCCGCGACGTGCCGAAGGAGCTCTTCGAGTCGATGCGAATGGACGGTGCCACCGAATGGCGCACCCTGTGGCATCTGGCGTTTCCGTTGACCAGGCCAGCCCTCGTCACCGTGTCTATCTACAATGGACTGAGTATCTGGAACGGCTTCCTGCTGCCCCTGATCCTCACGCAGAGTCCCGAGCAGCGCACCCTTCCGCTGGCCCTGTGGACGTTCCAGGGCGAGTACGGCGTCAACGTCCCCGCCGTGCTCGCGTCCGTGGTCCTGGCGACGTTGCCGATCCTCGTCCTGTACGCCCTCGGCCGCCGTCAGCTCCTCAGTGGACTCACGCTCGGCTTCGGCAAGTAGGCACCGTCACCTCTCGGTGCGGGTAACCCGTACCGGGGGTTCGATGAGGCGGACGTCGAGCTTCTCGGGCTCCCTCGGGATGAGGCGCGGGCCCTTGTCGCCGGTCGCGGGCTGCCAGGCGCGCACCGACTTGCGCAGGCCGATCGGGAAGATGGTCAGCGCGCCGTCCGCCGCGATCCGGCAGCGCAGGAAGCCCTTGTAGTCCTCCAGCGACAGCGCCGCGAACAGCTCGTTCACATTGACCTGCCGCCGCGACACGACCAGCAGCCAGGCCGCCAGCAGCTCAGCCACCACGACGCCGCCCACGAGAGCCGCCGCGACCACCGCGCCGGCCTGCGCCAGCCACCCCCACTCGTCGACGGTTCGGGCGAAGTACACGACCGTCGCGACGGCGGGCGCGAGTTGGAGCACCGCCAGCCCGGCACCGTAGCGCCACCTGCGCCATCGTCCCCCGGTCTTGGGGTGGGTGAACGCGACCGCTCCGCCGGCCGCCGCCGCGAGCAGCGCGACGACCCACAGCCACCCATCGAACAGGGTCGCGGCGCTGATCAGCCCGTACAGGCCGGCGAAGACCAGCAGCAGCGTCCAGTTGCGGGTGGCGAGCCGCCACAGCACCGTCCAGGAGACGCGGCTGGACTCCGCCTGTGGCGGCCAGGTGTCGCCGCGGCGCTCGTACGTCACCCTGGCGGTGGAGTCGGCGCGGGTGTCGGAGAGCTTGGCGGAGACCGGCAGCTTCTCCGGCAGCAGGTGGGTCGCTGACGCGTACGCCCCGCCGGTGCCGGCGGTGACCAGGATCGGGGTGCCGGGCTGGTCGCTCTGGTACCGCGCGTAGTGGTGCACGTCGCCGGTCAGCACGACCCGCACCTGCCGCGCCCGCTCCCCCAGGCTGTACCGCAGGAAGTACGCCAGCCGATCGATGGAGGAGTCGGTCTCGTCGTACCAGCTCGGCACCGCCGTGCAGACGACCACCGAGTCGCCGTCGCCGATCTTCTCCGCGACCTTCTTGAAGTACTCCAGCTGCGGCTTGTCGATGTAGGTGTCGAGCTGGATGTCGATCGCGAGCAGCCACCAGCCGTGCGGCAGGTCCAGCGCGAAGTAGGAGCGCTTCTGGCGGGTACACCAGCCTCCGATGTCGGCCTGCTGCCCGAACACCCGCAGGAACGCGGTCAACCCGTCGTACCAGTCGTGGTTGCCCGGTATCGCGTACAGGACCGGGCTGTCGGCCGTCGTGCCATCGGCCGGCTGCGGGAGCGCGGCCGCGTACACCTCGGTCGTACGCTGCTCGTAGGCCGCCACGTCGCCGAACGGATAGACCTGGTCGCCGCCCATGACCAGCACGCTGCCGCGCGGCAGGACGACGCCGGCGTCCGGCGGGTCGAGGTCGCTGGCGGGCAGGCTGGCCACCGAGTACGTCGCCGCGGAGCCGTCTCCGAGGTCGCTGACGTAGTCGAACCAGAACTCGCCCGTGGCGGGATGCTCGAAGGAAGATTGCTCGAACATCGGCCCCTGCTGCATCTCCCGCCGGTCGGCGTACTGGCCGAAGACGGCGGCGAGGACGGCCTTGAGGCCGGTGCGGACCAGCTCGGTGGGCGAGAGCCAGCGCACCGCGCCCAGCCGGGTGACAGTCGACTTTCCGGCATCTGGGTTGGGGCTCGCCGGAGGGGTCTCTAGCGTGTTCACACCATGAAGGAGGTCCGGACAGAGATCGAAATCGGGGCCAGTCCCAAAAAAGTCTGGGCGGTGTTCACCGACTTCCGCTCGTACCCGTCGTGGAACCCGTTCATCCGGAAGGCCGAGGGCACTTTGGCGCCGGGTGAGCGGATCGCGATCACGCTGCGCCTCGGGCGCCGGATGGTCAATCTGCGCCCCACGCTGACCGTGGTGGACGAGCCCCGGGAGGTGCGCTGGCTGGCCCGCCAGTTCCTGCCGCGACTTTTCGACGTCGAACGGCGGTTCGTGCTGGAACCGCTCGGCCAGTCCCGGTGCCGGTTCATTCAGTCGGAAACCGGCAGCGGTGTATTCGCGCCGCTGCTGATGCCTCTGTTGAGGAGACAGATTCTGGACGGCTACCGGCGGCTTGACATGGCGCTCAAGGAGCGGGTCGAGCGAGCCGGTTAGAGGGGAGAATCGGCATGCCGCGCCGCACAGTGGCCGTCGGGCTGCCCGGCTGGAAGAAGCGGATCAACAGCCACGAGACGTTCACCCACGACAGCATCGACAGTCTCGGGTACGACTGGTCACGCGTCGCCGATCCGTCGGTCCCGCCCAAGATCCCGTTCAAGGTCTACCTGCCGCGGACCACCGACGACATCGTCAGGGCCGTCAAGGAGACCAAGGCGCTGGGCGAGCGCCTCGCCATCCGCAGTAAAGGCCACTCCAGCAACGACCTCGTGCTCACCGACGGCGGCAGCCTGCTGCTCACCGAGAAGCTCAACCGGGTGGTCGAGGTCGACGAGGAGGCGATGACCGCCACCGTGCAGTCGGGCGCGGTCTCCGCCGATGTGGACGAGTTGCTCGCCGTCAGCGGGCTCGGCCTGCCGATCATCGGCGACCACAACCACATCACCGTCGGAGGCTTCGCCTCCGTCGGGGGGATCAGCCCGGCCTCACACCGGTTCGGGCTCTTCGTCGATACCGTCCAGAGCCTCGAATACGTCGACTGGGACGGCGACTTGGTCACGTGCAGCCGCACGGAGCATCCGGAGCGGTTTCACCAGGTGCTGGCGGGCCTCGGCCGGCACGGGGTGATCGCCACGCTGACCGTGCGGATCATCCGCGTCGACAAGTACCGCACCGTGCTGAAGAACAGCCAGCGGCACTACCTCAACGCCGACAAGTTCGTCGCCGGCTCGGCGCGCGCGATCCGCAACCCGGGCGAGGCGCTGATGGAGCGCGGCGTGTGGGTCGACTTTGGACGCTTCACGGTCGGGCAGTTCTCGGCGTACCACTCGACGCGTCAGTCGGCATGGGCCAGGCTGCGCGACCGGATCGCGTACACCGCCCTGCACGGCCTTGGCGCGGTGGCCGGCCGGCTCCCGCGCGGTCTCGACCGGGTGATGAAGTACATCGGGATGAGCGGTGTACTGGTCAGCCCCCGCTACGCGACCATCAAGAACGTCGAGTTCTTCACCGACAAGATTCTCGACTCCACTGTGGGCGACCCGACCCGGATGTTCATCGTCCTCGCGCCCCTGGGCCGCTACGAGGAGCTCTTCCGCGAGTCCAGCGGCCTGATGCGCGAGTTCCGCGAGAAGCACGGCTGCTTCACGTTCATCTCGGTGTACGTCAAGAGCATCAAGTCGCCGTACCTCGCTCAGGGACGGCCGGACGGCCAGTTCTGCGAGCTGATGTTCTTCTGCGGCATGAGCCGCAAGGGCATGTCACCCGAGGTGCTCGAAGAACTGGCCACCCGCCTCGACGACATCTGCATCGCCCACCAGGGCTTCCGCTACATGCACACCAGAACATCCAGGGACCCGGTCCGCGAGGCCAAAGTGGATCCCAACCGGCACTACGGAGAAGTCCATGTCACGTGAGATACCGCTGTACACCCTCGCCGGCGTGCCGAACGCGACCGTCACGCCGTACTACTTCCACACCGAAGACAAGATCGGGCTGAGCATGTTTCGCTTCAGCCGGGGCACCGCTGGCGAGGCGGTGCTGATCATCCACGGGCTCACCACGTCGACCGACATGTTCATCATGCCGGAGCACTACAATCTGGTGACCTACCTGCTCGACAACGGGTTCAGCGACGTCTGGTGCTTGGACTACCGGATGAGCAACCGGCACTCGTACAACCTGTTCAAGACCCGGTACAACATGGACGACATCGCGCTGTTCGACTATCCGCCGGCCATCGAGGTGATGCGGCGGCAGATCGGCGACAAGCCCATCCACGTCATCTCGCACTGCCTCGGCGCCGTGTCGTTCACCATGAGCCTGTTCGGCAAGGCCGTCAGCGGCATCAGCAGCGTCATCGCCAACAGCGCCGCGCTCACGCCGCGGGTGCCCGGGTGGTCGAAGGTCAAGCTGCAGCTCGCCCCGTTCGGCGTCGAGACGGTGCTCGGCCTGACGTACCTCAATCCGATGTGGAGCGAAGATCCCGGACTGTCGCGCGGCAAGCTGTTCTCCAAGATCGTGTCGGCGTTCCACCGCGAATGCGACGTGCCGGCGTGCCACATGCTCAGCCTCATGTGGGGCACCGGCTGGCCGGCCCTGTACAGCCACGACAAGCTCGCCGACGTCACGCACCGGCGGGGCGGCGACCTGTACGGTGCGACGAGCGTGCACTACTACCGGCACGTCCGCAAGATGGTCAAGGCCGGTCGCGCGGTGAAGATGGAGCCGGGCAACCCGACATACGACCGGCTGCCCGACGACTACTTCCAGCACGCCGCCGAGATCGACACACCCGTCCTCTTCGTCACCGGCGACCAGAACAGGGTCTTCACCGACTCCAACATCGTGTGCCACCGCGAGCTGGAGAAGATCGTCCCGGGGGTGCACGAACTGCAGATCCTCCCGGGGTACGGGCACCAGGACCCGTTCATGGGCGCGACCGTCGCGCAGGACGTGTTTCCGCACTTCCTCCGGTTCCTGGAAAAGCACCGCAGCCGCCAGGGTCAGGTCACGGCGGCGAAGTGAGCGCCGCCATGCCCTGCTCCCGGGTCACCGGTGGGCGGTAGCCGAGCTCGTTTTCGGCCCGGCTGATGTCGACGGTGCACTCCAGCGCCGACAGCCACACGGCCGTACGCGTGATCGGCGGCTCGCCCGGAAGTCGAAGCGTTCGCCAGACGCCTTCCGCGGCGACGGCGACGAACCGGACGGCGGCCGGCGACAGGTCACGGTCTGGAATCTTCACGCCCTGGGTGCCGACCCATTCCGTGATGAAGTCGCGAAAGACCACCGGCGGGCCGTCGGTCACGAAGTACGACGGCCCGGGGTCGCTCGCCGTGGCCGCCAACACCAGCCCGTGCACGGCGTTGTCGATGTACGTCGTCGACGTCAGCTGCCGCCCGCCGCCGATCCACCTGAACCGTCCCTTGTGGATGGCTGTCACCAGCGCGGGCAGGAGCGTGCTGTCTCCGGGCCCCCACACCAGCCGGGGCCGCACCACCACGGTGCGCAGGTCGCCGCCGTTGGCCTCGCGAACCGCCATCTCGGCCATCGCCTTGGTGGAGCAGTACGGCGACGCCGAGTCGGGCCGCAGGGGTGTGTCTTCGTCGATGCCGACCAGCGGCTCGCCGGCCAGCATGGCCGCTTCGGTGCCCACATGCACCAGGCGCGGCACGCCAGCCCGCCGGCACGCCTCGATGACGTTACGGGTGCCGGTCACGTTGCCCCGCAGGTACTCCTCGCGCCGGCCCCACTGCTTGACGAACGCGGCGCAGTGAAACACGACATCGGCTCCGGAGGCGCCACCGGCGAGCGCGTCGACCCGGTCGAGATCGCCCGCCGCCGGCTCGGCACCGGCCCCGGCAACCGCCCGCGCCGACCGCTCGCTGCGAGCCAGCGCCCGCACCCGCCAACCGTCTGCGACCAGGCGCCGGATCAGCGCACCGCCGACGAACCCAGAACCACCGGTCACGAACGCGACAGCCATGGTTGCTGAGTGTATTCGTCGACGGCCAGCCGCCTCTATCTACGAATGAGAGGGGGTCTCTGATGAGAGAGCACTTCCACGCCGTCGTGGTGGGTTCCGGCTTCGGCGGCTCCGTCGCGGCGTACCGGCTCGCCGAGGCCGGTCGCTCGGTGGTGCTGCTGGAGCGCGGCAAGGAGTACCCGCCGGGCAGCTTCGCCCGCACCCCCGCCGAGATGGGCCGCAACCTGTGGGACCCCAGCGAGGGACTCCATGGTCTTTTCGACATATGGTCCTTCCGCAAGCTCGATGGGGTGGTCTCCAGCGGCCTTGGTGGCGGCTCGCTGATCTACGCCAACGTGCTGCTGCGCAAGGACGAGCGCTGGTTCGTCGAGGAGTCGCCGCTGCCGGGAGGCGGATACGAGCACTGGCCGGTCACCCGCGCCGACCTCGAACCGCACTACGACGCCGTCGAGCGGATGATGGGCGCCACGCCGTACCCGTACCAGAGCACCCGCAAGACCGAGGCGATGCGGCGCAGCGCCGAGCGGCTCGGCCTGTCCTGGCAGCGGCCGCCGCCCGCCGTGGCGTTCGCGTCCCGCCCCGGGGGGCCGCCCGGGGCGGGCGCACCGGTCCGCCGCCCGCCATACGGGCACCTGTACGGTCAGCCGCGCCGCACCTGCCGCCTGTGCGGGGAATGCGACATCGGCTGCAACGACGGCGCCAAGAACAGCCTCGACCACACCTACCTGTCCGCCGCGAAGCATCACGGCGCCGACCTGCGCACCCGCTGCGAGGTGCGCACGTTCGCACCGCTTGCCGGCGGCGGATACGAGGTGTCATATGTGATCCACGATCCCGCGGCCGAGGGGCACAAGACCGCCACCGGCGACCTGCCACGGCACCGGATCACCTGCGACCGCCTGATCCTCGCCGCCGGCTCGTTCGGCACGACGTACCTGCTGCTGCGCAACCGGGCCGCGCTGCCCGGCCTGAGCACCACGCTCGGCAGCCGCTTCAGCGGAAACGGTGACGTACTGGCGTTCCTGCTCGACGCCAAGGACCCTACTGCCCACAATGGACTACGCCGGATCGAGGGCAGCCGCGGCCCGGTGATCACGAGCGCGATCCGGGTTCCCGACGCCCTCGACGGCGGCGACGCCAGCGGCCGCGGGTTCTACGTCGAAGACGGCGGATACCCGGTCTTCGCCGAGTGGCTGGTCGAGGCGTCCCAGATGCCCGGCACGGTGCGGCGCGCCGCCCGGTTCGCCCTGGCCCGCCTGCGTGCCCGGTTCAGCCGGGCGCCGGCCTCGAACATCTCCGGCCTCGTCGCCGGCCTCATCGGTCCGGGCAGGCTCGGCGACGGGTCACTCCCCGTGCTCGGCATGGGCCGGGACGTCCCCGACGGCGTCCTGCGGCTGCGCGGTGACTACCTGGACGTCCAGCTGACGGCCGAGACGTCCCGGGAGTACTTCGACCGGCTGCGCGGCACCATGCGCGCCCTCTCCGCGGACCTCGGCGCCCGCTTCGCCGACCTGCCGACCGCGTGGGCCAAGCGCGCCGTCACCGTCCACCCGCTCGGTGGCGCGCCGATGGGCCGCCACCCGGAAGAGGGCACTTGCGACGCGTACGGTGAGGTCTTCGGCTTCCCCGGCCTGTACGTGCTCGACGGCGCCCTGCTGCCGGGCCCGGTCGGCGCGAACCCCTCGCTGACCATCGCCGCGGTC
Organism: Micromonospora sp. CPCC 205371; assembly: GCF_026130045.1. Taxonomy (GTDB): domain Bacteria; phylum Actinomycetota; class Actinomycetes; order Mycobacteriales; family Micromonosporaceae; genus Phytohabitans. The sequence goes on from NZ_JAIBNX010000199.1 coordinate 13,645, forward strand.
GCCGATCGCGCGTGTGACCGGATCATCAGCACCCCGCTCGCTGCCACCTCCGCAGCCGCCAACCGGACGGGAGACGCCGTGCCGACCAGCCTGAGCTTCACCGAAGAGATGAAAGGCTTCGTCGCGAAGGAATCCGCCGATCCGGTCCGCGGAGCCGAACTGGGCCGCTCCAAGGACCAGCGGTTCATGTTCCACCTGACGATCACCGTCGACGACGTCGACCAGTTCGTCGCCGACCCCGCGCACGAGGCCGGCACGACGGGGTACGTCGAGTGCGACCTGCTCGGCGGCCGGCTCCCCGTGATCCGCGGCTGGTTCAACCTGTTCACCCGCGACGGCGACGACTCGCGGCGCCGCATGTGGTACCGCCTGCACTTCAACGACGGCGACGGCAACCCGCTGACCCTGGTCGGCCGCAAGAACGTGCACGACGACCCCGGCTTCGACGTCTGGCGCGACACCTCCACGCTCTACCTGACCGTCTACAGTGGCCACCTGTGGCCCGGCGAAGACAGTGCCGAGCCGGTGGTGGCCAGCGGCGTCATCACCATCCACGTGCCGGACTTCCTGCGCCAGCTCACGACCTTCCGCACCGAGCCGCACTCCCACAAGGCGTTCGAGAAGTTCGGCCGCTTCTTCCTCGGCACCCTGTGGACCGTCTACGGCAAAGCGCTGCCCACCTGACCCCGGGCTATCAGCAAACGTTCAGCTTCTGTTCCGTACCGTCGTCGCGGTACGAAAAAGACAGGAGTGAGACGGATGCAGGCATTCGGAGTGTTCCGGGTGACCGCGATCGCCGAGGCGATCTCATGGACCGGGCTGCTGGCCGGCATGTACCTGAAGCACGTCACGCACACCACCGAGATGGGCGTGTGGCTCTTCGGCCGGATCCACGGGGCGCTGTTCATCGCCACCTGCTGGCCACCGTGTGGGTGGCGCGAGCGGAGCGGTGGTCGATCTGGCGTACGGCGGTGGCCATGGCGGCCTCGGTACCGCCCCTGACCACGCTCCTCTTCGAACGCTGGGTAAGCCGCCGCACCCAGCGACCCGAGCCAGCCGATCAGGTGGCCAGGTAGACCCAACCACAGTTCCAAGCAGGCCCTCAAGGGCGGAAAGATCCAGTTGAAGGTGATGAACCTCTTCAGCGAGGACAAGTACGCCTACTGGGCGCTCTGACGCTCGCCGTCGCGTGCCGCCTGTGGCGAGTTGGACCCCCGGAAGGGGCACCGATTCGCCACAGAGGAGGCAGCTCGCCCCTACACCCGGGCGGCGGTGTAGATGACCGTCAGGCGGGGATCGTCGACGGTGCCGCCGTGCTCATCGTCGATGATCGCGGCCAGCCGGGTCAGGAACCGCTCGCGGTCCGGCGGGGACAGCTCGCGGACGTTCGGAAACGTCGACCACAGGTCGCGCGCGGTCTGCGCGGTCAGGGTCTGATGCCATTCGATGACATCGACGGCGACGTCGCCGAACCAGCCGCCGGTGGTCAACCGGCCCCGCCACATGTCGGTGTCGAGCACGTGCGAGCGGCTGTTTCGATAGCTGGGTTCGGCGGGCAGCAGGTCGTGGTACACCTCATCGAGGCTGTCGCGGAAGGCTGTCGGCCGGTTGGTGTCGCCGAACTCGTTCCACCAGGCGGCCAGCCAGCCACCAGGCCGCACGAGGCTGGCGATCTTCTCGGTGGCGGTGGCCGGATCGAGCCAGTGCAGCGACGTCGCCGCGACCGCCAGGTCGAACCCGCCCGGCAGGTCGGCGGACTCGAAGTCGGCGACCACGACGTCGAGCCGGTCACACGCGTGGGTGGCGGCGAGGATCGCGGCGAGATCCGCGCCGGGCTCGACCGCGACCACGTGGGCGCCGGCGGCCAGGAGCGGCCCGGTCGCCAGGCCGTTGCCGGCGCCGATCTCGAGGACCCGCGCGCCGGGGCGTAGCCCGCAGCGGCTGGCGAGCAGGTCGAAGACCGCGTCCGGGTACGGTGGCCGGCCGCGGTGGTAGGTGGTGGCGGCGGAGTTGAACGACATACGGCGGCCGGAACGAACAGCGTCAGGTGCCGGCGAAATGCCGGATTCGCTCAAATCATCCACCCGACGAGTCTGCCGTCGCGCCCGTCAGCCGGCAACACCTTTGCCGGCGGCGCGCCGCCGGCACGGCCGCGCCGCCCCACCCGGCCGCGCGTCCGCCCCCCCCCACCAGGCGCGGCGCCCCCGTCAAGGGGGATCTCATCGATCAAGGGCGAATGCACGCGGAAAAGAGATCGAACCACGTGCGTTTGCCCTTGATCGACGCAGGCGGGGGCGCACGGCCCGCACGGCCCACGGCCCGGACGGCGCGCCGCCCCACG
>NZ_JAIBNX010000002.1:0-16480 GCF_026130045.1 Micromonospora sp. CPCC 205371
GCGGCTGGGGGGGCGCGGGCGCTCGCTGGCGGCGGCGAGGCGCCGCCGCGGGTGGCGCCCTGTGCGGCGCGGATGGCCTGGGCGAAGGCGGCGGCGCTCGGATACCGGTCGCCGGGGTTGGTGGCCAGCGCGCGGGCCACCACGGCCGCGACGGCGGGCGGGACGTCCGCCGGCAGGGCGGGCACCTCGCCCTGTACGCGCTGGAGCACGATCTGTAGCGGATTGTCGCCGGTGAACGGCGGTCGCCCGGCGAGGCAGTAGTAGGCGACCACACCGAGCGCGTAGATGTCGGTCGCTGGCGTGACGAACTGGCCGGACGCCTGCTCGGGTGACATGTAGTGCGCCGACCCCAGGATGACGTTGGGGCGGGTGACGCTGGTCAGGTCGGCGGACCGGGCGACCCCGAAGTCGACCAGCACGACGGTGCCGTCCGGCCGGACCAGCAGGTTGCTCGGCTTGACGTCGCGGTGCACGATGCCGGCCCCGTGCGCGACCTGCAACGCCTCCGCTGCCTGCGCCACGACCGATGTGGTCTCCGCCACGCTGAGCCGGCCCACGGTCTTTATCCACGCCGACAGCGACGTGCCTTCGACGTACTCCATGACGAGGTAGTCGAGCCGGCTGTCGCCGACGACCGCCTGCTCGGCGTAGTCGTGCACCTGCACGATGCCGGCATGGCGCAGACCGGCCACGAGCCTCGCCTCGGCGCGGAACCGGGTGATGAACTCCGAGTCGGATACCAGCGCCGGCAACAGCACCTTGACCGCGACGCTGCGCCGCAACAGCACGTCAGTGCCCCGCCAAACGTCGCCCATGCCGCCGGTGGCGATCCGTTCTTCCAGCTGGTAGCGGTCGCTGAGCACAACTCCCGGAGAAAGCACCCGACCACGCTACCTGCCGGTCAGCCCAGGTCAGTCAGATGACCCTCTCGTTACCGCCGTCGATGGTGACCTGCGCCCCGGTGGTCGCGGCGAACGCGTCCGAACACAGCGTCGCCGCGAGCTCACCGACGCGTGCGCTGGTGATTTCGACGCCGAGCAGGTTGCGCCGCTTGTACTCCTCGACGGTCATGCCGTAGTTGCCCGCACGCTCCCGCAGCAGTTCGGCGGTCCACAGCCCGGTGTCGAACACCGCGTCGGGATGGATGGTGTTGACGCGGATGCCGTCGGCCGCCCATTCGAGCGCGGCCACCCGGGCGAGCTGGAGCGCCGCGGCCTTCGACGCCGAGTACGGCGCCGCGCCGGGCCCGGGCGCCGGGGCGTTCTTGGAGGCGATGAGCACGACGCGGCCGCCGCGCGGTGCGAGCGCCAGAAACGGATGCAGCCGGGAGAACAGGTACGCGATGGAGTCCACGTTGACCGCCATGGTGCGCCGCCACGCCCGCATGTCGAGACGGTCGAGCGTGCGGCTTTCCGGGAACACTCCCGCCGCGGCGACCACGATGTCCACTCCCCCGAACCGGTCGGCCGCGCGGGCGATCGCGGCGTCGACCGCCGCCGGGTCGGTCACGTCGGCCTGTACACCGAGGTAGTCGTCTTCTCCGGTGGTTGCCACGCGCTGGTCGATGTCGACCCCCACGACCGCCGCGCCCCGCGCCCGCAGCGCGCCGGCGCAGGCCCGCCCGATGCCGGAGGCGGCTCCGGTCACCAGCGCGACCTCGCCGGTGTACTCGGGTGCGGGACTTGCACGGCGCAGCTTGGCCTGCTCAAGTTCCCAGTACTCGACGTCGAAGATGTCCGCCGCGGAGGGCGCCTGGTAGGCCCCGATGCTCTCGGCCATCTCGATGATGTCGATGGTGTGCCGGTAGATGTCGGCTGCGATCCGGGCGTCCTTACTGGACCGTCCCGCGGTCACCATGCCGAGGCTCGGCTCCAGGATGACTCGCGGCGCCGGGTCCACCATGGACAGTGATGCACCGCGCCGGGTCCGGTGCTCGTCGAAGTATCGCCGGTAGTCTCGCGCGTACGCCGCCACGTCCGATCCGACGAGCGGGACCCGCTTCGTGCGCAGCGCGTGGTCCGGCGTGGCCGGGCCGCGCGTCGCGACCGACGCCAGGTCGGGCCTGGCCACGAAGGCCAGGATGCCCGGGTCGTCGTGGCGGGTGAGCACCATCGGCACGCCGGCGGTGTCGGACACCTCGCGTCGCAGCCGCGCCATCCGCATCGGGTCGACCGGCGCAGGCGCAGGATGTGGCCGCGACGGCGGGGCATGCTCGGCCAGGTGCCGTTCGGCACAGGTGATCAGCTCGATGTGCCGCCGGTAGGCCTCCTCCACGTCGGCACCGAAGGTGAACAGGCCGTGGCCCAGCAGCACCACGCCGACGACGCCGTCGTGCATGGCCTCCGGCACGAGGCCCGCGCACCGTCGCGCCAGATCGAAACCGGGCATCGTGTACGGCACGACGACCACCCGATCGCCGAACACGCTCCCGATGATCTCCGCGCCATCGGGCTGGTTGGTCAGGGCCAGGAGCGCGTCGGCGTGGGTGTGCAGGACGGCGTCGAGCGGCAACAGCGCGTGCAGCAGCGACTCGACGCTGGGGTCGGGAGCCCCGGCGTCGATGGAGGCGCAGCGAAGCTCGTTCATCATGTCGGTGTCGCTGAGCCGGTCGAGGGTCAGCAGCGCCCGCAGCCGCTCCAGGCGCAGTGGGGCGAACCCGGCCGGCTCGATGGTCGCCAGGTCCCAGCCGCTGCCCTTGACGTGCAGGATCTCGACCGGGTCACCGGTGATGTCGGTGACGGTGGTCTTCACCGAGGTGTTGCCGCCGCCGTGCAGCACGAGGCCCGGCTCGCGCCCGAGCAGCCGCGAACCGTAGACGAGCTGCGCGAGCGGCTTGCCCGAGGGCGGCGCGGCCGCGGTGTCCCACGCGTCGAGCATCGCTGCGCGTCCCCTACCGGGGCGGTCGGTCGTCGGGGCGACCGCCCGTGGCGGGCAGGATGACGCGGCTCTCGGTGACGATCGCGGTCACGAGGGCCGCCGGCGTCACGTCGAACGCGTAGTTGAGCGTGCCCGTGCCGGCGGGCGCGACCGGCGCGCCGCCCCAGCTGGTCACCTCGTCTGGCCCGCGCACCTCGATGTCGACGTCTTTGCCGGTCGGCGTCGACAGGTCGATCGTCGACTCGGGTGCCGCCACCACCATCGGTACCCCGGCGTGCGCGGCGGCCAGCGCCAGCGGGTACGTGCCGACCTTGTTGATCACGTCGCCGTTGGCGGTGACGCGGTCGGCGCCGACCACGACCGCCCTGGCCTGCCCGCGTGCGAGCACCGACGCGGCGGCGGAGTCGACCACGAGCGTGTGCGGGACGTTCATCCGCGCCAGCTCCCATACGGTCAGCCGGGCGCCCTGGAGCAGGGGGCGGGTCTCCGCGGCGTACACGTGGCCGAGGGCGCCCCGCTCGTGGAGCGCGCGCACCACACCAAGCGCCGTGCCCCACTCCACGCAGGCCAGGGCACCGGCGTTGCAGTGGGTCTGGATCGTCACCGGGCTGGCGACGTTGTCCATCAGCCACGTGGCGCCGCGCTCGCTGAGCGCCCGGTTGCAGGCGACGTCTTCCTCGAGTACCGCCAGGGCCTCGGCAAGGACGGCATCCGGCCCGTCGTCGAGCCGGGTCAGCGCCCGGTCGACACCCCATGCCAGGTTGACCGCGGTGGGCCGGGCGCCGCGGACGGCCGCGGCGGCGGACCTGACGGTCTCGGTGTCGCCCGGGCTGAGCCGCGCGGCCAGCGCCACCCCGAGCGCGCCGGCCGCGCCCAGCGCGGGTGCCCCTCGGATCGCCAGCCGCTTGATCGCGTCGATCAGCGCCTCGACGGTGTCGATCTCGATCAGGGCGAGGTCATGCGGGAGCCGCGTCTGGTCGACGGCTACCACCCGGTCCTGCCGCCAGTCGATGGTCCGCATGCTGCCCCCTGCGAATCGCCTGCTTCGACCCTAGCCGCTCATGAACGGTCTCGTGGCGGCATCCGTCGATATATGGTAAGAAGTTTCCATCATGTACGTCGCTGTGGAGATTTCTTACGGAGGTCGCGGATGAAGCGGATTGTGGTGAGCGTGGCATGTCTGGCAACCGCGACGGCCGGCTTCGGCGCGGCGATCAGCGGACCGTCCGCGGACGCGGCCAGCCAGGAACGGGCGGGCAGCGGCGTTCGCACCGTCAGCTACAACGGCTACCGGGTCGCCGTCCCGGCCGCCTGGCGCACGGTCGACCTGACCACCGATCGAGAAGCCTGCGTACGCTTCGACATCCCGACCGTCTATCTTGGACACCCGTCGGATCAGTCGGCCTGCCCCGCAAACCTTCCCGGCCGCACCATCGGCCTGGTCATCGAACCGATCGACGGCAGCTCCGCTGACCGCATCACCGCACAGACCGCCATCGCCCCGCGCGGTGCGGCAACCGTGCGCCAACCGGCGTCGCACGACAGCACCATCCACATCGCCGTACCCAGCGCCTCGGTACTCGTCACGGCCGCGCACACGCCCGACACCGAAGGCGTGGCCCGTCAGATACTGGCCTCCGCGACGCTCGGCCAGGACGCCGAAGAGCTCAGCGACGCGCGGTTGCTGTCTCGGCGTACCCGGGAAACCGACACCACGACGACGCTGGCCGCCGCCGGCCCGCAGCCCGGCACCTATCTCGGCCGCGGTTTCGACACCTGCGCGGCACCGTCCCAGTCAGCCATGAACTCCTGGCGGACCGGCTCGCCGTACCGCGCGGTCGGAATCTACATCAGCGGCGCGAGCCGCTCGTGCGCGCAGCCCAACCTGACGGCGACCTGGGTGACGAACCAGACCAACAATGGCTGGCGCCTGATCCCCATCGAACTCGGCATGCAGGCGCCGTGCGGCACGCGGACGCCCAAGATGTCCAGCGACCCGACCACCGCCCGCTCCCAGGGCGCCACGGCCGCCTCCAGTGCCGTCAACGCCGCACAGGCGCTCGGCATCCCCGCGGGAAGCGCCATCTACAACGACATCGAGCACTACGCGACCACCGCGTCGTGCAAAGCGGCCGTGCTGTCGTACCTTTCCGGCTGGACGCAACGGCTGCACGCGCTGGGCTACCTGTCCGGCATGTACTCCAGCGGGTCGTCCGGGATCGCCGACGTGTGTGGTGCCTACAACGACACGCGGTACCTTCGCCTGGACCACCTGTGGTTCGCATGGTGGAACGGTGCCGCCGACACCGACGCCGGCCAGTACTGCCCGGACGCCTACTACGCCAATCACCAGCGCCTGCACCAGTACGCCGGTGACGTCACCGAGACCTGGAACGGCGTACAGATGCACATCGACCGGAACTACCTGGACGTGGCCGGTGGTGGCACGTCCTCCTTCAGCGTGACGGTAGACAACGCGACCACCGGCCAGTTCACGGCGAGCGCGAACTGGGGCACGTCAAGCTACTCCGCGCAGCGCTCCGGCCCCGACTACCGCTTCGCCGCCCCGATCGCGGCCAGCGACACCGCCTGGTATCAGGCGACCCTCCCGGCGACCGCCAGCTACGAGGTGTCCGTGTGGTATCCGGCCGACCCCGGCTACAACGACTCCACCCCGTACCTCGTCGTCACTCCGGAAGGCAACCAGAGCGTCCGGGTCAACCAGAGGCAGCGCGGCGGTCAGTGGGTGTCGCTGGGCGTGTTCACGCTCGCGGGCGGAGAGGGCAACAAGGTCGGTGTGAGCCGCTGGACCAGCGGCACCGGTTACGTCGTCGCGGACGCGATCCGCATCACCCGCGTCTGAGGCGGCGCCACCAGTCCCCCCTCCCACCGCCCGCGCCCGCGCCACGCGCCCCGCCGCCGCCCGGCGCTCCCCGCCGATCAAGGGCGAATACACGTGGTTGGATCTCAAAACCGCGTGCATTTGCCCTTGATCCACGCGATCTCCCTTGATCGGCGGCTTGACTGCATCCCGCCCGCTGCTCCCGCGGCCTCACCCTGCGCGCCCGGTCGAAAGGTTCGCCCCCGCGGGCCAGCGTTGCTGGCCCGCGGGATGGGTGCGGGAGTGGGGTTTGGCGCGCGGAGCAGGCAGCGCGGGCCGGGGATTTCGGCGAGCTCTGCGAGCCGCCGGCCTGCGCGGTGCCCGCGGGAGCGAGCGGTCTGTGACTGACGCGGACCGGGGCTCCACATCTCGGTCTGGGTCCTGTACCTGATCGAAATCTCCATAGAGCTGTCGCCGCGTGACCGTCTGTGATGAAGCGCGCCCTCAGATGGATCATGTCGATTGACGGCAACCATTCGAGTCCCATCCGGTCAGGTATTTCAACTTTTTCCGCACCTGCTCTGACCTGCGGTTTTAAGCGCACGAAAAGCTTCCGGAAAGCGTTACCTAGTAGCCGGCGTTGAACCGGGGCCCATCGGGCGCCGTACTCGCCATCACCAAGCAGCGACATCCGACTACAAGGAGTGATGATGGCATTGCGCGCGTACCACAGAAACCAGGGCATCCAGGGAAACCGGCGCAAAGCTCTCGGTGCTGTGGTTGTCAGCGGTGTCCTGATCGCTGCTGGGATCACGGGCGTACAGCTCGCTTCCGCCGGCACCACCGCCAAGGCCGCCGATCTCATCACGGTGAACGGCCAGCAGTTCGACGTGTCGCAGTGCGAGGCGTTGGAGATCAACGGTGAGAACGTGATCTGCGACGGCGAGGAACTGGCTCCGGAGCAGGAACAGGAGCAGGACGCCAATGGGGCGGCCCTGGCCTCGGCTCAGGAGCTCGAGGCCACCTGCGACCAGTTCGCGGCGGACGTCCAGGCCGTCGAAGACGAGCAGGCCGCTGCGGAAGAGGAGCAGGCAGCCGGGGAGCAGGCGGCCGAGGAAGAGCAGGCCGCCGAAGAGGAGCAGACCGCCGAGGAGGCTCGCGCCGAGCGGAAGGCCCTCGCCCAGAAGTGGTCCAAGGCGATGGAGGCCGCTGAGGAGGCCGCAGCCGAGAAAGAGAAGGCTGAGGAAGAGGCCGCCGCTGAAGAAGAGGCAGCCGCCGAGGAAGAGAACGCCGAGAACCAGGAAGCCGCGGAAGCGGCGGTAGCCTCGGCCCAGGCGACGCTGCTGCAGGCCTGCCTCGCGCTCGCCGACGCCAAGGCGGCCGCTGGCATCGTCGTCGACGGCGAGGACCAGCAGGGCGCCGAAGAGGCCGAAGAGGCCGGCGCGGAGAAGGCGAAGACCGAGTGATCTGAGCAGGAACGGCGCGAGGCGCGATCCCGGACCCCCGGGGATCGCGCCTCCGTCATTTTCCGCGCCGGCCCGAGCTGATGTGGATCATCTCGTCGCGGGGTACCACCTTGACGCGTTTGCGGCCATGGGGTCGACCGAGGTCGATCTCGTGCCTGTCCAACCTCTGCCAGCCGGACCAGGTGGTGAATTCCACGTTGCGTCGGCGCAGGTGGGCGAGCACGCCGGCCGGGTCGCGGTGCGCCGCGGGTGCCAGTGCCGGCAGGTCGGCCAGCACGCTGGCGACGGTCTCGTTCGCGTCCTTCTTGGTGTGGCCGATCAGGCCGACCGGGCCGCGCTTGATCCAGCCGGTCACGTATCGCCCGGGAATCCGGTTGCCGTCGAGATCCAGCACCCGTCCGGCGTCGTGCGGGATGGTTCCGGTCGCCGGGTCGAAGGGCAGATCCGCGATTGGCCGACTGCGGTAGCCGACCGCGCGGTAGACGGCCTGGACGTTCCAGTCGGTGAACGTACCGGTGCCGCGTACCCAGCCGTCACCGGTCAGTTGCTGTGTCTCGGTGCGCAGGCCCGTCACCCGGTCGGTGCCCAGAATCTTCACCGGTGCCTGGAGGAAACGCAGGTGCAGGCGGCGCGGACGCTCGCGGGGTTCGCGTGCGACCCAGTTCTGGAGGATGTCCACGCACATCTTGACCGACCGCCGGGACCGTATCGTGGCCAGGCTGGCGTCGTCGAACTCCATCCCCTCGGGATGGACGATCACCTCGACGTTCGGCGACTCGTCCAGTTCCCGCAGTTCCTGCGGGGTGAACTTGACCTGCGCGGGACCGCGTCGGGAGAACACGTGCACGTCCGTCACCGGGCTGGCCAGTAGCCGCTGGTGCACGTTGTCAGGGATCTCGGTTTCCAGCAACTCGCCGGCGGTCTTCGCGAGTACCCGGGCCACGTCGACAGCGACGTTCCCGGCGCCGATGACCGCCACCTGGGAGGCGGTCAACGGCCAGTCACGCGGCACGTCGGGATGCCCGTCGTACCAGGAGACGAAGTCCGCGGCGCCGAAGCTTCCGGGCAGCTCGATACCGGGGATGTCCAGGTCACGGTCCCGGTCGGCGCCGGTGGCGATGACGGTCGCGTCGTAGAAGGGGTCGAGTTCCTCGGGCTTCACGTCGACGCCGTAGTCGACGTTGCCGATGAACCGGATCCGGGGATCGTCCAGCACCTTGTGCAGCGCGGTGATGATCTCTTTGATGCGCGGGTGGTCGGGTGCCACGCCGTACCGGATCAGGCCGTAAGGCGTCGGCAGCCGATCGAAGATGTCGACCGTGACCGTCTCGATGGCCTTGGTGAGTATGTCCGCGGCGTAGATGCCCGCCGGCCCAGCGCCGACGACAGCGACCCGCGTCACTGCCGCTTCATGTCCCAGAAGATCTTCGCCTTGTCCCCGCACGCCTGGAACGCTAAAACCTCAACCGCACTTCAATTCAAGGCAAGATCAAGTGATGGTGCCCACAGCTTGACCTCAACCGAGGTTGAAGGTCTAGGTTTCCGCGAATGAACGGGAGCGTCGCGACCGACCTCGGCGAACAGCTGAAGCAAGCCTTCCGGCGCTATCCGACGGGCGTCGCGGTCATCAGCGCGGTGGGACCGGACGGGCCCGCGGGGCTGACCGCGTCCAGCGTCGCGTCGGTGTCGGTCGCGCCGCCGGCACTGTCCTTCTCGGTCTCGAGGAGCCGGTCGGCGCGGGTCATCCTCGACGCGCCAAGCTTTGTCGTCAACATTCTGGGGTCGAGGCACGTGCGGCTGGCGCGGGACTTCTCGCGCCCGGGCGGGCCACGCTTCACCCCCGAACAGGCGTGGAGCACGCTGCCGTCAGGGGAGCCGATCCTTTCCGGCGCGGTCGCCGCACTTCGCGGCACGCCGCTGCACCGGGTACCGGTCGGTGACTCGACGCTGATCGTCGCCTCGGTGGTCGAGGTCTTCCATGGACCGGACAGCGGCCGGCTCGTCTATCACGACCGGACCTTCGTCACGTGAGACGGTGCGGTCTCCTCTTCCCCGTCGCCGCAAAGGTTCACATCGTCGATGTCGGCGATCGCCTGGCCCGTTGCGTGCACCTGCTGGAACGGCACGGTCAGGGTGCGCAGCAGAATGCGGATGTCGAGCCACAGTGACCACTCGTCGACGTAACGCACGTCGAGATCGAGCCGCTGTCCCAGCGTGAGCCAGCTCCGCCCGCTCACCTGGGCCAGTCCCGTGATGCCCGGCCGCATCTCGTGACGGCGCAGATGGTGCGCGCTGTAACGCGGCAGGTACTCCATGAGCAGTGGGCGCGGCCCGACCAGGCTCATCCGCCCGGTTACGACATGCACCAGCTGCGGCAGCTCGTCGAGGCTGGTGCGGCGAAGGAAGCGGCCGAGCCTCGTCGTGCGTTCGTCATCACCGTGCCAGAACTCGGCGCGGTCGCGGGCCGGTCGCATCGTGCGGAACTTGCACATGGTCCACGGGACCTGATGCAGCCCGGGGCGCTGCTGCCTGAAAAGCACGGGCCGATCGGAGAAGGCGAGAATCGCGAGGGCGACCGCCGCCATGACCGGTGCGAACGACACCAGCAGCAGGCTGCCCACGACGATGTCCATGGCGCGCTTCACGATCTCGTTTGGCACCGTCGCCCATGACGACGACCCGGATCTCGGGATCGATCTGCGACAGGTGCCCGGCCATCCGCGCGATGTAGTCAACGCCGTTGGCCAACCCGATCGTTCCGGCGTAGAGGACCATCGGGCAGTCTCCGAGCCACGGCGTGTCGGCGCGCAACCGCTTCCCTGCGCTGTCCGCGTCCGCGAACTCGAGAAAATCACAGCTGTTGGGAATGACGGTGACCCTGGCGCCGGGGAATCGCCGGCGGATGCTGTCGGACATTGCCGGCGAGAGGGCGACGATCTCGGAGGAGTGGCGGTACGCCCGCGCTTCCAGCCACTTCGCGGCCCAGCGCAGCGCCGGGGAGCGTAGGGCGCCCATGGCGATGGGCACCTCCGGCCAGACATCCCGAACCTCGAAGACCATCGGCGTGCGGCGCCGCGTCGAGGCGTAGATGCCGGGGATGGCCACCGTCAGCGGGGTACTGGACGCGAAGATGACATCATGCGGTATCCGTGCGGCCGTCCGCGAAGCGCCGACCGCGAAGCGCGCGAAAGCCTGGATGCGCCGCCCGTAGCCCATGTGGTTGGAGTATTTGACCGGCACGAAGTGCTCGGTGAGGCCGGCGATCGGCGACGGGGACCGAGCGTCCGCGCCGGCGATCATGTGCACCTCGTGGCCGGCGCCGGCGAGCCGATGGGCGAAGCCGAGCGAACGGCTACCTCCCCAATTCGTGGTCGCGGGAAGGTAGTGCTAATCGATATAGACAATGCGCAAGATTTTCACCTACGGGATGAGTCCGAGTTGGGAGCATTATCCCGCTTTAGAGTAAGAAACCACCGCCCTGACACGCGGCAGGCCCACGGTTGTCAGACCGTCGTCGTAGGGTGCGGTAATGGACTGGAAGATCGAGCTCATTCCCGTGCCCGTCACCGATGTGGACCGGGCCAAGGCGTTCTACCAGAGCGTCGGTTTCAACGCCGACCACGACCACAAGGTGCACGATGGCCTGCGGTTCGTTCAGCTGACGCCGCCCGGCTCGGCCTGCTCCATCGTGATCGGCACGGGCATCACCGACAAGACGCCGGGCACGCAGGAGATCCAGGTCGTGGTGGCCGACGCCGCGGCGGCCCGCCAGCAGCTGCTCGCCGCCGGCGTCGAGGCGAGCGAGGTCGACCCGCAGCCGTGGGGCAATTTCGTGTACTTCCGCGACCCCGACGGCAACAGCTGGTCGCTCCAGGCGATCGAGAGCCGCCCCAACGGCTGACGTGCAAGCCAGCGGTCGGCGCGGTTGGATGGGGGTATGACCTCGACGATCGCACCCACGGTGCCCCTGCTGCACGGCGCCGCGATGCCGCGGCTGGGGCTCGGCACCTGGCCCATGGACGACGACGACGCCGAGGCCACCGTGGCCGCCGCGATCGAGTCGGGCTACCGGCTCGTCGACACCGCCGAGAACTACGGTAACGAGCGCGGCGTCGGTCGGGGGGTCAAGGCCTCTGGCGTGCCGCGCGAGGAGCTGTTCGTCACGACCAAGTTCAACAAGCGCTGGCACGGGGTCGAGCTAGCCGCCGAGGCGTACGAGCGCAGCCTCGACCGGCTCGGCCTGGAGTACATCGACCTGCTGCTCATCCACTGGCCCAACCCGCAGCACGACCGGTACGTGCAGGCATGCCAGGGCCTGGCACGGCTGCTCGAAGACGGCCGGCTACGCGCGATCGGCACGTCGAACTTCAAACCGTCCCACCTGGACCGCGTCATCGCTGAGACCGGCATCGTGCCGGACGTCAACCAGATCCAGCTCAGCCCGGCCGTGACCCGCGAGTCCGCCCGCGCCTACCACGCCCAGCACGGGATCGTCACCCAATCGTGGTCGCCGATCGGCGGCCAGAACAACGACGTGCTACGTGAGCCGGTCGTGATCGAGCTGGCCGAGCGGTACGGCCGGACGCCGGCCCAGATCGTGCTCCGCTGGCACATGGAGCTCGGGCTGACGGCCGTGCCGAAGTCCAGTGACCCGGTTCGGCTCCGGCAGAACCTCGACATCTTCGACTTCTCGCTGACCACCGACGAGGTAGCCGCGATCTCCGCGCTCGACCAGGGCGACGCCGCCGGCGCCGACTCCGACGCGTTCGGACACTGAGCGCCGGTCGCCGACGACGGGCAGGTAGTGAACACCTGGCGGCGCCGTTCCGCCGAATTGCGCCCGCGTAGGACGCACAAGACGTAGCATTTCGGAATGTTCCCCGGTCCTTGTTCGTGAAGGGCGTCCGGCCGAGCCGCGAGATGAGAGCGGGAGCACCGGGTTTCAGACGGCTCCTCCGGAGTATGCGTCAAGCAGAGCGTGGCTGGTCCCACCCGCCGCCGGACACCTTCACCTGCCGGCCAGGCGTGAGATGAGCGGGTGCAACCCCGTGCGGCTCCCCAGAGTGTCTAACGCATGCGCACACCGGCCGCTGGCCTCCTGTACCTGTGCACCGCACTCTGGGTCACCGCCCGCGGCTGGCGGGATGTAGACGGGCGGTTCCTGGGAAGCCAGGCGAAGGATCACAGCTTCAACGAGTGGATGCTGGCGCATGTCGCCCATGCCGTCGCTCACCTGGACAACCCCTTCTTCACGACCCGTCAGAACGCACCGGACGGCGTGAACCTGGTGTCCAACGTCGGTAACCAACTCGTCGGCCTGCTGCTCACCCCGCTGACCTTGACGGCCGGCCCGTCGCTCTCGTACCTGGTCCTGATCACCGCGAACCTGGCCGGTACGGCGTTCGCCTGGTACTGGGTGCTGTCGCGGCGGATCGTCGATTCCCAGTTCGCCGCGGTTGTCGGTGGCGCGTTCTGCGGGTTCGCGCCGGCACTGGTGTCACACAGCAATGGTCATCCGCACGTCACGGCGCAATGGTTGGTGCCGTTCATCGTGTGGCGCGTCGTGCGGCTCGGCCAACCAGGCCGCACCGTGCGCGATGGGTTGATCCTGGGTGCCTTGCTGGCCGCGCAGTTCTTCATCGGCGTCGAGATCCTCTTCCTCCTCGCTATCGGCTGCGCGGTCGCCACGATCGGGTACGCGATCCTGAGGCCGCGGGACGTCCGGACGCGGGCGCCCAGGGCACTAGCCGCCTTGGGGATAGCCGCCGCGCTGGTATTGGCCGTCACGGCGTATCCACTGTGGATGCAGTTCTTCGGGCCCCAGCACCGGATCGGGCACCCCGGTGACCCCGACTGGTACGCGCTGAGACTGGGCTCGTACGTGGCTTACCCCACGCACGCGCTGGCCGGCGGGCCGGGCAGCTCGCGAGGTCTGACCAACAACCCGACGGAGGAGTCCAGCTTCTTCGGCTGGCCGCTGATCGTGGTGTGCGCCGCGGCGGTGTGGTGGCTACGACGGGACGTGGCGGTGCGCGTTCTGGCCATCACCGGTCTGGTCTGCGCCGCGCTGTCGACAGGTAGGACCGCGTACGCGCCGCTGGCCGAGCTGCCCGTCTTCGACGCCGTGGTGGTGGCGCGCTTCGCCCTCGTCACCACAGCGGCGATTGGAGTTCTACTCGCCTACGCCATCGACCGTATGATCGCTCTCGAACCATCGGCGGAATCTGGCGGGACGCCGCTGCGTCTGGCGGCGGGCACGGCGCTGGTCGCCGCCCTGCTGCCGCTGGCGCCGACGCCCCTCGTCGCCACCGGCCGGCCACCGATACCGGACTTCATCACCTCGGGCGCCTGGCGGTCTCACGTCGCTCCCGGCCGGACGCTGGTGCCGGTACCGGTGGACAATCTTCGCTCGATCCGCTGGTCGGCGTCGGCTGGTGTCGGCTTCTCCGTGCCACAGGGCTATTTCCTCGGCCCCACGTCGCCCACCGACCACACCGGACGGTGGAACGTGGAGCCCCGGCCGACAGCGGCGCTTCTCACCGCGGTCGCCAGGGGTGACCGCTCCCCCACCGTCACCGAGGCGGAACGCGCGCAGGCCATCGTGGACGCGCGGCACTGGAAGGCCGACGCCGTCGTCCTGGACGCGCATCCGCGCCAGTACCAGCTCCGCACGGTCCTCGACCAGTTCTACGGCCCCGGCCACCGGCTCGGCGACGTGTGGCTCTGGAACGTCCGGCCACTGACTACCTGATCAGCGTGATCTCAGCTTGGCGCGTACCGGGTCCGCGTCTGGATGGCCGAGTTCGTCGAGGATGGCGACCGCGCGCCGCCAGGCGTCGTGAGCTGCCTTGGGGGCGCCGACGGCGTGGTGGGCGTCGCCGAGACGGGTGAGGGTGTCGGCTTCGCGCCACCGGTGGCCGAGATCCCGGTACAGGCTCACCGCCCGCAGGTAGCAGGTGACGCTTTCCCGCCGGTGGCCGAGATGGTGGTGGGCGTGGCCGAGCGTGTCCCAGGTGTCCGCCTCGCCGTGCCGGTCGCCGATCTCCTGGTGCAGCCCGAGGGCCTGCTCGCCGGCCACCAGTGACTGCTCGTGCTCGCCGAGGTAGTTGCGCACCCAGGCCACCGTGTTGAGGGCCCTGGCCTGCCCGGACCGGTTGCCCGCGGTCTGGAACAGGTCCAGTGACGCGCGGGCGTGTTCGAGCGCCCGCCGGTGGTCCTCCTGCCGGGCGCGGATCCAGCAGAGGTCGAGGTGGACACGCGCCTGACCCGCGAGGTCACCGACCGCCCGAAAGTGGTCCTGGGCTTGGCGCAGGTGGGCCTCGGCCTCATCGACCCGGTCCATATGGACGTTGACGCGGCCGAGACTGCGGTGGGCGTGTGCCTGCCCGCTCCGGTCGGCCAGCCGCCGCGCGGCCGCCAGCGCGGTGTGCTGGGCGGCGGCCCAGGGCTCCCAGTGGCCGCGTACTTCCATGAAGTAGGCGGCGGCCCAGGCCAGCCGCCACGCGTGCGGGTCGAATCCGGCCTGCGCCGCCCGGTCGATGGCGGCGAGCAGCCCGGGAACCTCGATCGTGAACCAGCTCATCGCGTGCTCGTGGTCGGCGAGCCGCTCGAGGGCGACTCCAGGCACGGCGGGGGCGATGGCGATCGGGTCGCGGTGCGGGTCGAGTAGGCGGTCGGCGGCGCGCGCGCCGTGCAGGTAGTGGTCGAGCAGGCGGTGCAGCGCCGCGCGGCGATCCGCGGCGTCGTCGGACGTGTGTGCCAGCTCGGTGGCGTACGCACGCAGGAGGTCATGGCACGCGTACCGGCCCGGGGCGTGCTCGGTGATCAGGCGTGCCTCGGCCAGCTCGGCCAGCAGCGGGCGGGTCTGTCCATCGGGGACACCGGCGAGACTGCTGGCGGCCAGGACGGAGATGTCGGCGCCAGGGTGCAGCCCGAGCAGCCGAAACAACCGCCGCGCGGGCTCCGTAAGCTGCTCGTACGACCAGGAGAACACCGCTCGTACGTCGGTGGCGGGATCGCGGCTGCTGAAGGCCGCCAGGCCGCCGCCCGCGGTGCGCAGCTCGGCGGCGAGGGTGGCCAACGAGAAGCCTGGTTGGGTGGCGGCGCGAGCGGCTGCCACCGCGAGGGCCAGCGGGAGCCGCGCGCAGCGGGTGATGATCTCCTCCGCGGCCTGAGGCTCGGCCGCCACACGCTCTCGACCGAGCCGGTGGATCAGCATCTGCTGCGCCTCGGCCGGTTCGAACAGATCGAGCATGACCGGCCGGGCGCCCTCGGCGGCGACCAACCCGGACAGCACGTTGCGGCTTGTTATCACGGCCCGGCAGCCCCGGCTGCCAGGCAACAGCGGCCGGACCTGGTCGGCGTCTCGGGCGTTGTCGAGCACGACCAGCATCCGCCGGTCGGCCAGGAGGCTGCGGTACAGGGCTGACCGCGCCGCCACGCCCACGGGAATCCGTCCCGGTGGCACGTCCAGCGCCCCCAGGAACCCCTGCAACGCCTCGGACGGGTTCACGGCCCGGCCGGAGGGGTGGAAGCCGCGCAGCTCCACGTACAGCTGGCCGTCCGGGAAGCGATGCCGGCCCCGCTGCCCCCAGTGGACGGCCGGCGCCGTCTTGCCGACGCCGGCGGTGCCCGCGATCGCGGAGATCACCGCGGCGGTGGCGCCGCCGGGCGGGTCGTCGGGAAGGAGCTCGTCCAGCTCCTTGAGGTGGTCCACGCGCCCGGTGAAGCCGGCGATGTCGGTGGGGAGCTGGGCGGGCACCGCCGGCGCGCTGGCGGCCGCGGCCGGCGACGCGCTCGACACCAGCGCGTCCACGCTGTCTTCGTCCTTCAGGATGGCGGTGTGCAGCTCGCGCAGCTGCGCGCCGGGTTCGAGGCCGAGCTCGTCGACGAGACTCTCCCGCAGGCGGCGGTACGCCTGAAGCGCGTCGGCCTGCCGGCCCGACCGGTGCAGCGCCACCATCAGCTGCCCCACCAGTCGCTCGCGCAGCGGGTAGGTGGCGACCAGCTCGGTCAGCTCTCCGATCACGTCGAGGTGGCGGCCGAGCCGCAGCTCCAGCTCGAGGCACTCCTCGATGACGGCGCGCCGCTGCTCGTCCAATCGGGCCGCGGCAGCCTCCAGTACCCGGCCGGTCATGCCCGCTAGGGCCGGGCCGCGCCACAGCCGCAGCGCCTCCCTCAGCTCTGCCGCGGCCTGACCGGCCTGGCCGGCGGCGCTCAGCTCCTGCGCCTCGTCGACCCGGCTCTGGGAGGGCCGGGGGTGCCACACCCCGGCGCCCACGCGCCCCCGGGTCGCCGTGCCCCCCGGGGGGGGGTG
>NZ_JAIBNX010000002.1:16490-62663 GCF_026130045.1 Micromonospora sp. CPCC 205371
CGACCCGGCTCTGGAAGAGCCGGGCGTCCAACTCGCTGGCTCCCAGCCGCAGCCGGTACGCGTTGCCCTCGGTGGCGATCGTGGGCTGCTCGGGCACGGGCCCCACGGCCAGCAGCCGGCGAAGCGCGGAGATGCTGTTCTGGACCTGGCGCTTGGCGGTGGTCGGCGGATTCTCGTCCCACACCGCCTCGATCAGGGTATCCAGCGACACCGCCTTGCCGGCGTTGACCAGCAGCAGTGCGAGCAGCTGGCGCTGGCGCTGGCCAGTCAGGCGCACCGGACGATCGTGCGCGGATACCTCCAGCGGCCCCAGGACACGGAACTTCACCCGGACCTCCCCCGTAAGCTCCCCATCGCCGGCGATCGCAATCGGCCCAGCCGTCGCCCAACGGGTGGCCGACACTCATCGTAGCCGTGCACAAATAGATCAGCACGAATGATGCCGGCGTGCCGCTTCGGGCCTCACCCGAGATCGGCCACGAGACCGAAGTGGTCGCTGGCCCAGATCCCGTCGACGGGCTCGGCGAAGAGCAGGTCACAGCGGCGGACGGCGAGCGTGGGCCGGTGTACGCCGCTGCGGACCATGATGTAGTCGATGCGGCGGCCCAGTTCCATGGTCATCTCGCCGGTGTTGACCGCGGGATTGCGGGGATCGAACGTGTAGCCGCGCTCACCGGGGTGGGTGCTTTCCCACGCGTCGCGGTAGCAGACACTGATGCCGTCGAGCGATTGCCGGCCGGTCCAGAAGCGGATGCTGGCCGAGTGCGGCTCGGCATCGAAGTCGCCGGCGAGCACCACGTGCCGATGGTGTGGCTGTGCCAACTCTTCCACGAACCGCGCCGACGCTACGGCCTGTAGCTCCCGCTCGTGCTCGAAGCCGTACTGGTACGAGGGCTTGTGGTGGACGAGCAGGAACGGTCCGACGGGCTCTGGCGCTTCGATCTCCGCCACCGCGACGCTGCCGATCCAGATCGGGTCGACGCGGGGCGTCACGCTCAGGTCGCGTTCGTGCAGGCGGGCGACGGGCCACCGGCTGGCGATGGAGGCGCCCACACCGTCGGGCGTGCGGCCCGCCTGGTGGACGATCGTGTACTCGGGACCGAGCAGGTCGGCGACCTGGTCGTACCCCTCGACGACCACGGACTCCTGGAGCGTGACCAGATCGGGTTCGAGCCGCCGCAAACCTTCGGCGAGGACCTTGCGACGGTCCGGCCAGGCTCCGTCGCGGTTCCAGACGTTGAGCGTGACGACGCGCATCCTTCGTCAGTACCCCGGTCGGCCCGGTTCAATGATGCCGTGCTCGGAGGGCATGAAGCACGACCGACGCCGACGAACCGGTCAGGCCGTGCGTGCTGGGATAGCGAGGTCATCGAGCAGGACACGGACTCGCTGCTCGATGTCGTCGCGGATCGGTCGCACTGCGTCGACGCCGAGGCCGGCGGGGTCGTCGAGTTTCCAGTCTTCGTAGCGTTTGCCGGGGAAGACCGGGCAGGCATCGCCGCAGCCCATGGTGACGATGACGTCGGAGGCTTGGGCGGCGTCCCAGGTGAGCTTGGTGGGAGTCTGGTCGGTGATGTCGATGCCGACCTCACGCATGGCTTCGACGGCGGCTGGGTTGATCTGGTCGGCGGGTTCGGAGCCGGCGGAGCGGACTTCGACGGCGTCGCCGGCGAGGTGGCGCAGCCAGCCGGCGGCCATCTGGGAGCGGCCGGCGTTGTGGACGCAGACGAACAGGACGCTGGGCTTGTCGCTCATGACGGTGATGATTCCTCCGAAGTGGACAGAATGGTTTCGCGGGTGCGGACTCGATGGTCGGTAGCGGGTTCGGCGCCGTCGTGGGCGACGACGACGTGGTCGGCGGCCCGCTCAACGCCCGGGTACAGGACCAGCAACAGCGCTGTGCCGATGACCAAGCCGGCCACCTGCGCGATAGCGAAGGTCGGTACGGAGGACGGGGCGATGCCGGCGAAGGTGTCGGTGAACGCGCGGCCGATGGTGACGGCGGGGTTGGCGAAGCTGGTCGAGCTGGTGAACCAGTAGGCGGCGCCGATGTAGGCGCCGACCGCCGCTGGGGCGACCGGGGCGCGACCGGAGCGGGCGAGGGCGAAGATGAGCAGGATCAGCCCGGTGGTGGCGACGACCTCGCCGAGCCACAGATGCCCCGCGGCGCGGTCCTTGCCGGAGAAGTCGACGGCGGGCAGGGCGAACATCAGGTTGGCCAGGATCGAGCCGG
Source organism: Micromonospora sp. CPCC 205371 (assembly GCF_026130045.1). Classification (GTDB taxonomy): domain Bacteria; phylum Actinomycetota; class Actinomycetes; order Mycobacteriales; family Micromonosporaceae; genus Phytohabitans. Next base: position 18,724 of record NZ_JAIBNX010000002.1, read on the forward strand.
CGATCGCGCCCATGGTCTGCGCGAGGACGTACCCGCCGAGTTGGCTGGCGGTGAGGCCGGTGCCAGCGCGGCGGCCGAGGAACCAGTCCGCGGCGGACACGACCGGGTTGAAGTGGGCGCCGGAGACAGGCCCGAAGGTGAGGATCAGCGCCCCGAGCGCGAGGGCGGTGGCGATCGAGTTTTCCAGCAGTTGCAGGCCGACATCATTGGGTGAGAGTTGGGTGGCCATGATGCCGGAGCCGACGACGGCGGTGACCAGCAGCGCGGTGCCGAGGAACTCGGCCAGCAGTCGCCGCGACAGTGCGGGGTGGGTCATCGAGCGGTCACACCGATCTGGTCGAGCAGGTGACGGACGCGGCGTTCCAGGTCGTCGCGGATGGGTCGGACCTGTTCGACGGTGAGGCCGGCCGGGTCGTCGAGGTCCCAGTTCTCGTACCGCGTGCCGGGGAGGATCGGGCAGGCGTCGCCGCAGCCCATGGTGATGACCAGGTCGGCGGCCCGGATGATCTCGTCGGTCCACGGTTTGGGGTACTCGCCGGTGATGTCGATGCCGCGTTCGGCCATGGCGGGGACGGCCGCCGGGTTGATCGCGGCCTCGGGTTCGGGGCCACCGGACCAGCCGACCGCGGCGTGGCCGGGGGGGGGGGGGGAGGAGGCCCGGCGAGGTGGGTGAAGAAGCCCAGGGCCATCTGGGAGCGGCCGGCGTTGTGGGTGCACAGGAACAGCACGACAGGCTTGCCGTCGCGGTGGTGGCCTTCGACGCGGGCGAGGGCTTGCAGGCGCTGCCGGGCGAAGCGTTCGGCCAGCAGGGGCAGGAAGTTGGGTACGGTGCTGCGGCCGGCGAACTGGTCGTAACTGGTGTGCAGGAACCGTTCGATGGTTTCCGGGCCGTAGACGCCATCGAACTCGTCGGCCAGGTGCACAGCGGCGGTGTTCAGTGCGAGTTGCTGGTCGATGGACAGGTCTTGGTGCCAGGTCGTCCTGGTGGCGTCAGCCATGGTCGGCTCCGGTGGTGAGGGTCGGTGCGAGGCGGTCGATGCGGGCGGCGATGTCGGTGTAGGCGGTCTCGAAGGCGGCGTCGGTGTCGACGCGGACCGGGTCGGGGATCGACCAGTGCAGCCGAGGCCGGGCCGGGCCAGCGGCGACGTGCTGGCCGGTGAGGTCTTCGTAGGCGTTGTCGCACACCGCGATCACCAGATCGCCGTCGTGGACCACGTCGGTGACGTGGGCCGTGCCGGTGGGGTCGAGGGTGAGCCCGTGCCGGTGGGCGACCTTGACCGCGCGGGGATGCACCTTCGCGGCTGGGCGGGTGCCGGCGGAAGCCGCCGGGCCCGCGGCGCGCTGGCGCCACAGGGCGGCGGCCAGCTGGGAGCGGGCCGAGTTGTGGGTGCACACGAACACCACCCGATCCGCCGCCGCGAGGGGCGGTGCCGTGAGCGCGGCGAGCGTGTCGGGTTGCAGCCGCAGGTAGGTGCGGCGCCGGTCGCCCTCGGACCGGGTACGCACGACCAGGCCGACGTCGACGAGCGTCTTGACGTGGTGGGCGACCAGGTTGGTGGGCATGCCGAGGTGGTGCCCGATCTCGCCGGGTGAGGCGTCGCCCAGCGCGAGCGCGTCCACGATCGCCAGGCGTGCCGGGTCGCCGAGCGCCGCATAGATCCGCGACCGACGCTCAACCGGCAAGGAAAGCTCAGTAGTCATTGAGTCAATAGTGACTGACTAACCTTCGCCCGGTCAAGCCGAGCCCTCAGGGCCCGGATGACCACCACGACCGACCCGAGCTACACTTCATCGTTGATCGGCGATTGACGATGGTAGGTGGGTTTGGTGGCCGAGTTGTTGGACCGCGACACCGCGGCACGGTACGCGTCCTGGTTTCGGGCGCTGGCGGACCCGAGCCGGGTACAGATCGTGGAGTACCTGGCCCGGCAGGGGCGGCCGATGCCGGTCGGGCAGATCGTCGCCGCCATGGGGTTGGCGCAGTCGACGGTCTCCCAGCACCTGAAGATCCTCGCCGACGTGCGGTTCGTGCTCGTCGAAGAGGTCGGCACCGCCCGCCACTATCGGATCAACGACAACTGCGTCCAATGCTTCCCGTCGGCCGCCGACGTCGTCATGGGCAACCCGCCACCCGCACCGATCGAGCCATGCTCATGAAGATCCGGCCCATGCACCAGGATGACGCCGACGCGGTGTTGGCGATCTACCAGGCCGGCCTGGACACCGGTCACGCCAGCTTTGAGACCAAAGCGCCGTCGTGGGCGGCCTTCGACGCCAGCAAGTTGCCCGCTCACCGGTGCGTCGCCGTCGACGGCGACGGCGCGGTGACCGGCTGGGTGGCGGTCTGCCCGGTGTCGAGCCGGCCGGTGTACGCCGGGGTCGTGGAGCACTCCGTCTACGTCGACCCGACCCTTCACGGCCAAGGTGTCGGGCGGGCGCTGCTGGCCGCGATGATCGCCTCGACCGAGGCGGCGGGAATCTGGACCATCCAGTCCGGTGTCTTCCCCGAGAACGCAGCCAGCCTCGCCCTGCACCGGCGGGCCGGGTTCCGCGTCGTCGGTGTTCGCGAGCGGGTCGGCCGGCACGCCGCCCACCACGGCCGATGGCGCGACGTGATGTTCATCGAACGCCGCAGCCCGGCCATCATCTGAACCATTAATTCGATAGCAGTCGAGACAGGAGTTTTGTTTGTGGAGACCCGTCTGGACGACCTGCCGGTCGTCGTCATCGGCGCCGGGCCGGTCGGCCTGGCCGCCGCCGCGCACCTGCGCGAGCGTGCCCTGCCCTTCACCGTCCTGGAGGCCGGTGACGGCCCGGCCGCGGCGGTACGGCAATGGGGGCACGTGCGGCTGTTCTCCCCCTGGCGGTACGACATCGACGCGGCCGGCCGCTGGCTGCTGACCGAGGCGGGTTGGGTCGAGCCCGACCTTGAGGTGTTGCCGACCGGCGGGCAGTTGGCCGCCGACTATCTGCGGCCCCTCGCGGACCTGCCCGCCCTCAAACCTCACATCCGGTACGGCGCGCGGGTGGTCGCGGTCACCCGGCAGGGCCTGGACCGGGTCCGCACCGCCGGCCGCGAGTCCACACCGTTCCTGGTCCGGCTCGCCGACAGCACCGACCTGCTGGCGCGGGCGGTGATCGACGCCTCCGGCACCTGGGGCACCCCAAACGTGCTCGGCGGCGCCGGCATCCCGGCGCACGGCGAGCCCGCCGCCGGCCGGTACGTCGACCACGCGCTGCCGGATGTCCTCGGCGTCGACCGGTACCGGTACGCGGGCAAGCGGACGCTGGTGGTAGGCGCCGGCCACTCCGCCGCCACCACCCTCCTCGCGCTGGCCGAGCTCGCCGAACAGGAGCCGGGCACCGGCGTGCTGTGGGCGATCCGCTCGACCAGCCCGACCCGCACCTACGGCGGCGAGGCCGCCGACGCTCTGCCCGCCCGCGGCGCGCTCGGCTCCCGGCTCCGCGCACACGTCGAGTCCGGCGCCGTCGAACTGCTGCCCGCCTTCGCGGTCCACGCCATCACACCGGCACCGGACGGCGGCGCACAGGTCTCCGACGGCACCCGCACGGTCACCGTCGACCGGATCGTCGCCGCCACCGGCTTCCGCCCCGACCACGGTTTCGTCGCCGAACTGCGCCTGGACCTGGACCCGGTGCTCGGCTCCACCCGGGCTCTGGCGCCGCTGATCGACCCCAACGAGCACTCCTGCGGCACCGTTCCCCCGCACGGGGTGGACGAGCTAGCCCACCCCGAGCCCGGCTTCTACGCCATCGGCGTCAAGTCCTACGGCCGCGCACCCACCTTCCTGCTCGCTACCGGCTACGAGCAGGCCCGCTCCGTGGTCGCCGCCCTCGCCGGGGACTGGACGGCCGCCCGCGACGTCCAACTCGACCTGCCCGAAACCGGCGTCCGCGACAGCAGCCAGCCGGTGGACAGCGACCGGATCGAGGACGGCGGCGGCTGCTGCGGCTGACCCCAGAGCACCGTGGCTCGTCGCGGCGCTGGCGCCGCCATGGCCGCGATGACCGTCCACCTCGTCGGCTTCCTCGTCCACCAAGGACACCGGCGGGTATCCGGCCGTGCTGGCCACGATCGGCGCACTCTGCGTGGTCGCCGCCGTCGGTGTCCTCGCCCGCGCCACCTCGCCTGCACCGGTGAGACTCGGCCCGCGTGCGGTTCGTCGACCCGCCAGCAACTCGGCGACGGTGGCCTCAGCTGAGCCGCAGCCGGGCGGCGCGGCCGGTGAGGTAGCGCTGTTCGGGCAGGTTGGCGGTCATGCGGGCGGCCCGCAGGTAGCAGGCGCGGGCCGCGGTGAGGTTGCCGGACTGTTCGAGCAGGTGGGCGCGGACGGCCTCCAAGCGGTGGGTGTGTGCCATCCGCTCGTCCGTGTCGAGGGTGCCGAGCAGGGCCAGGCCGGCGGTGGGGCCGTGGACCATGGCCAGGGCGACCGCGCGGCTGAGGGTCACGACCGGCCCGGGCTCGACGTCGGCGAGCAGGCTGTAGAGGGCGAGGATTTGCGACCAGTCGGTCTCGCCGGCGGTGGCGGCCTCGTCGTGGAGTGCGGCGATGGCGGCCTGGATCTGGTACGCGCCGATGGGACCGGTGCCCAGGGTGCGCGTCAGCAGGGACTGGCCCTCGGCGATCGCGGTGTGGTCCCAGCGGGTGCGGTCCTGGTCGGCCAGCGGCACGATCGACCCGTCGGCGTCGGTGCGGGCGGCACGGCGGGCGTCGGTGAGCAGCATGAGCGCGAGCAGCCCGGCGACCTCGGGCTCGCGGGGCAGCAGGCGGTGTAGCAGCCGCGCGAGCCGGATCGCTTCCGCGGTCAGGTCGGCGCGGTGCAGGCTCGGCCCGGCGCTGGTCGCGTAGCCCTCATTGAAGATGAGGTAGAGCACGTGCAGCACGACGCCGAGCCGCCCCGCCCGCTCAGCCGCCGGAGGCAGCGTGAACTGTGACCCGGCGTCACGGATCCGCTGTTTGGCCCGCCGGATGCGTTGAGACATCGTGTCTTCGGGGACGAGGAACGCGGCCGCGATCTCGGCGGTGCTCAGCCCGCCGACGGCTCGCAGCGTGAGCGCCAGTTGGGAGGGCGCCGACAGGACCGGGTGGCAGCACAGGAACAGCAGCACCAGCGTGTCGCCGTCCGCGACCGTGGCGCGCTCGGCCGGGTCGAGGGCGGCCTGCGCTTCCCGCCGCCGGCGGGCGCTGTCGGTGCGCCAGTAGTCGACCAGCGCCCGGGTCGCGACCGTGTACAGCCAGGCGCGGGGCCGCTCCGGGATGCCGCCGGCCGGCCATTGAACCGTGGCGGCCAGCAGCGCCTCTTGGACGGCGTCCTCGCAGGCGTCGAACTGCCCGTGCCGGCGGGTCAGCGCGCCGAGGACCTGCGGCGCGAGGTCACGCAGCAGGTCACCGAGCGCGGGCGTCGACGTCATCGCTCGGGCGGCGCCGACTCGTCCATGATCCCCCGGACCTCCATCGGATACTCCGTGACGGCGACGACCTGGGATGCGATCTCCAGCGCCCGATCTCTCGTGGTCTCGACGATCCAGTATCCGGCCAGGGATTCCTTGATCTCGGCGAAGGGCCCGTCGGTGGGGGTCGGGGCGCCGCCGGTGAACCGGACGGTGGCGGCCTGGCTCGGGTCCATCAGGTGCTTGCCGTCCACCACCTCGCCGGACTCGCGCAGCTCGCGGTCCATCGTCATCATGGTGGCCTGCATCCGGGAGATCCACTCCGGGCTTCGGTCGGCCAGCGACTCACCCAACCCACCGAACATCATGATCATGTACTTCATCGTCGTCCCTTTCGTCCGGCGCCCACCACTCGGGCACTGACCCCAGGTCGGAGCCGGCACCCCGGTACCCGACATCATCGACCCGGATTTTTCAGCCAGCCGGTAGTTGGACGACGAAACGGCATCCGCCGGTGATGTTGTCCACGCTCACCTGGCCGCCGTGCGCCTCGACGAGTCCTCGCACGATGGCCAGCCCCAGACCGCCGACAGCGGCCTGGCCAGCCTCGCCGGGCGTGCGGGCCCGCTCGCCGCGAAACGCCACGTCGAAGACCCGGGGCAGGTCCGCCTCCGGGATGCCGCCGCAGGTGTCGGCGACCTCCAGCCAGACGCGGTCGCGGTCGCGGCCGCCGCTGATCCGGACCGTGCCGTCGTCGGGCGTGTACCGCACGGCGTTGATCAGCAGGTTGGCCACCACGCGGGCGAGCTCCGGCTCGCTGGCGTTGACGACCGGCCAGCCGCTGTGCGAGGTGATCAGGCGGATGCGCCGGGCCTGGGCGATAGGTGCGGTGGCGGCGACGGCGTCGGAGACCACCTCGCCGAGCGGAACCGTCGAGATCGACAGGTTCAGCGCGCCGGCGTTGATGCGGGACAGCTCGAACAGGTCGTCGACGAGACGAGTCATCCGGTCGGTTTCGGTGCGGATGCGACGGTGGTACTCGGCCACCGTGGCAGGGTCGTCCACCACGCGGTCTTCGAGCGCCTCGGTCATGGCCCGCAGACCGGCGAGGGGCGTGCGCAGGTCGTGCGAGACCCAGGCGACCAGGTCGCGCCGGCCCTTTTCGAGCTGTCGTTCCCGCTCGCGGGCCTGTTCGGCCCAGACCGCGGCGGAGGCGAGCCGGCTGCCGAAGAACCACCCGACCGCGAGGCTGACGGCGGCGCCCGCGGCGACCGTGATCAGCACGACCTGCAGGTCGTGCGGTGACAGGAACATCGCCTCGGCGATCACGACGACGCCAGCGGTCACGGTGCCGACGGTGATCACGACCAGCACCCAGATGTGGGCCATGATCGAGGCGCGGCGCAGGACGCGTAGCGCGACGGCACCGAGAGCGCCGACGGCCAGCGCGCCGCCGAGCGCGGCCAGGAAGATCAGCATCAGGTCGCGCATGTCAGGCGGCCATCTCGTACCGGTAGCCGACGCCCCATACCGTGACGATGCGCCGGGGTGCCGCGGGATCGTCCTCCACCTTCTCGCGCAGCCGCCGGACGTGGACCGTGACGGTGGACTGGTCGCCGAAGTCCCAGCCCCAAACCCGTTCGAGCAGCTCGGCGCGGCGGAAAGCCCGCGAGGGATTGCGCATGAGAAACGCGAGCAGGTCGAACTCCCGTACCGTCAACGTCAGCTCCTCGCCACGCAGCCGCGCGACCCTGCGACCGGTATCGAGGACCAGGTCGCCGTCGACGAGCCTGGCGGCGATGCCCGGTGCGGCGTCAGCACCGGCGCGGCGCAGCACGGACTGCACCCGAAGCACCAGCTCCCGCGGCGAGAACGGCTTGGTCATGTAGTCGTCGGCGCCGAGTTCCAGCCCGAGCACCCGGTCTGCCTCGTCGCCGAGGGCGGTGAGCATGACGATCGGGATCTGGTCCGGGCGGGTCCGCAGCCGCCGGCACACCTCCAGCCCGTCGATGCCCGGCAGCATCAGGTCGAGCACCACCAGGTCGGGGCGATCGCGTTCGACGACGGCCAGCGCGCCGGCGCCGTCGGCCACCATGCCGACCTCGAAGCCGGCGAGCCGAAGGTACCGGCACACCACATCGCTCACCGTCGGGTCGTCGTCGACCACGAGTATCCGCTGCCCCACACGGCCAACCCTACGAGGGCGACCCGCGGCCAGGCAGTTGATCATCTATTTCGGATCCCTTACGTGATCGCCCAGGGAGGTGGTGTCGCACCTACCGTGGCGGTGTGCGAGTTCTGATCACCGGCGGTGCCGGTTTCGTCGGGTCACACGTCGCCGACGCCGTCGTCGCGGCCGGCCACGAGGCGGTGCTGCTCGACGCCCTGGTGCCGCAGGCACACGGCGGGCAGCCGCCGCTGTGGTGCGCCGAGCACGAGGTGGTGCGCGGTGACGTGCGAGACGCCGGCGTGCTGGCCGAGGCGCTGCACGGCGTGGACGCCGTCTGCCACCAGGCGGCGATGGTAGGGCACGGCGTCGACCCGTCCGACGCGCCGCTGTACGCCAGCCACAACGACCACGGCACGGCGGTGCTGCTCGCGGCCATGTACGCCGCGAAGGTGCGGCGCCTGGTGCTGGCCAGCTCGATGGTGGTCTACGGCGAGGGCCGGTACACCTGCCCGGCGCACGCGATCGTGCCACCCGCCCCGCGGCGGCAGCAGGACATCGCCGCCGGCCGGTTCGACCCGACGTGCCCACGGTGCGGTGCGACGCTGATGCCGGGCCTGGTGCCGGAGGACGCCCCGCTACAGCCGCGCAGCATCTACGCCGCCACGAAGGTGGCCCAGGAGCACCTGGCGGCGGCGTGGGCGGCGCAGTCCGGCGGCGAGGTCTACGCGCTGCGATACCACAACGTGTACGGGCCGCGGATGCCGCGCGACACGCCCTACGCCGGGGTGGCGTCGATCTTCCGGTCGGCGCTGGCGCGCGGGAACGCGCCGCGGGTCCTGGAGGACGGTGAACAGCGCCGCGACTTCGTACACGTGACCGACGTGGCGCGCGCCAACCTGCTGGCCTTGACCGCGCCACCGCCACCGGAGGGGTTCGCGGCGCTCAACATCTGCTCCGGTGAGCCGCACACGGTCGGAGATCTCGCACGGGTACTCGCGGCCACGCTCGGCGGCCCGGAACCGATCGTGGTCGGCGGCGCCCGCACCGCAGACGTGCGGCACGTGGTGGCCGCACCGGAACGCGCGGCCGAGGTGCTGGGTTTCCGGGCCCGGGTCGGTTTCGCCGAGGGGGTCGCCGCGTTCGCGACCGATCCGCTGCGCGAGCCGGCAGCCGTCACCACCATGTCCACAGTAGATGGTTGACAGCGAGCGCGGTCGCCGCCTGGACGGCCAGCCAGACGCGCCGGTGCCGTTCCGGCAGGGCGGCCGTGGCGACCATCAGCCACACGACGAACGGCAGCCAGATCCGCTCGACCTCCGCCTTGCTGAGTCCGGACAGGTCCGCGGCCAGGATCGCCACCCCGGCCGCCACCGGTAGCCACCACGCCGCGCCGCGCGCGGTAGATCTCGCGGTGCGGAGCAGCGCCGGCCCGATGGCCGGACCGGCACACAGCACCAGCGCGGCGAGGTTGGCCCACACCCAGTAGGCGTACGGCCGTTCGGCGGCCCAGCCCTGGTAGTAGCGCTCGACGACCAGCCGGTATCCGTCGAGCCACCAGAAGCCGGCCGCGGTGAACGCGGCGACCACCACGGCGACCCCGGCCGCTCCCCCGGCAAGCGCGGCGACCCGGTGCCGCGCGCGCAGCAGCAGCACCGCGAGCGCCAGCGGCCCCACGAGCACGAAGCCGTACGACAGGTACAGCGCGAAGCCGAGCAGCAGCCCGCTGAGCGGCGCCAGCCACCACCGCCGGGCGGCCAGCAGCGCCAGTCCGGCCGCCACCACGCCCGCGAAGATCGCGTCGGCGGAGGCACCCATCCACACCGCGCCGGGAAGCAGCACCAGAAACGGCAGCGCGGCCCGCGCCTGCGCCTCGGCTGCCAGGGAACGCAGCGCGAGCGGCACCGACACCACGATGGTGGCGCCGGCCAGCACGCACGCAACCGCCGCCGGCCCGCCGCCGCCAAGGCCAACACGGTCGAGCGCGACGAAGACCAGCAGGGCGCCGGGTGGGTGCCCGGCGGTGTGCGTCGACCACGACCCGGCCCGGAAGTCCAGGATGCGGTCGGTGAACCCGGACAACATCGCGCCGATGTCCGTGATCCGGGGCACCTCGGTCAGGTACTCGGCCTGCGGCGTGAGCCGCTCGGCGAGGCCGCCGGACCAGCCGTCGATCAGCGCCAGCGACAGCGTCCAGGCGACCGCGGCGGCGTACGCCAGCGCAAGCAGCCGGCCCCAAGGCGCCCGCCGGGCGACATCCGCGCCCCGCCACACGACCGCGGCGGCGACCGCCAACGCCGCCGCTGTGCCCCAGCCGGCGTGCGGTCGCCAGACCGCGAAGAGCGGCGCCGCGTCGGCCCACAACCGCACGTCCCGCGCGTTGAGCGCCGCCCCCACCGCGACGGCCGCGACGACGAGCGCGACCTCGACACCCAGTACGACCAGATCCGCACGCCTGTCCCTGCCCATGATGGCGGCCGACGCTACGCTCCCGCGACCGGCTCCGCACCCGCACCGGGCACACCGTCAGCGACTCGTAAGAACCACCGTGCCCGTAAGGATTCCGTAAGCGGCGGGCTTGTCCCCGACGGTCCACTGCCGACCTACGGTGCCGTTATGGACGGGTACGTGGACGTGGTTCTGCCCTGCCTGGACGAGGCGGCGGCGCTGCCGGGTGTACTGGCCGGCATGCCGGCAGGCTTCCGGCCCATCGTGGTCGACAACGGCTCGACGGACGGCTCCCCACAGGTCGCCGCCGACCTGGGAGCAACGGTCGTGCACGAGCCCAGGCGCGGCTACGGCGCCGCCGTGCACACCGGCTTGTCGGCCGCCACCGCCGACGTGGTGTGCTTTCTGGACGCCGACGGCTCGCTCGACCCGGCCGAGCTCACCCCGCTGGCCACCCTCGTCGCAACCAACCGCGCGGATCTGGCCGTCGGGCGGCGCGTCCCGGTCGGGCGCGCGGTGTGGCCGTGGCACGCCCGCGCCGGCAACGCGCTGCTGGCCGCGCTACTGCGCCGCCGCGGCGTACCGGTGCACGACATCGCCCCGGCCCGCGCCGCCCGCCGCCAGGCGCTACTCGACCTCGGCGTGGTCGACCGGGCCTTCGGATACCCGTTGGAACTGTTGCTGCGAGCCGGTGCGGCGGGTTGGCGGATCGCCGAGCGCGACGTGGCGTACCGCCGCCGCGCCGCCGGCACGCGCTCGAAGGTCTCCGGGTCGGTCCGCGGCACCGTGCGCGCGGTCCGCGACATGGCCGGGGTACTGCGGTGATCGTCCTCGTAGTCGCCAAGGCGCCCGTGCCCGGTCAGGTCAAGACCAGGCTCTGCCCGCCAGCGACGCCTCGGCAGGCGGCCGACGTCGCCGCGGCCGCGCTGCTGGACACCCTCGACGCGGTACGGGCCACCCCCGGCGTCACGCCGGTTCTGGCGTACACCGGCAGGCTGTCCGGAGCCGAACGCTCCGGCGAGATCCGGTCCGCCCTGGCCGGCTGGCACCTGATACCGCAGCGCGGCGCGACATTCGCGGACCGGCTGGTCCGGGCGCACGCCGATGCCGCCGCGCACGCGCCCGCGCGCCCGGTACTGCAAATCGGCATGGACACGCCGCAGGTACGCCCCGCCACACTGGCCTCCACACTGGACCGCTTGCGAGCGGCCGAGGCGGTCCTCGGTCCAGCCGCGGACGGCGGCTGGTGGGCGCTCGGCCTGCGCGACCCGCGCCACGCCGAGGCGCTGCGCGCGATACCGATGTCCACATCGGAGACCGGACGGCTGACCCGCGAAGCGCTCACGGCGCGCGGGCTGAACGTCTCGGGCGCGCCGACGCTGTCCGATGTGGATGTGTGGGACGACGCGCTGGCCGTGGCCGCCGCGGCACCCGGCGGCCGGTTCGCCACCGCCGTGGCCGAACTCAGCGCGGGAGCCGCCCGATGACGGCAGGCTTCGACCCGGCGTACGCCGGACGCGGCGCGGCCCGATGGCTGGTGGACAGCGGTGGCCGGCGCGTCCGGCTGCCGCTGCGACGATGGCACGGGCCGGCCGAGCCCGCCGTGCGAGCGCTGGTCGACCTGTGCACCGGCCCGGCCGTCGACGTCGGCTGCGGACCCGGCCGGGTAGCTGCCGAGCTCGCCGCCCGTGGACTGATCAGTTTCGGGATCGACACCTCACCGGCGGCTGTCCGGCTGACCCGCCGGCGCGGCGCGGCCGCCTTGCGCCGGGACGTGTTCGACCCGCTACCCGGCGAGGGCCGGTGGACGAACATCCTGCTCGTCGACGGCAACATCGGCATCGGCGGCGACCCCAGCGCGCTGCTGCGCCGCTGCGCGCAGCTGCTGCGCCGGGGCGGCACCGTGCTGGCCGAGCTGGACGCACCCGGCACCGGCGTGTGGCGCGGCCTCGCGCACGTGACCCACGAACGCATGACGGCGCCACCCGCGCGCGGCGCACCGTTCCGTTGGGCCAGGGTCGGCGCCGACGCGGTTCACGGGCTCGCCGCCGGGGCCGGCCTGCGCGTGCGGGCTGTCTTCACCCTGGACGGGCGCTGGTTCGCCGAGCTGGAAAAGCCATGAGGCTCCGCCCGCCCCGGCCGGAGGACTTCCGCTCCCCCGCGCACACGCCTGCCGTCGCGGCGCGGATCGGGCTGTGGCTGGGGGTGGCGTTCACGGTCTGCTTCCTCACCGGCCTGCTCAGCCATGCCGCCCAGCACCCGCCGGGCTGGTTCACCTGGCCGACCCGGCCGGTCAGCCTCTACCGGATCACCCAGGGCGCCCACGTGATCTCCGGCGTCGCCGCGATCCCGCTGCTGCTGGCCAAGCTCTGGAGCGTGTACCCGCGCTTGTTCATCCGTCCGCCGTCGCGCCCGCCTGGACGGGCAGTGGCGCACGGCGCCGAGCGCCTGTCGATCCTGGTGTTGCTGTGCGCGGCCTTCTTCGAGCTGGCCAGCGGCCTGTTCAACGCCGTCCAGTCGTACCCGTGGCGGTTCTTCTTCGTCGAGACCCACTATGCCGCTGGCTGGATCGCGGCGGGCGCGCTGGCTGTCCACATCGGAGTCAAGCTGCCCCGCATCGGCGGCGGTCTCGGGGAGCGGCCCGATCCGCGGCGGCGGGCCTTCCTGCGCATCGCCTGGCTGTCCACCGGCGCCGCCGTGCTCGCCACGGCCGGCGGCACGGTGCCCTGGCTCAGCCGGGTCTCCGTGCTTGCCTGGCGGTCGCCCGGCGGGCCGCAGGGGCTGCCGGTCAACCGCACCGCCGCCGCGGCCGGAATCCAGGTCCCGGCGAACTGGCGACTGGCCATCACCTGGCCGGGCGGCACCGCCGAGCTGACCCTCGACGAACTTGCTACCCTCCGCCAGCGCACCGCCACCCTGCCGATCGCCTGTGTCGAAGGCTGGAGCGCCACCGCGACCTGGACCGGCGTGCCCGTGCCCGATCTGCTGGCCGCCGTGGGCGCTCCCACCCGGCGCGCGATACGAGTGTCCTCGTTGGAGCAGTCTGGCCTGTACGCGACCAGCCTGCTGCCACCCGCACACACCGCCGACCCGCTCACCCTGCTCGCGTTGCGCGTCAACGGCGAGGTTCTCAGCGCCGACCACGGCTTCCCGTGCCGGATCATCGCACCCAGCCGCCCCGGCGTGCTGCAGACCAAGTGGGTGACTCGCCTGGAGGTGCTGGCATGAAAGCGGTGCCGATCGCGCGGGCCACGCTGGTGCTCGGCGGCGCCGCCGTCACCGGATACGGCGGCTGGCTGCTCTGGCCGCAGCTTCCGGCCGCCTGGACGTGGCTGGTGGCCGGGCCCATCCTCCACGACGCCGTCGTCGCCCCGGCCGTCGGTGTCGCCGGGCTCACCCTCGGCCGGCTCATACCCGACCCGGCCCGGCGCGCCTGGGTCGCAGCCGGCCTCACCATCTCGGCCGTACTGGTCCTGGTCGCGCTTCCGCTCCTGTGGCGGCCTCAACCGGCACCGATCAACCCCGGACTACACGACCGCGACTACGTCCAGGGCCTCATCGTGGCGCTGTTCGCCATCTGGGCCGGTGTCGCCGTCGCTGCGGCAAGCCGCCCGCGTCACCGGAGGGGCGACCGCGACCCCGGTTAGGGCCTGTATCAAAGTGGGGGCCGGAGCGAGGCGGCCCGCCGCAGCCCGGTCATCCACTTTGATACAGGCCTAGGCGGTCACCGTGTCCGGTGGCGGCGTCGCCGATACCCGCCACCGCTGCCACCACTGCGACTCGGGCAGCTCGCCAGCGGCGGACACGAACGCCTCCAGCATCTCCGCCAGAGCGGCCGGATCAGCCCCCGGCACCGCCCGCACCAACTGGCCAATCGCATGCCGGCGGCTGCGCATGACCTCACCCACCAGATCCCGCCCAACCACGGTGAGGCCGACCCACGTCGCCCGCCGGTCCTCGACACGGCGGTATCGGCGTACGAGATCCTTGCGCACCAACCGGTCACACATCCGGGTCACAGTGGACGGCGCCACCTCCAGCTCGGTGGCCAGGTCGATAGTCCGTTGGGGTCCGCAGGAGGCGAGCACCACCAAGGCCCGATACTGCACCAGCGTCACATCCGAGTCGAGCTGGCCCAGCGAGCGCGCCGCCAAGGCAACCAACACCCGGCTGGTGCCCAGCAGTCCGTCCGTCACCATGGCGCTGTCCGTCGACCGTTCACGCGTACCCGCAGCTGGGATCACGAACGGCTACCGCGGACGGAACATCCGATAGGTGAACACCCCGCCGATCACCAACGCCACCAACAACACACCCCAGATCGCCGTTGGGCTAAAACCACTCCCCGTCGCCGACCGCGCCAAAGCCGCCTCTTGCAGGGAGTCAGCCGGGGCCTGATCAGCCGGCAACCCAGCCGGCGGCAACGCCGCATACCGCACCAGGCCGGTACTCTCCAGCAACGTCATGTGATTGAGCACGAACCGGTTGGCCTCCTGTGCCAGGCCCCGGGCCACCTCGTTGCGGGTACCCGACCGGACCGCCCCGATTACCGGAAAAATCTTCCCGTGCGCCGCCCGCAACCGATCCACGAAAATCTGATCGAACTCCCGATCGGACGAGGCGTCACGCATCTCGTTGAGCCACCCCTGCTGGGTCTCGTTCGGCTCGACGGGCAGTTGATGGCCCACCTTGTTAGCCGCGTCGACGACGATCTGATCCAGTTCGGCGTGCTGGGCGGCGATCTCCGCGCCGACCTCCCGCACCCGCTGGCTGCTGCCCCGCTCCGCCGCCATCTGCCCAGCGGGCATCTCCCACAATCCAGCGAGGCGAACGCCGTCGAACAACGCCAAGTCCGCCGCGCTCAACTGCGCAGGCGCCGCCGGAGCCGCGACAGCGAAAGCCGGCAGCCCGAGCGCGCCAGCCACGAACCCGGCGAGGGCGCAAACCACCCACCGCCGACGCCCCGACCACACACGACGCCGTTGCCAGACCATGCCCGCGAACACCAGACTCCACCTCCGAGATGGATCCCGTGACTACTGCCAGTACGTGCATCCATGCATTGATTGCCTGGGTCGACACTAGATCACGCCACCACGTTCCGTAGTTCACCCGATCGGCCGACCGGAACGGTTCAAACCCGGCACGAAATTCTTCGATCTGCCTTACAGGGCGCGGCGGACGAGCTCAGCAGCAGGAGCACCCGGGCTGGCAGCCGCAGGCGTCGTCTTCGCCGGCAGCGGTCTGCGGGACAGCGCAGCAGGTGTCGCCGCGCCAGGCGTCGCGGCCTTCCTTCACCGCGACCACGGCGATCACCAGGGCCGCGATCGGGTCCGCCCAGGCCCAGCCGAACAGGCTGTTCAGCGCCAGGCCGACGAGCAGCACGGCGGACAGGTAGGTGCACAGTAGCGTCTGTTTGGAGTCGGCCACCGCGGATCGGGAACCCAGTTCGCGGCCGGCGCGGCGTTGCGCGCCCGACAGCACCGGCATCACCAACAGGGAGAGCGCGGCCAGCGTCAACCCGACGGTGGAGTGCTCCGCGTCGGCGCCGCCGGCCAGTGCCCGCAGCGCCTCGATGGCGACGTAGGCGGCGAGGGCGAAGAACGAGAACGCGATGACACGGAGCGCGACCTTCTCCCGCGCCTCGGGGTCGCGGCCGGCGAACTGCCACGCCACCGCCGCGGCCGAGGCGACCTCGATGATCGAGTCCAGCCCGAAGCCGATCAACGCCGTGGATGACGCGATCGTGCCGGCGGTGATCGCGACGATCGCCTCGATGACGTTGTAGGTGATGGTGGCGGCGACGAGCAGTCGTATCCGCCGCGTGAGCACCGCCCGGCGGCCCGGCACCGGTGCCAGGGGCAGCAGCGGCAGGCTCATCAGCAGCATCCCTCGGCGGGGTCGGCGCAGGCGGTCGGGTCCACCGCGAGAACCACGCCGAGCAGATCCCCCAGCGCGTGGCCGAGCCGGGCGTCGGCGAGCTCGTAGCGGCTACGCCGGCCTTCCGGGGTGGCCACGACCAGGCCGCAGCCGCGCAGGCAGGCCAGGTGGTTGGACAGGTTTTGCCGGCTGGTGCCCAGCAGGTCGGCCAGCTCGGCCGGGTAGCCAGGCGCGTCGCGCAGCGCGAGCAGCAGGCGGGCCCGGACCGGGTCGGACAGGGCGTGCCCGAACCGAGCAAGCACCTGTCCGTGCGTCAGCGTCTCCACGCACGAGACGATACAGCATCGGATGTATTCAGCAAAAGGTGAACTATGTGGGGCGGGCGTACGTCGGTCCGGGCTGGCAGGCCGCGGATGACGTCCATTGGTCGTTCAGTCCCCTCCGGTCCGCGACGGTTGTTACGAGGTGCTGACGTGGCGCCGCCCGCCTCATCGATGGATCTGGTGTGTCCGTACCCCGGGGCGTGAGTCGATTCCGAGGCACGGAAGGTGTGAGACGTGAGAAGAGCGCTGAGTCTAGGAAGTACCCGAAACCGCGGGCAGGAGTTGCGCGTTCTCGGGGTGGTGGTCGTGTTGGCGGCGACGGCCGCGGTGACGGCGGGAGTGGTGACCAGTTCGCGCAACCGGCAGGCGTTCGCGGAAGCGGCGCCACTGTCGAGTTTCACGCCTATCGAACGCGTCGCACCGAACGTCAAAGCGCCACCGGTGCGGCGCGGCGGTTCCACCGGCATCGCCACTGTCGACTGTGGAACGAACCGGAACCGGAAGTTCAGCCCCGACAACCCGGTGGCGCAGCCCGGCGTACGCAACGGCGCGCAGCACGTACACGACTTCGTCGGCAACCTGTCGATCAGCGCGGACTCCACGGATGAAAGCCTCGCCGCGTCGGACACGACATGCCGTAATGGTGACCGGTCCTCGTACTTCTGGCCCGTGGTCCGCATCGACCGGCAGGCGAACCGGCAGACCAACCCGATCGGCGCGAACGCCGACAGCCTCAAGGCCGCCGGCCCAGGCGAGGTCAAGTGTCCGACCGTACGGGACAAGCTGCCGGCGGTGCCGGCGCCAGCCGCCGCCGAGGTGAACCGGAACCTGGCCCTGCTGGACCAGCAGCTCACCGAGGCGAACCAGCGCCTGGTCACCAGCCGCGGCGAAGGTGGCCCCAACTTCGCCAACAACGCCATCCTCGGCCCGCTGCGTAGCAAGCGAGTGGCCACATTGGACCGCATCGCGATCGCCATCGGCCGCCAGGGCACCCGCCCGACCGGCCTGGTCTCGCTGGCCGAGTGCGACCTGAGCTACGACGGCGCACACGCCAACCACGGCGGCGGCACCGTGGCCGGTGGCTCGTCCGGCAACGAGGTGACGCCGACCGTGAGCTGCCCCAGCGTGCGGGACAGGCTGCCGGCGGTGCCGGCGCGAGCCACTGCCGAGGTGAACCGGAACCTGGCCCTGCTGGACCAGCAGATCGCCGAAGCGAACCAGCGCCTGGTCACCAGCCGCGACCAAGGTGGCCCGAACTTCATCGACAACGCCATCCTCGGCCCGCTGCGTAGCAAGCGGGTAGCCACATTGGACCGCATCGCGATCGCCATCGGCCGCCAGGGCACCCGCCCGACCGGCCTGACCGAACTGGCCCCGTGCACCGTGAACAACTCCCCCAACCCCGAGCCGAGCCCCAGTGCGAGCACGGGCGGCGAGTTGCCCGGCGCGCAGGGCCCGAACCTGGAGATCGCCGGGAATGTGGGCACCATCGTGCGGCCGGCCAGCGTAAAGATCGAGTACCGGGGCAACCCGACCAGCAAGGTGGTCGCCATGCCCCGGTTCCTGCGCGCGTTGACCGGCGAGTCGAAGCCGACCAGTCGAGGGCCGGCCAACGCCCGCGCCTCGTGGACATGCGCCGGCTTCGCGGATCGGCTCACCGACCAGTACCCGATCTGCCCCGCCGGCAGCCAGGTGATGCGAGTGCACGACTTCCCCAGCTGCTGGGATGGTCAGAACATCGACAGCGCCAACCATCGCGCGCACATCCAGTTCCCGGATCGGGCCACCGGCGCTTGCCCGGCCGGCACGGTGGCGGTGCCCCAGCTGCGGATCAGCATCGGCTACGACATCCCGGTACAGGTTCAGCAGCGCGGGCAGTACCAGCTGGACTCGTTCCCGGAGGAGAACCACAACCCGACTTCCGACCACAACGACTTCCTGAACGTGAACTCCACGCGACAGATGGCCAAGATCGTCAGCTGCGTCAACAGCGGCCGCCGGTGCCGGTGACCCGGCCCGCTATGGGAAGGGGTCGACCGGCGACCTGAACCTCGCGGTCGCTCGGTGCCGCGCCGCGGCCGCCGGGGCGAGAGCCATGCCTCCGGAGGCCGCGGCGCGCACGGCCCGGAACGTTCCTCGGTCGGGCCAGCGCCCGGTCAGGTATCGGAGATGACCGCGAACGCGCGGTTCCAGTTCTTGGCGTCGGTGTCGGGCCGGTAGTTGTTCTCGATGTTGCCGGCGGCGTCCACCGAGAACCAGAAGACCCTCGTGCCGTACGGCACGGTGAGCGTCTCGCCCGCCTCCCGGATGCCCGCCGAGGCGTACAGGGTCGACGCGAACGTCGGCTTGCTGCCATCCAGGGTGTAGAACACGGCGGCCGGCTCGCTCACGTCGAACCTCACCTCGACCATGCCCTCGGTCGGGCTCGGCGCGACGACCAGTGAGCTGGTGGGGCGCATCTTGTCCTTGTCGTACGTGCGGGCGACCCGCATGAGCTCCACCAGTCCGTTGGCGTACTCCAGGGTCTGCTGATGTGCCTCGTCCCAGACCGGCTGGAAGGAGGTGCCGACTTCGAAGTTCCAGGCGTAGATGCCGTACTTGTACCAGAGCATGTCACCGGAGTTTCCAGCCGCCGAGTAGAGCACGTCGGAGATCGGGCCGGTCCTCGCCGGGGTCACCGCCATGTTCCGGTGCCGCTTGATCTCGGCCAGAATCCGCGAGGACGCGCCCCAGAAGAACGACTCCTCGGCCAGCGTCGGGCGTGGGGCCGAGATGCGGCCGGGCAGGGCGTAGGAGCCGGGCGACCACATGAAGTAGTTGCCGGACGAGTGCAGGTTCATCGAAAACTTGATGTTGGGCCGGCTCGCCAGCCAGTCCAGGTTCTTGTTCTCCGGCTCGGACAGCTCGCTCGGGCCCGCGAAGGTATCGCTGGTGCAGCTCGTCGAGGCCCCCGAGTACCCGTCGAAGAGGCTGTACTCGGTGTAGTTGCGGTTGTTGTCGACGCCCCACGAGTTGCGCGCCAGCGCGTCGGTCGCGCCGCCGGCGGCGCAGTGGTTGGTCATGCTTCGCCGCTGGGAATTGAAGTCGTAGAACGAGTAATGCCCACCGTCGGGGTTGATCGACGGGGCGATCCAGATGTCGAGCGTGCGCAGCAGTTCCTGGGTCTTCGGGTCGTGTTTCTGGTTGCGCAGCAGCCGCTCGGCGGTCTCGATGGTCACCAGCGGGGGCACCCACTCCCGGGCGTGTTCCTGCGCGTAGGCGAGCACGCCGGTCCGGGAGCCGTCGCGGAACTTGCCGATCCGCAGGGCGTACACCGGATGGGGGTCGCGGGAGACGCTGGCCGGCGCCTTCAAGTTGTCGGTCAGCGGGGTCGCCGCGACCGGCGTGACCACGCCGTCGCCGGTGCTTCCCCGATACGTGTATGCCTTGACGAGGCTGCCCGCCGCCCCGTTGATGACCGCGGCGACCTGGGCCGCGGTGCTGGTGACGGCGCCAGCGGCGTCGGTCGCCAGGCTCACCCGGATGGCGTTGCCGGTCACCGTGGCGGTGAGGGGCTGGTCGGTGGCGCCCGGGTCGGCCAGCTCTACGGTGATGTCGTTGCCGCCCTCGTGGCCCCAGGCCAGCGAGTCGACAGCCACCCGGTTGGCGGCGGCGGAGCCGAGCACGACCTGCGCCTTACGCCGGTAGCCGTTCGTCTTGTATGGCAGCTCGACGACCTCGGCCAGCTGTGGGTACTCCGCGGCCAGCCGCTTGATCCGGTCGTACAGCTCGGTTGGCGTGAGGTAGCTGGTGACGAAGTCCTTCTGGTAGCCCGGACCCTCCGGGGACTCGTCGGGAATCGGCAGCCACTGCTTGACCTGAGCGACCGCGACGTCACCGGTGGGGCTGGTGATCTGGATCTTGTCGGGCCGTGCGGTGACGGTGGCGGCGCCACGGTGGTACAGGTACACGCCGGCGTCGACGAACCGGGAGATGGTCTGCGTGCCGCCGGAGCCCATCTCGGTGCCAGGGCCGCTGTCTCGGGTCACCGTCAGCGTGCTGGTCGAGGTGGAGCCCTGAGCCCATTTCGCCTCGACGGAGACGACCTGGCTGTCTCCGGACGTGTAGTAGTCGGCTCGAATGATCTTGACGTCGGAGACGGTCGCGCTCCGGGCCAGGCTGGCGGCGAACGCCTGGTTCTCGGCCTTGTGCTCGCTGATGATCGCGTCGCGCTCGGCGATCCGAGCCTCGCTGTCGTCGGGGCCGAAGAGGGTCTGGCCGACCCGGTAGCCGAGGGCCTTGAGGCTCTCCACCTCACTCGGGGTGACCACGGCGTGGACCACGATGCCGGCTTCCGTGTGGGAGACGTGGTGGTCGAGGTCGACGCCGGTCGCGACGAGCCTGTCGAGCTCGCCGCGGTCGGCGACCGTCACCTCCACGACGCTGGCCCCCTCGCCGGAGAAGCGTTCGAGGGTGGCGGGAACCTGGTCGGGGGCGGCGGTCACGGTGGTGGGCGGAGCGGCGAGGAGCAGGACGGCGGTCGCGGCGGTGGCCACGACGAGACCTCTCCGCCGTCCCGGTGGGGAGGAGGAAAACATCTCGGTTCCTTTCGTCTGCGGCGCGATGAAGCCCGAGGCGGGTGCCGCCATCCATAGTGGACGGATGGTCCGGTGAGGACGGTAGTCGGGATTCGACCATCGTGGATGGCGCCGACTTAATCTGTCAATCGCCGGCCAATGCCGCTTTGTCGAGCGCAGAATGCGAGAAGGAGACCTCCAAGGACCGACCCCATGACCATCGACGAGATCCTCGCCGCCGCCCGCAGCCGGTTGCGTCGCCTGCGTCCGGCAGAGGGCGGCGCCGCCGCCCCCGGCGGCGCGCGGAGGGTCGGGATCCGGCCCCAGGTTCAACGCCAGGGCGGTGGCGGGATCCCCGGCGCGATCGTGATCGAGCGCAACCACCTGGAGTGGCGTCTTGACCCCACCAGCACGGCCCGGATTCCGGAAGCCACCGGGTACGAGATCACCTGGATCGTCATCTGCGACGAGGGCTACTCGTCGTCACTGGCGGCAGCCTCCCTCCAAGCGCTGGGCCTGACCGGCGCGACCGATGTCGTCGGCGGGTTCCGCGCCTGGAGACGCGCGGGTCTACCCGTCACCCGCCCGGCCACACCGACCCAGCCACGGTTGACCAGCCGGTGAGCCGGTCCCGGAGGACGGCTTGTTCGGCCGGGTTGGCGGTCAGCTCCAGGGCGCGCTGGTCGGCGGCGCGGGCCCGGTCGGGCTGGCCGAGTTCGCGCAGCAGCTCGGCACGGGTGGCGTGGTACAGGTGGTAGCCGTCCAGGTCGGCGGCGAGCGTATCCAGCTCGGCCATCGCGGCCCGCGGTCCGTGAACGTAGCGCAGGGCGACAGCACGGTGCAGGCGGGCGACCGGCGACGGTTCCAGGTGCAGGAGCATGTCGTACAGCAACAGGATCTGTTCCCAGTCGGTGTCCTGCCAGCGTTCGGCCTCCGCGTGGCAGGCGACGATCGCGGCCTGGAGCTGGTACGGGCCGGGACGTCGCTGAAGGCCGGCGCGGATCAGCAGGCGGGACGCGTCCGCGATGGCCCGCCGGTCCCACCGCGACCGGTCCTGGTCCTTCAGGCGCACCAAGGCGCCGTCGGGGTCGAAGCGGGCGTCGGCGCGGGCGCGGTGCAACCGGATCAGGGCGAGCAGGCCGGCGACCTCCGGCTCGGTGGGCATCAGCTGGTGCAGCAGGCCGGCAAGCCACTCGGCGTCGTCGACCAGGTCGCGGGACTGGGCCCGTTCGGCGGTGGACAGGTAACCCTCGTTGAACAGCAGGTAGATGACCGTGAGGACCTGCGCGAGCCGGGCGCCGAGTTCGTCGTCGCTGGGAATCCGGTACGGGATACCCGCCTCGGTGATCTTCCGTTTGGCGCGGGTGATCCGCCGCGCCACGGCGCTCTCGTGCACCAGGAACGCGCGAGCGATCTGGGCGGTGGTCAGCCCGCACACCACGCGCAAGGTGAGCGCGACCTGCGCGGGCCGGGGCAGCGCCGGGTGGCAGCAGGTGAAGATCAGCCGCAGGCGCTCGTCCGGCTCGGGTTGAACCGGCCACTGGAGCTCGGCGAGCTTGCCGCGGTAGGTGTCCTGCCGGCGCAACACATCCAGGCCACGGCGGCGGGCGACGGTGAACAGCCACGCGTCGGGCCGGTCCGGGATGCCTTCGCTCGGCCAGTGGCGTAGGGCCGCCAGCACCGCGTCCTGGACCAGGTCTTCGGCCGCGGCGAAGTCGCCGGTCAGGTGCATCAGCGCGGCGGCGAGCCGGCCCGCGTGCTCTCGTACCACGCGGGCCAGCTCGGCGTGCGACGTGTCGGCCACCAGATGCTCACGACTCCAGCGGACGGATCTCCACGAGCGGGCACCCCGGCCAGGTCGCGACCATCCGGAGCGCCTCGTCCAAGTCGGCGACCTCGATCTCGGTGTACCCGCTGACCACCTCCTTGCCCTCCACGAACGGCCCGTCCATGACGACCGGCTCGCCCTGGTCGAGCCGTACCGTGGTGGCGGTCTGCGGGCCTTGCAGCTTGTTGCCGCCCCGGATCTTGTCGGCGTGCGTGGCCATCCACTCTCCGACCCGCGCGTAGGCCCGTTCGCGTTCGGTCGGACCCATGGCCTCCAGGTCGGCGGCGAACTGCTCGGTTTCGACGAACAGCAGCACGTACTTCATCGTTCGTCCTCCCCATACATAGCGGCGAGCCGCCGACCCATCTCCTCCTGGCTCACGTCTTCCACGTGCGAGGCGACCACCCAGCCGTGCCCGAACGGGTCCACGACGTACCCATCCCGGTCACCGTAGAACTGGTCCTGCGGCGCGCGCACCAGCGTCGCCCCCGCCTCGACCGCGCGCGCGACCACTGCGTCGACGTCCTCGACGTAGATGAACTGGAACACCGGGCTGCCGGGCAACCCGCCGGCGGGCGGCGCGGTCGTGCCGCGCAGCGGGTCCTCATCTTCGACGATCACCACCGAGTCGCCGATCACGATCTCCGCGTGCCCGATCGTGCCGTCCGGGCCGGGGAACCGCATCCGCTCGGTGGCCCCGAAAACGAGCGCATAGAACTCCAGAGCCTTCGCCGCACCCCGTACCACCAGGCACGGGGTGATCCGGCGATAGGTGTCGGGTATCGGGCTGGGCCTGGCCGCTGTCATCTCGATGTCCTCCTCGACTTGTTTGCCTTCTACCAGTCAGACGACCGGTGCGGGCCGCGATCGGACACCTATTCAAGAAATGTTTGTCGTTACTCGGTGCGCAGCGCCACCGCGACCCGCGTCTTGGCCGCCCAGCCCGCCGGCAGCAGCGCGCCGACCACCGCGATGACCAGGCCCGCGAGGCCGAAGAACAGCAGCTCGACCGGGCTGTATACGTCGAGGACCGAGTCGGGCAGGCGGAAGCCGACACTGCTCGCCATCTCCGTGATGACCGTGCGTTGCAGCAGCACGCCGACCGCCGTACCGACCACGCCACCGGCGAGGCCGTTGACCACGACCGAGGCGATGACCATTGCCGTGGTCTGCCGGGGTGTCATCCCGAGCGCCTTGTGCACGCCCAGGTCGTGGACGCGTTCCCGGGTTTCCAGGACGACCGTGTTCAACACGCCGAGGCCGGCGACGACCATCAGCATGAGGCTGAGCAGCCCGGTCAGCGCGTTGATAATGATGATCATCTCGTCGGGCTCGTGGTTGAGAGGGTCGGCCACCGCGCCGGCCGGGTCCAGCGCCGTCGTCAACGCCTTGGCGTACGCCCCAGCATCGGTACCGGACCGCACGGTGACGTAGTACGTCGACGGCGCGAGCTCCGGCTCGGCCGCGCGGAGGGTGGCGATGTCGGTGACGACCTGCATGCCGTCGCTGTCGGTGTTGAACACCTCACCAACGATCTTGACGGTGATGTCGACGCCACTGTCGTTCAGGACGACGCTGTCTCCCACCTGCTTCCCGGCAGCGGTCAGAAACGGGGTCGAGACGACGATCTGCCCCGGTCCGGTCAGCCAGGTGCCCGACACCATCTGGTAGTAGCGCGCCGAATCGGGCCCGGTGACGGCGACCACGTCGAGCGCGGCGGCGATCCCGACAGCGGTTATCTCGCCGCGGGCCACGCCCATGTACCCGCTGGTGCCCGCCTGGGCGGCGATCACCTTCTCGATCGCGGCCGGATCGTCGAACTGCTCCGGCTCCCGCGGACCCGGCGGCGGCCCTCCCATCCCGAACTCGCGTGGCATCCCGACCTGGACGTCGGCGATGTCCTCGACCTCCTGAACCCGGTTCAGCGACGTACCGAGCCCGACGGCGAAGGTGACGGAGGCGGCGCCGAACGCGATCGCGGCCACGATGCTGACCGCACGTACCGGCCGGGCGAAGGGATGGGCCAGGCCGAGCGTCAGCGGCCGGGAGATGGGCAAGCGGCTGGTCAACCGGGCCGCCCACTGGCCACGGCCTGGCCGGGGGGTACGGCCAACGGCGAGCGCGTCGACGCTGCGCAACCGGCCGGCCCGTGCGGACGCGGCCAGCGCGGTCACGGCCACCATGACGAGCGCCCCGCCGACCACCACCGCGTCGACCCAGAGCTCGACCCCGCTGTCGCTCGTACCGTAGATGCGGTTGGTCTGCGCGAGGATCGGTACGGTCAGCAGGTTGCCGGCGACCGCGCCGAGCACCGCACCGACCGTGGCCGGGATGAGCGCCTGGCCCACGTACGCCCGGACCACCTGAGCCGGGGTGAAACCGAGCGCCTTGAGGATGCCTATCCGGCGGGTCGCGGTGGAGACCGCACCGGCGATCACGTTACCGATGATCAGCACCGCCATGACCACGCCCAGCACGCCGAACGCGATCAGGAACGGCACCAGCAGGATGGTCTCGCCGGTCGCCTCCCGGCGGACATCCAGCCACGACACGGCGCTGGCAAGGGCGCCGGCGGGGACGGTCGCCGCCACCGCGGTCTGGCCGGCCTGGACCTGCTCGGCAGTATCGGCCGCGGTGAAGCGGTAGAGCATCTGGTACGTGCGCGGGCCGTCGGGTGCGGTCCAGGCGGTGAGCTGCGCCGGGGCGGTCCAGGCGTCGGCGGTCTGGCTGGCCGACCCGCCCGTACCGGCGGCCGTCACCGACCGGGCGCCCCGCGCGGCCGTCACCGTCCACCGCTGGCCGCTCACGTCCGGGGGCAACTGCAGGCGACCCCCGGTGGCGAGCACGATCTCCCCCGGGCCGGTCACCCACCGGCCTTCGACGATGCTGATCCGATCGACCGTGCCGCCCGCGTCGGCCCGCGCGACGACGTTAACCGGCGGTACCGGGTTGCCCTTCGGGCCGGTCAGGTTCAGCTCCGCGCTCGGGAAAGGTCCCGCCGACGCGGCGACCCCAGCGGCGTTCGCCGACCCGGCAAGCTGCGCCTCCGTGACCGCAACGGCGTCGAACCGGGCGGTGAGGTGCGCGCCCTGCTGCTGGCTGAACGCACGGTCGAACGGTCCCTGCGAGGCCACCATCAGCGAACCGCCGAGGACGGCCGAGGTCACCGCGATCATCACGACCAGACCGACCACGATCGTCTGGACGCGCCGCCGGCCCACGCCGGCGCGGACCACCCGAGCCAGTACGCTCATGGCCGTCCTCGCTTCGCTGCGGGCGGCCATGAGGCTCCAAGCACGCTGTGCCTTCTGATTCGCTCGCTTCGCTCGCTCATCGGACCCGCTCCATCGCGGTGTCGGCGGCGACCCGCCCGTCGCGGAGCTGGACGGTCCGGGTCGCGCACGTCTCGGCGAGGACCAGGTCGTGGGTGACCAGGACAATGGTCTGGCCGTCGGCGTGCAGCTCGGTCAGCAGTCGCATGACGTCCTCGCCGGAAGCGGTGTCCAGCGCCCCGGTCGGCTCGTCGGCCAGCAGCAGCGCCGGCCGGTTCATCAGCGCGCGGGCGACGGCGACCCGCTGCCGTTCACCGCCGGAGAGCCGTCCCGGGTACGCGGACGCGTGCCGGTCGACGCCGAGCCGGCCGAGCAGTTCGGTGGCACGGCGCTGGGCGGTGCCGCGGCCCATCCCGGCCAGCTGCGCCGGGAGCATGACGTTGTCGGCGACGGTCAGGTCGTCGAGCAGGTTGAAGAACTGGAAAACCAGGCCGATCCGGGCCCTCCGGTACCGGGCGGAGGCCGCTTCGCCGAGCTTGTCGACACGGACCCCGTCGACGGTGACCGTGCCGGTACTCGGCCGGTCCAGCCCGGCCACCAGGTTGAGCATCGTCGACTTGCCGCTCCCGGACGGGCCCAGGATCGCCACCGCCTCGCCGGCCGCGACGCTCAAGGACACCTCGCGCAGCGCCGGCGGTCCTTCGTCGTATCGGCGCGTCACATCATTAAGTTCGATCAGCGATGCGGTCATGTCCCCGATCCCCTGGTGTCGTGAGCTGGCGGCGTCGACGCTAAGGGCGGGTACGAAGTGGACGCATCGGCACCTGGAGGCATCTTCGGTACCGCATCCGGATGAGCGGCGGCGGCGTCATCCTTGCGATGTAGTCGCGCGAGCGCCGCTGGCGGCTAGGCTCGCGAGGTGATCCGGATGCGGATGGGTGTGGCCGACGTGGCGAGGATGCGGTTCGCGCTCTCGCCTCTCGCCGAGGTGATCGAGAGCCTGTACCAGCTGTCGTCACGACGGGTGTCATCGCCGCACCGGAGCTGGTTGGAGTCCACCCGGGACGGTCTGCGTGGCGTAGACATGGCGCTGCTGCGCGCGGTGGTGCCAGCCGGGGCATACGTAGCGGACTTCCTCTTCGCGGCGGCCACCGACGCCAGCGCTATCGACGAGCAGCTGCGGTTGGTCGCTGAGACGCCCCCGGCCCGGCTCCGGGCTGACGTGGAAGCGGTGTGGGAGCGGGAGTCCGTGCCGGCACCGGCGCGGGAGCTCTGCGCCGAGGGGACCGCGGGTGCCCGACGGTTGGCCGACACGCTGTGGCGGTACTGGTCCGTGGCGATCGAGCCCCACTGGCGGGAGATACGCGCGGTGCTGGAGGACGATGTGGCCTACCGGGCGGGCCGGCTGACCGGCGGCGGTGTCGACGCGCTGCTGTCGAGCCTGCATCCGGAGATCAGTGTGCGCGACGAGGTCCTGCAGATCGACAAGCCGAGGCACTCGGTGGAGCACGACCTCGCTGGTGACGGACTGCTGCTGATGCCGTCTGTGTTCGCGTGGCCGGGTCTGGTGGTCGACAAGGCACCCGATCGGCCCGCGAGCCTCGTCTACGCCTGCCGCGGTGTCGGCACGCTATGGGGAGGCGGCTCCCCGAACGCCCTCGACGACGACGCGCTCGGCGCGCTGCTTGGGCATAGCCGCGCGGCGATCCTCAACTGCCTGGCGGTACCCAGGTCGACCACCGAGCTGGCCCGCGAGCTCGGTCAGAGCGCGCCCTCGGTCAGCTTCCACCTGTCCGTGCTGCGCCGCAGCGGCCTGGTGACGTCATGGCGCTCCGGGCGCCGGGTGCTGTACCGGCGCACGCCGCTGGCCAGTGGATTGGTCGCGGCCGGCGGCCCGGGCTGAGGTAGCGGGCGCCCGCCACTGAATTCCACCACCCTCGAATCGTTGGCCGCCCGCCGGCACGCTTGCGAACGTGATGCCACGCAAGCAGCGAAGCCGGATAGGAAGGCGGGACACGTGGGGAAGGAAACGAGGCGTGGCATGACGCGTCGCAGCATCTTGGGAACGGCGGCGACGGTCGGTGCGGCCGCGGCGCCGCTGGGGGTGGCGACGGCCGCGGGCGCCGCGTCGCCGGCAGCGGTGGAGTCCGGGATCGAGCTTCCTGCGGCCACAGGGGACATGGCGCCGTTCCGGCTGTCCATCTCGGACAGCACGCTGCGCGATCTGCAGCGGCGGTTGGCGGCGACCCGGTTTCCGGAGCGCGAGACCGTCCACGATGGATCGCAGGGTGTTCAGCTGGACCGGATGCGCGGCCTCGTCGACTGGTGGCGGACGAGGTACGACTGGCGGCGGCTGGAAACACGGCTGAACGCGTTCGGTCAATTCCGGACGCAGATCGACGGACTGGGGATCCACTTTCTGCATGTACGCTCGCGGCACACCGGCGCGATACCCGTGGTGCTGACCCATGGCTGGCCGGGTTCGGTGGTGGAGTTCCTCGACGTCATCAGGCCGTTGACCGACCCCACCGCGTTCGGCGGAAGCGCCGCCGACGCGTTCCATATCGTCGTGCCGTCCCTGCCCGGCTTCGGGTTCTCCGACAAGCCGACCGCGACGGGATGGAATGTCGAGCGCATCGCCCGCGCCTGGGCTCAGCTCATGACCCGCCTCGGTTACCGCCGCTGGCTCGCCCAGGGCGGCGACTTTGGCGGCTCTGTGACTCACGAGCTCGCCAAACTCGGACCTGCCGGACTCGCCGGCATCCACCTCAACTTCTTCCCGGTATTCCAGCCGCCGGTCAGCGACCCGCCGACGCCGGAGGAGCAGGAGGCGCTGGCCAAGTTGCAGCGCTTCTTCAACGACGGCGCCGGATTCGTCTATCAGCAGTCCACGCGTCCGCAGACCGTGGGCTACGGATTGACCGACTCCCCGGCGGGGCAGGCGGCATGGATTCTCGAAAAGTTCGTGGAGTGGAGCGACAGCGACGGCCGGCCCGAGCAAGTCATCGGCACCGACCGGATACTCGACGACATCATGCTGTACTGGCTGTCGGGCACCGCCGCCTCCTCGGCGCGGATCTACTGGGAAGACGCGCGCGCCGCCGCCACCGGTGACGAGTTCGCTGTCCCGGTCGGGTTCACCGTCTTCCCTGGCGAGATCGTCCCCACGCCGAGGGTCTGGGCCGAACGCGTCTACCAGTCCCAACTCGTCTACTTCAACAAGGTGGACCGCGGCGGCCACTTCGCGGCATTCGAGCAACCCGAGATCTTCACCGAAGAGGTACGGAGATTCGCCCGCCTGTTCCGCTAGGACATCCGCCGGGGCGGCGGCGCGGCATGCGAACCTGAGAACCGGCTGTGGCGGCGTGGTCAACGAGAGCCGTGGTATCTAGCGTTGACCGGCCGCCGCTGGAAGGGGACCGGGTGTTCGTATTCGTCGCGATCGTGTTCGGAATAGCCGGTCTGATCCATTTGTACCTGTGGCATCGGCTGGTCCGCGGCACCACCCGCCCTGGCCGGTGGCGGCGGGTGGGAGGGGCGGCGACCGCCGGCGCGCTGGTGCTCCTCATCGCCACCATGGCCGTCGGTGACCAGCTGCCCTCCGGCCTGCGCTGGCTGACCCTGCCCGGCTACGTGTGGCTGGCGCTGATGTTCTACCTGCTCATCACGCTGCTGCTGCTCGAGGTGCCGGTGCTGGCGGCCCGCCTTGCGACCCGTCGGCCGGCCCGGGCAAAGCGTTCCGCCCCGGTCCCCGTCCCGGTCTCCGCCCCGGTGGGTGCGGGCGGCCCCGGCGACGCTGTCGACCCACCGCCGCCGGTAACCGATCCCGAGCCGGAGCCCGATCACGACCCGGACCGGCGGCTGCTGCTGCGCAGGGGGGCGGCCATCACCGCCGGTGCGGTCGCCGTGAGCTTCACCGGCTTCGGGGTGAGCCGCGCCTACAAGACTCCGACCATCAAACGGCACGACATCCCGATGCCCCGGCTGGACCGCCGGGCCGACGGGCTGCGGCTGGCAGTGCTGGCGGACCTGCATGTCGGACCGTTGCTCGGCACCGGCCAGGTGGAGCGGATGGTGGAGATGGTCAACGACCTCGACGCCGACCTGGTCGCGGTGGTCGGCGACGTGGTCACCTCCGAGCCCGGCCGGGTGCGGGAAGCCCTGTTGCCGCTGACCCGGATGCGAGGCCGGCACGGCGTGTACTACGTCACCGGCAACCACGAGTACTACGTCGGCCCCGAGAAGTGGACCGAGGCGGCCGCCGAGCTAGACCTGCGCGTGCTGCGCAACGAACGGGTCGAGATCGCCCACGGCGGCGGGGTCATCGACCTCGCCGGCGTCAACGACATCACCGGCGCGCAGTACGCGGACCCACCGGACTACGAGGCAACGCTCGGTGGCCGGGACCAGTCCCGGCCGGTGGTGCTGATGGCCCACCAGCCCGTCGCTGTGCACGACGCCGCCCCGTACGGAGTCGACCTGCAACTGTCCGGCCACACCCACGGCGGCCAGATGTTCCCCTTCAACTACCTCGTCGGGCTGCAGCAGCCCGTGGTGTCCGGACTGGGCAACGTGGACGGTACGCCGGTGTACGTCACCAACGGCGCCGGGTTCTGGGGCCCACCGGTGCGCGTCGGCGCCGACCCCGACATCACCTTGCTCACCCTGCGGGCCATCTGAACCCAATCCCGCCGGCCGCGCGGCAGCACGCCGGACCTCGACCGCTGATACGCGATCGACCAAGTTCGGTATCGTCTCGCGTCAGGGTCGGGGTTGGTGGTGCCGCCGCGGCGCGAGGGCCGGAGGTGGGGTTGATGGCGGAGGTGGAGCGCCGACCCAGCATCATCGACGTGGCGCGGCTGGCGGGCGTGTCCCGCCAGACGGTGTCCAATGTCCTCAACGGTCGGAAGGCATACTTCTCCGACGACACTCATGCCCGCGTCACGGCGGCGATGGAGGCGTTGTCGTACCGGCCGAGCCGTGCCGCGCAGAGCATGCGATCGCGCCGCACGATGCAGATCGGCTACCACATGTTCGGCGAGCAGCTCGAAGCGGTGAACGGCTTCACGCTGACCTTCCTGCAGGCGTTGATCAAGGCAGCGGCACATGAGGGCTACCACATCGTCGTGTTCACCCACCATGAAGACGACCCGCTTCAGGTGTTCCGCGATCTGGTCGCCCGCCGTGGCGTCGACGCGTTCATCGTCTCCGAGTCCCAGGTCGACGACCCGCGGGCGCGGCTTCTCGCGGGTTCCGGGGTGCCGTTCGCGTCGTTCGGGCGGCTCGCGCCGGATCTGCCGCAGCAGTGGGTCGACGTGGACAACGTGGCGGGGATCATGGAGCTGGTCGACTACCTGGTCGCCGCGGGACACCGGGAGTACGCGTACGTCGGCGCCGGCGGTGGCGAGTACTGGAAGCGGGAGCGACTGGAAGGCGTCAAGCTGGGCCTGGCGAAGCACGGCCTGCGCCTCCCGGCAGACGCGGTCGTGCACGGCTCCGACAGCGAGATCCGCGACAAGGTGCGCGATCTGCTGAGCCGAGACCGGCTACCTACCGTGATCGTGACCAGCAGCGACGCCGTGGCGGCGGTGGTCGTCAACGTCTGTAACTCGGCCGGGCTGCGGGTGGGCGTCGACATCGCCGTCACGGGCTTCGACGGTGGCGCCATCGGGCTGCTCACCGAGCCGCCCCTGACGAGCGTGCGCATCCCGGTCGAGAAGATCGCCGCAGAGCTGATCGCGCGCTGCCAGGCCGAACTTCGGGCCGGTCCCACCGGCGGGCCGGGCGTCCTCGTGCCGACCGAGATCGTCCGAGGCGGCAGCGCCTGAACCCCCGACCGACTAGATCGAGATAGTTGAATCTCCCGATTAAATCGGGCTAGCATACCCCTCGACGGAAGGGGCATTGAATGTTCAACATGTCGAGATCACGGCGCGGGGAAAGCATCGGGCTCGCCTTCGCGGTGCTGGCGGCTGCGGTGGCGGTGCAGGTCGCAGCCTCGCCGCAACCGGCCATCGCCCTTGAGAACGGCGTGGCGCGGACGCCGCCGATGGGCTGGAACACCTGGAACACTTTCGGCTGCAACATCAACGAGACGTTGATCCGGCAGACGGCCGACGCGCTGGTGAGCAGCGGGATGCGGGATGCGGGCTACCAGTACGTGGTGGTGGATGACTGCTGGTTCAACCCCAACCGCGACTCCGCCGGCAACTTGCAGGGCGACCCGACCCGGTTCCCCTCCGGGATGAAAGCCCTCGGCGACTACATCCACAGCCGAGGGCTGAAGTTCGGCATCTACCAGGTACCGGTCGACAAGACCTGCGCCCAGTACTTCGGCTCCTACCCGGGCGCCACCGGCAGCCAGGGGCACGAGGCGCAGGACGCCCGGCAGTTCGCCGCCTGGGGCGTGGACTTCCTCAAGTACGACTGGTGCTCCCCCAACGGCACCATCAACGACCAGGTCGCGACGTTCGCCAAGATGCGGGACGCCCTCGCCGCCACCGGCCGGCCGATCGTCTACAGCATCAACCCCAACAGCATCCACGAGAAGACCGGGCCGCTGCGCAACTGGAGCGACGTGGCGAACATGTGGCGCACCACCGAAGACATCACCAACGCGTGGGACACCGGGCAGACCAACGGCTACCCGATGGGCATCCAGAACATCGTCAACGTCAACGTGCCCCTGGCCTCCTACGCCGGGCCGGGCGGCTTCAACGACCCCGACATGATGGAGGTCGGCCGCACCGGACTGACCGACACCGAACAGCGCACCCACTTCGCCATGTGGGCGATCATGGCGGCGCCGCTGATCGCCGGCAACGACGTACGAAACATGAACGCCGCGACGCAGACGATCCTGAAGAATCAGAACCTGATCGCCATCAACCAGGACGCGCTGGGGCTGCAGGGCGTGCAGGTATCCAACGACGGCACTCGCCGGGTGCTGGCCAAACGGCTATCCAACGGCGATGTCGCGGTGGCCCTGTTCAACCAGGGCGGCTCGACCACGACGATCTCGACCACGGCGGCTGCGATCGGCAAGACCGGTAGCTCGTTCACTCTGCGTGATGCCTGGACCAATGCCACGTCCACGACGACCGGCACCATCTCCGCGAGCGTGCCGGCACACGGCACGGTGGTGTACAGGGTCAGCGGCGGCGGCACCTCGACCCCACCGACCGCGTTCCGGCTGCGCGGGGAGGCGTCCGGCCGGTGCCTGGACGTCAACAACGGCTCGTCCGTCAACGGCACACAGATGCTGATCTGGGACTGCCACACCGGCGCGAACCAGCAGTTCACCCAGAGCGGCCAGGCGCTGCAGGTACTCGGCAAGTGCCTCGACGTACCGACCACCGCGGCCGCCGGCACACGCGCACAGATCTGGGACTGCAACGGCGGCGCCAACCAGCAGTGGACCTTCAACGGCAACGGCACGATCAGCAGCGTGCGGTTCCCGACGCTGTGTCTGGACGTCAACAACGGCGGTACCGCCAACAACACCGCGGTGATCGTCTGGACCTGCCACTCCGGCGCCAACCAACGCTGGACGCGCGCCTGAACCCGGCCGGGGTCACGCGCCTCGCGCTGCCCCGCCGTAGAGCGCGTGGTCGACCAGACGCACAACGATCGATTCGTCGAACGGCACCTTGAGCACGAGCAGCCGGTGATAGCAGGCACCCCACAGCTGATCGACGATGATGTCGAGATCCGCGTCATCGCGTAGCTGGCCCTGCCGCTGGGCGGTCCGGAGGCGCGCGCGAGCGAGTTCGCGACGGGGCAGCGCGTAGCTTTCGGACCACGCCCGGGCAAGGTCGGGGTCCATCTGTGCCGCGCCGATGAGTTCGGAGACGGGCTTCTCGGCACCTTCGCGCTTCAGCAAGCGCACGAACGCGCTGACTTGGGTGATCAGATCCGCGCGAAGATCGCCGGTATCGGGGAAGTCGAGTGCGCTGCGGCTCTGGGCGAAGTACGCCTCGGCCGCGAGCGCACCCGGAGACGGCCACCACTTGTAGAGGGTCATCTTGCTCGCGCCGGCCTCAGCCGCCACGCGGTCGAACGTCACCCCTCGCATGCCGTCCCGTAGCAGGAGGCGCCCCGCCGCGGCGAGGACGGCAGCGCGCACCTCGGCCGCCGGCCGGCGGCCGCGTCCCCGCCGGCTGGCACCACTCTCGGCCATCCCCACACCCCCTCTTGTGGTCTTCTTGTACAATTCTCTGTGCCCGCAGTAGTGTAAAGGTTGTCCATATTCTAGGGGAGGTGGGGTCATGGCGAACAACGCAGGTCGCGTCGCGATCGTCAGTGGGGGATCCGGCGGCATCGGCAAGGCGAGTGCCGTTCGTCTGGCCGCCGACGGTTTCTCCGTCGTCGTGCACTACGCGAACGGCAAGGACCGCGCTGAGGAAACGGCGAGTGCGGTGGCACGCGCGGGAGGCCGAGCCATCGTGGCGGGCGGCGACGTGGCGGACGAGGCAGCGATGGCCGCGGTGTTCGACGCCGCCGACCGCGAGTTCGGAGGCGTCGACGTCGTGGTGCACACGGCCGGCATCATGCCGCTCGCACCCGTCGCGCAGATGAGCCTGGACACCTTCGACCGCGTCCAGCGCACCAATGTTCGCGGGACTTTCGTCATCGACCAGCTCGCCGCCCAGCGCGTGCGCAACGGCGGCGCGATCATCAACTTCTCCACATCGGTCACGCGACTTCAGATCCCCAGCTACGGCGCGTACGCCGCATCCAAGGGAGCCGTCGAAGCGTTGACGCTGATCCTCGCGCGCGAACTGCGCGGCAGGGACATCACCGTCAACGCGATCGCGCCCGGCCCTACCGCCACGCCACTCTTCTTCGAGGGCAAGACCCAGCAAGCGATCGAACAGATCTCGGGGATGAACCCCATGGGACGACTGGGCACAGCCGAGGACATCGCCGAAACCGTCGCGTTTCTCGCGGGCCCCGCTCGCTGGGTGAACGGCCAGGTGCTGTATGTCAACGGCGGCGCCGCCTAGGAAGGAGGCTCGCTTTAGACGTTACAAATCCTAGTAAGTCGTACTCTTGCCTGGTGGGATATCCCGCCTTACCGGAGCCGCGGGCCTTGACGTCGTGGCGCGTGCTGGTGGCGGTGGTCGCGCTGGTGATCTTGACGGTAGTCGCCGCGACGCTTGCCGTGCGCGCGCAGATCCGGTCCCGGGCCCTACAGAACGCGGTGCACGGGGTGGCGATCATCAGCTCGCTCGTCATCGACCGGAGCTTGACGCTGACCGACATCACGCACGGAACCAACCCGGCCAACGCCGCTGCCCTGAACGCCGACGTGACCATGCTGAAGCGACGGGGTGAGGTGGTCAACCTTTCGATCTGGTCGCTCGCGACATCGCGGGTCGTGTACAGCGATGTCGAGCCCCGTGCGATCGACGCACCGGCACCGGCACCGGAGGCCGTGGCGCGGGCGCGGCTAGGTGAGTCCTTCGCGGTCACCGGCATCGGAGCGGCCGACACCGTGGTCGTCTATCACCCGTACGACGCCAACGGCGACGGCACCATGGACGCCCTCGCTCAGGTGGTGCTGCCCCGTGACCAGGTAGAGGGACCGGTAGCCCAGTCGATGAGCCTGGTCTATGCCAGCGGTGCGATCGTGCTCCTGCTCGCCCTAGCCGGCATCCTCCAGGTCCGCCGGCATCAACTGCGGCAGGATCACGCCGCCGTGCACGACGCCCTGACCGGTCTCGGCAACCGCCTGTTGCTGCGCCGCGTCGCGCCGCCCGCGCTGGCCCGATCCACGCCCGAGCGGCCAGCCGCACTCCTCCTCATCGACCTGGATAACTTCAAACCGGTCAACGACGCCCTTGGGCATCCAGCCGGTGACGAGTTGCTCGTCGCCGCCGCGAAGCTCATCCAGGAAGCAAGCGGGCCGGCGAGTGTCGCGGTCCGGCTCGGTGGGGACGAGTTCGCCGTATTACTGGGGCCGCTGACCGACCGTGGCGTGGCCCGCGAAGTGGCGAACAAGATCCGCGATCGCGTACGCCAGCCGCTGACGATCGCGGGGTGCGAACTTGAGGTCGGTGCCAGCGTCGGCATCGCGCGGGCGCCGGACGACGGCGACGACCTGAGCGACCTGTTGAGCAGGGCCGACAAGGCGATGTACCACGCCAAGCACTCCGGTGGCGGGGTGGCTGAGTACGCCGAGACACCCGAGACCCCACCGCCGGACCCGAAGGTCACCACGCTGTCGCAACTGAGCCGCGCGCTGGCCGGCCATGAACTGGAGTTGTTCTACCAGCCCGTCCGCGGTTCGGGCGCTGCCGTGCGGTCGGTCGAAGCCCTGCCCCGGTGGCACCACCCTCAACGAGGGCTACTGGAGGCCGGCATGTTCATCCCGGCCGTGGCGCACACATCCCTGACGACGGCGTTGACAACCTGGGTGCTGCGCCAGGCCGCCCGGCAGTGCGCCGCGTGGCGTGCGGACGGGGTGCGGGTCAACGTGTCGGTCAACATCTCGGCGCGGACGCTGTACAACGACTCGCTGCCGGACGTGGTCCAGACCGTCGCGGCCGACTGCGGCCTGCCGCCGTCCGCGCTGGAACTGGAGGTGGCCGAGGCGATCCTGGTACGCGAGTCGGCGCGGGCCATCCCGGCGATGCTGCGCCTGCGCGACGCCGGTGTGAGTCTTTGCGTGGACAAGTTCGGCGCCGAGTACGGCGCGGTGTCGGTCATGGCGGAGGCTCCGGTACAGCGAGTGAAGATCGACCAGAGATTCGCCGGAACCGTGGTCGAGTTCCCGCTCGCCAGAGCGATAGTCGGCGGTTGGGTGCGGGTGGCGCACAAACTGGGTCTGACGGTTGTCGCGCAGGGTGTGGAGAGCGCCGAAGCATGGCGGTGCCTGACCGACCTCGGCTGCGACGACATGCAGGGATTCTGGATCGGGCGCCCGATGCCCGCGGTGGAGTTGACCAAATGGTTCACGCGACCCAACGCGCACGCCGGTCCCGCGTAGTCGCCGCTGTCGTCGTCACGTACGCGGCGCTGAGCGGCTGTCCCGGCGGCCTCGACCGGGACGCGTCGCCGCGCCCGGCGGCGAACGGAGCTTCCTGCCCCGAAGCATTCGCGGATGCCAAAACGGACGTGGCCGCGGCCGAGGCGACCGCGGTCCGCTGGACCGGCCCGACCGCCGGTCCCCGCGCTCCGACCGGAAAGACCGTCGTGTACATCGCGCAGATCATGACCAACCCCGGGGTCGCGGGCGTCGCCAAGGGAGCCGTCGAGGCGGCTCATGCGGTCGGGTGGAACCTGGAACTGATCGATGGGCAGGGTGCGCCCAGCGGCATCCAGAGCGCGTTCGCGCACGCGCTCGCCCTGAATCCGGATGGGGTCATCATCGGTGGGTTCGATCCCAACGTGGCGGGTGCGCAGCTACAGGAGGCCGACGCCAGGGGCATACCGGTGGTCGGTTGGCACGCCGTCGGCTCGCCCGGGCCGAGCACGGACCCCAAACTATTCACGAACATAACCACGAAGGTGGAGGACGTCGCGAGGATCAGCGCCCAGTGGATCATCCTCCAGTCCGGCGGAACCGCTGGCGTGGTGGTCTTCACCGACGCCTCCATCCCGTTCGCCAGGCACAAATCTGAACTGATCACCGCCGCGCTACGCGCATGTCCCGGGATTCGGCTTCTGTCCACCGAGGACATTCCGATCCCGCAAGGCAGTACGCGTACGCCACGACACATCTCGTCACTACTCGACCGCTTCGGTGACTCGTGGACGCATTCCGTGGCCATCAACGACCTCTACTTCGCCGACGCGGCCCCGGCGCTGCGCAAAGCCGGCAAGCGCGGGGCCGGCCCTCCATACAACATCGGAGCGGGCGACGGTGACCCCGTGGCGTTCGAACGGATTCGCGCCCGGCAATACGAAGCGGCCACGGTACCGGAGCCGCTGCTCCAACAGGGCTGGCAGATCATCGACGAACTGAACCGGGCGATCGCACAACAACCAAGCAGCAACTTCGTTCCGCCGGTCCACCTGACAACCACCGCCAACGTGGGGGACGCGACGTACTGGGAACCGGACAACGGCTACCGCAACCGGTACATGTCGATCTGGGGCCGATAGACTCTCTTCCTCCTACGTGGATAGTGGAGCGATGTCGCACACGGATGCGCGCAGAGGGGAACTGCCGCTGATCGGATCGCTTGGCGACTGGCGCAACACCAGATTGAGGTTGGCGCTACCCGGTCCGATCGCCGGGTAGCCGGGAAGGCCAAGCTCGGCGCAGGCTTGCCACCAGCCGTGCTGGCCGCATACGACCTGCGGATCGAGGCTGACGTTGAAGCGGGCGCGGGCCCGGACACTACCGTGCGGTGTCAGCACCAGCATCCAGTCGCCGGCGGCGATCCCACGGGCCCGCGCGGTGTCCGGGTGCAGCTCCACCTGGGGGTCAGGCGCCGCCCTGCGCAGGCTCGCGATGTTGCGGTGCTGGGTCTCGCAGAATCGCAGTGACTTCGCGCAGGTGAGGATGAACGGGAACCGCTGTGCGAGCTCGGGCCGTGACCGGGGACTGATGGCTGGTTCCTCGAACTCCGGCAGCGGCGGGTATCCATGCTCGGCCAGCGTCTCCGAGTACAGCTCGATCTTTCGGGTTGCGGTGCGGAATCCGCGCGCGGCACCGTCGACGCGTTCCAGGTACTTCCGGTACCGCGTCGTGAGCGGGACGCGGATGCCGGCCGGCTGGGAGCGCAGTTGTTCGAGCGTCAGGCCGCTGGGCGCGAGCTGGTACCGGAGCGCCGCGTCGATGTCGCCGTCCCAGAAGTGTTCGCCGAGCCCCAGCCGCGTGGCCAGGGCGAAGATGATCTGGAGATCGGAGCGCGCCGCGCCGCGCGGCGGTACGACCGGGCGGCGCAGTTGCACGAGCGACTGCGCCGCTTCGTTGATCTCGAATCCGATCCGCAGCGCCTCGGCCTCGAACGGGCTCGTCACCGGCAGGACGATGTCGGCGAGTTCGGCGGTCGGATTCATGAACAGGTCGGCGTGTACGAAGAAGTCGAGCGCGGCGAGCGCGTCCCGTCCGCGTGCGCTGTCACCGTGCGCCATCACCAGATTGGCCCCGAAGTTCACGAGCGCTCGGGCTCGGTACGGCCGGCCGTCCAGAGCCGCCGTGTAGAAGTCCTCACCGGTGATGAACTCGAATCGGGCCGGTCCCAGCGGCCGCCCTTCCCGACCGATGGCCTTCATGCGTTGTTCCGGTGTGAGCAGTTCGACGCCGTCGATCTGGTTGGCCGGCACGCTGGGGAACAACACGTTGCCGCCGCGGGCGTCGAAGCTGCCGGTCAGCGCGTACAGCTGGTTGATCGCGCGGACGGTCTGGGTGGCGTTGCTGTGTTGTTCCAGGCCGCTCCAGGTATAGAAGGCGACCGGGCGCGCGCGCCACAGCGTCGACGCCGCGCGTTCGATATCCGCCGCTGGCACGCCCGTGATCGGCTCCGCCGTGTGCGGGGCCATCCGCAGGCACCGCTCGGCCATGAGGTCGAAGACGGGTCGGCAGGCCACGGGACCGTGCGTCGTGGCGACCTCGCGGACGCCAAACAGCGCCAGCTCCCCCTCGTCCACCGGATACCTGCCGGCCCCGGGACGGTACTCCACCGGCCGCCCACCGGCCGCATCCCAGGCGACGTACGCATCCGCGTCCCCTCCGGAGGACAGGTCACTGGCGCGCAGCAGGCGAGCGGTGTCGGCCCGTACCAGGAGCGGTGCGTTCGTCCACCGGCGGACGAAGTCCTCGTCGTACCATCCTCGTTCGATCAGCACGGCCGTCAGCGCGAGAGCGAGCGCGCCATCGGTGCCCGGCCGCACGCGAAGCCAGTGGTCGGCCTTGCTCGCCAGCCCCGCCTTGCGCGGATCGACGACGATCAGCCGCGCACCGCGACGGAGCGCCGCGGCGGTGCCGGTCGCGTGCGCCAGCCGCGCCACCGACGGGTTGTAGCCCCAGTACAGGATGCAGCCGGCGTGGTCGAGGTCGGGCAGGTACACGCCCGGCACAGAGTCGCCGTAGGTGTAGATCGAGGCCAGGTAGCGTCCCCAGCCGCACAGCTCCATGTAGCCGAGCAGATTCGGGCTGCCGAACGCTCGCTTCAACCGCATCAGCCAGTCGACCGAATCCGACATCGCCGAGGTCGACGGCGACGCCGAGCCGAACGTGACGCATTCTGGACCGTGCTCGCGTGCGAGCGTGAGCAGCCGGTCGGCGACCGTATCCAGCGCCTCGTCCCAGGTGATCGGCTGCCAGCCGGGGTCGCCGACTCCCTTCGGGTTGGTGCGTTTGATCGGAGTCAGCAGCCGTTCGGCATGGCGCGCGATCTCTGGCGCGGCCTTACCTTTCACGCACAGCGCTTCGCCGGTCGGATGGGTCGGATCCGGTTGCAGCGCCACGAAAACCCCATCGGTGATGGTGGCCTTGGCACCACACCGGGAGACACACATCGGGCAAAACGTCGGGATCTGCGTGGTTGTTTGTGTCCCGCCCATCGCTCCTCCAACCCGAGGATGAGCGTTGCGCTCCGGACCGAGGTTACGCGCCGACAGGCGGCGTGGGAGTCATTTCGGGGCCTTCACCACCGGGTCGCGTGGAGCTCTCTAGGCGGCGAGGTGGAAGGTCAGCGCGGCAACTGACAGCGCCAGGTAGAACGCGGGCATCGGCGCGTTGCCGGCGTCACGGGCACGCACGTGCGCGCCGATCGCCAACACGAAGTACGCGACCAGAGCGGCCGCGGCCGCGATGCCAGCCGGCGCCCACCATAGGCCAACGGCAAGACCTGCCGCACCGGCCAGCAACAGCACCGCGAGCACGTTGAGCCGGTCCTCCGGCACCCCGACACGGCGGTAGGTAGCGACGACCGCGGGGCGGTGGCTGAGCTTGCGTGCGGCGGTGAGGACGAGCAGGGCAGCGAGCAGAACGGAAACGATCGTGGCGGCGACGGTCATGGCGTGCCTCCGGGAACATCGAATCTAAACGTTTGTACAATTTAGCCCGTGAGTCCCCAGCGCAGCAACCGGTCCGAGCTGATCGAAGGCACCCTCCGGTGCCTTGAACGCCTCCCGCCGGAGAAGATCACCGCCCGTACGATCGCGCAGGAGGCGGGCGCGAACCTTGCCTCGATCACGTACCACTTCGGGTCCAAGGACCAGCTCGTCGCCGAGGCGGTCATCGCCGGGCTCGACCGGTGGCTGGCGCAGATCGCGCACCGCCTCGACGAACTCGGGGCACGGGCGCCGCAGGAGCGGTTCCGCGCCGCGCTGGCCGTCGTGGCCGACAGCCGCCGGCAGCACGAGGGGCTCGCCCGTAACTTCCTCGGCGCGCTCGCCAGGGCCTCACACGACGAACGGCTCCGAGGGCTGCTATCGCAAGGGTTCCGGCGCACCCGCGGCGAGGTCGCCACGGTGCTCGGCCTCGGCACCGACGCTGCCGGCCGGGACGCCGCCGGCCTGGTACTCGCACTCTTCAACGGCCTGCTCTTCCAGTCCCTGATCGACCCGAGCCTCGCCATCGAGGGACGCCGGATGGTACGGGCGCAGGCCCGCCTCCGCACGGTCATGCCGCCGCAGGCGTGAGCAGCGCCGGTACTAAATTCCCTGTGACAAGGGCTCGATGGTCACGGGACGGTCGGCGCCGCGGGCGGGCTTGCGGCGGTGCGGCGTAGCAGCGGCTCGACCACCCGAGCGACCAGCGGCGCCAGGGCGGCGAGGACGAGTACGTAGGCCGCGGCGAGCGGGCCCAGGCCGGCGTGGGCGCCGGCGGCGACGGCCAGGCCGGCGATGACGATGTTGAACTCGCCGCGCGGGATCAGCACGACACCGGCGCGGGCCCGGCCGGCGCGGCCGATCCCGGCGCGGCGGGCGGCCAGCCATCCAGTCGCGTACTTAGTGGCCATGCCTAGCAGCGCGAGTCCGAGCGCGAGTGCCGTCACCGGCGGTAGGTCGCTGGGGTCGGTCTGCAGGCCGAAGAAGACGAAGAACACCGCGGCGAACAGGTCCCGCAACGGGGTCAGCAACTCCCGTGCGGTGTGCGCGAGGGGGCCGGACAAGGCGATGCCCACCAGGAACGCACCGACCGCGGCAGACACCTGAAGCAACTGAGCGACGCCAGCGACCAGGATGGTCATGCCGAGGACCTTCAGCAGCAGCACCTCCTGGCTTGGGGAGTCGAGGAACACCTCTACCGCCCGGCCGAACCGCAGCGCGACGAACAGCACCACCGCCACAGTGCCGGCCGCGATGGCGAGCGCGATCGATCCACCGAGCAGGCCGGTGCCGGCGAGCACCGCGGTCAGGATCGGCAAGTAAAGAGCCATGGCGAGGTCTTCCATGACCAGCAGGGACAGCACCACCGGGGTTTCCCGGTTGGCCAACCACCCCAGGTCGCCCACCACCTTGGCCGCGATCCCGGACGAGGTCACGTAGGTGACGCCGCCCAGGGCGAGGGCGGCCACCGGCCCCCAGCCCATGATGAGCGCGACGGCTACCCCGGGAGTCGCGTTGAGGACCAGGTCGATGAGCCCGCCGGCGACGGACGTGCGCAGGGTGCCGACCAGTTCGGAGGCGGTGTACTCCAGGCCGAGGGTGAACAGCAGCAGGATCACGCCGAGCTCCGCGCCGGCGGCGATGAACTCCTCGCTGGTCGCGAGGGGCAGCAGCCCACCGTGGCCGAAGGCCAGACCGGCGATCAGGTATAGCGGGATCGGCGAGATGCCGACCCGTATCGAGATCGCGCCGAGAAGTCCCAGGCCGAGGATGACCGCGCCCAGTTCAATGAGCAACAGCGTCCCGTGCACGCTGAATTCAACCTTCGGCCAGCAGCCGCGCCACCGCGGAGGTGCCCTCGGCCGTGCCGACGACGACGACCACGTCGCCGGCCTGGAACACGAAGTCGGGCCGTGGACTGGCGTGCACCCGCTCGCCGCTCACCACTGCCACGATCGACGCGCCGGTGCGGGTGCGGGCGTGGGTGTCCCCCAGGCTCCGCCCGTCATACGGCGAACCGGCGGAGATCGGGATCTGCTCCGTGATCA
This sequence comes from Micromonospora sp. CPCC 205371, assembly GCF_026130045.1. Classification (GTDB taxonomy): domain Bacteria; phylum Actinomycetota; class Actinomycetes; order Mycobacteriales; family Micromonosporaceae; genus Phytohabitans. The sequence goes on from NZ_JAIBNX010000002.1 coordinate 61,667, forward strand.
GGCCCTCGACCTGCCGGTGCAGTGCCTCCAACCGCTCCACGATCCGCGCGGAAGCGAGCAGCTCGGCCATGCCGTCGGCTTCCTCGGCGTTGAGCGTCAGCGTCACCGCGGCGGTATCCGGATCTTCCCTGCTGTAGACGACGACTTCGCGCCGGCCGGTGCGGTGGGACACCACTCCGACCCGCCGGCCGCGCTCGGTGACGAACTCGAACAGCAACCCGATACCAGGCAGTGCCGTGCGGTGCACCTCCATCCGGGAAACCTCTCGATCAGCGCGGGGACTGGTCATGATGAGGCTAACCGGGCACTCACCACGCGGCACACAGCCCGGACTTATCGGCCTTCCAGGATCTGTTTGAGCTTGGCCAGATCCTTTCGGTTGGCGCGGCGGATGGCGGCGGCCATGATCGGTCTCGCCGCACGGGCGAAGCCGGTGGGCTCACCGCGGTTGCGTAACGTCATCCGGGTCAGGGAGTCGTCGACCGCTTCCCAGGTGTAGGTCGTCTCCATCGGAAACGGGCCCTGCGCCGTCCGCATGACCAGCCGCCGTTCCGGGATCAACTCGACGATCTCGTACGTGTACGCGAGCCTGCGGCCCAGGAAGTGCGCGACGAAGTCCATCTTCGATCCCACCGCGACTGGTGGCGGTGTCTGCCAGTGGACCGACTCGATGTTGGCGTACCACCGCGGGGCGTTGCTGGGGTCGCCAGCGTATGCGGCGACGGCGCTGGCGGGGCGGCCGATGACGATCTCGGAAACGACGTCCACTGCCACGTGTCATCCCCCTGCTCAGAAGTCGAAGAACGGCTTGCGACGACCGGTCTCCAGATATGCCTTGAGTGAGAGCAGCATCTGGGCCCAGCCGACCGTGACGATGCGGAACATGTCGTCGACCTCCGGAAAACCGGGGTGGGCCATGCGGGCCACGGCGCCGGGGTGGGTCTTCTCGCCCGTCCCCGCCCGGCCGGGCCCCCCCCCCCCCGGCGGGGCCCCGGGG
>NZ_JAIBNX010000002.1:62673-120485 GCF_026130045.1 Micromonospora sp. CPCC 205371
CTGCCGGAGCCGCCCGTGCCAACCAGAGCGCCGGTGTCGGTCTTCTCGACCGTCCACACCAGGCGGGCCCCCGACCAGCCGGGCGGGCCACCGGTGCATTCCCACTCGACACGGGACGGCTCGTCGGCCACGGCGATCCGCATGTCCCAGGTGATCGGCGCGTCCGGGAAGCTCATCTTAAGCGTGTCGCGGACCGCCGCGCCCGACACTTCGGCCCGGCTGGTCCACCAGCCGGTGATCCCGTCGCGGGTGGTCAGCGCCGCGTACGCCGCGGCGGCGTCGATGCCATCGATCTGGATGAGGTGATGCATGTCGGCCATGGCTCCTCAGGCTCCTCTCCCGCACACAATTTTAGTCGTCGCTAAAATTACTCTGGGCGAGCGCCGCTGGCAAGCTTTAGTCGCGGCGTAAACTCGGAGGGCCATGGACGCCGCCAAGGTCATCGCCGAGCCACGCCGCCAGGACCTCCTGCGACTGTGCTGGGACAGCGAGCGCTCGGCCGGCGACCTCGCGGCCCGGTCCGACGTCACATTCGGCGCGGTTTCCCAGCACCTCAAGGTGCTGCGCGACGCCGGCCTGGTCACGGTCCGCAAGGACGGCACCCGCCGCTACTATCGGGCAAACCGGACAGCGCTGGGGCCGCTCGCCGCCTATCTCGAGGCGAAATGGGAGCGGCAACTCGACCGGCTGGCAGGCCTGGCCGAGGCCGCCGAGAGCGAAGGGCGTGACCTCACGTGACGCGAGACGTCGTCACCGTACAGCGGAGCATCAAGGCCCGGCCGGCCACGGTGTTCTCGTTCTTCACCGACCGCGATCGGTGGCTGTCCTGGCAAGGCGTCACCGCCGAGATCGACCCCCGGCCCGGCGGCGTGTTCCGGATGAACGTACGGGGCGACGGCTGGGCGTCGGGCCGGTTCGTCGTCGTCGAACCGCCACACCGGATCACGTTCACCTGGGGCTGGGAAGGCGAGGACTCCCCCGTACCGCCCGGATCGAGCACGGTCGAGGTGCTCCTCGAACCCGAGGGCGACGGCGGCACCCGGCTGACGCTTATCCACAGTGGACTCCCATTGCCCGCCTTGGGTATGCACCGCGAGGGCTGGCACCACTACCTGGACCGGCTCAGCGTGCGCGCCTCCGGCGGCGACCCAGGCCCCGACGCCACCGTGTGAGGCGCGCGGCGCCGGCAGCGCCCGGTAGTCAACGTGGCACGTCCACACCGATGACGTACAGCACGTCGCGCCGTATCAACTCCATGCCCAGCCGCTCGGCGATCCGCCAACTGCCCGCATTGTCCGGCGAGGTGGTCCAGGTGGGCGTGCGGCCCCGCGCCACCACGCCGGCACACCAGGCCCGCGCGCAGGCGGTGGCCAGCCCACGCCCGCGCCACTGCGGCTCGGTCGCCACAACCGCGTCCTCGTGCCTGACACCCTGGAAGAAGCTGCCGACCACCGTCACCAGCCGGCCATCGGCGAACGCGCCGTAAGCGTGAGCATGGCTGGCCAGCCCGGCCGGCCCGCCCCAGGTCTTGGCGATCCAGGCGATCTCCTCGCTCAACGCCGCGACCGCTTCCGCATCCGCCGCGGACAGTGCGCGCACGCCGGTCAGCGGACCGGATGGCGGACCGCATCGCCCGGCCGGCAGCCGGTAAATGAGCCGGTCCCACACCACCCGGTCCGGGAAGGCCTCCGCCACCACCGGCGCGAAGACCTCGGACGCGGTGAGGAATCCCGTGACCAGGGGTCGTAGCGCCGCCGGGTCGACCGCCGCCGGCGTCCCCGCGAGCAGGTAGTTGCCGCCCGCCTCGACCAGCAACGCCGACGCCGAAGGCCACCGGTCGACCCACGCCCGGCCGTGACCGGTGGCGACCACGTGCCCGAGGATCGCGCCGGGGCCCGGCGCCTCTTCCGCGAGCCATGCAGCGATCGAGCCGCCGTACAGTGTGACCCTTCGCATCCGGCTATTGTCGCCAGCCTCGTCAATCCCGACGCGTGGAACGGTTCTCCACGCCCGCGCGGACCAGCGCCTATGTGGCGGTGCAGGTCGCGGCCGGCACCGGGTTGCTGCCGGTCCACGATCCGAGGAAGCCGAACGTCGCTGTGCCGCCCGCCGCCAGGGCACCGTTCCAGCTCGCGTTCCTCGCGGTGACGGCCGTGCCGGTCTGGGTCACCGTCGCTCCCCATGCCTGGGTGATCCGCTGGCCGTTGCCGAAGGTGAACGTGGCGGTCCATGCCGACGTGGCAGCGGAGCTGCCGTTGCGTATGGTCACCTCCGCCTGGAAGCCACCGGTCCACTGACCGACCACCGTGTACGTGGCCGTGCAGCCGCCGCTCGTCGGCGGGGTGGTGGTGGGCCCGACCGGCGGCGTGGTGGTCGGGTTCGGGTTGCTCTGGAACTGGGCGAAGAATCTCCACGTCACGTCCGGCAGCCAAGCCGTGTTGGAGCCCGCGTCGCGGGGCGTGGCTGTGTGACCACCGTCGAAGACGTGCCACTCAACCGGGTATCCCGCCCCGCATCCGGAGTAGGCGAAGCTTGTGTGCGTACCGCTGCCGGGTGCCGGCTCTGGCGGGCTCGCCGGGGTGCAGCCGTTGTTCCCGACGAACCGGTCACGCATCGGCCGCGCGCCGGAGATGCCCAGTACGTTGTCGCTGAGGCCGTGCGCCTGCAGGTACCCGATGGGCTGGGTGCCGCCGCTGCATCCGCTGATCACCCCGCCGGAGTAGATCGCGACAGCGCGGAACACGTTCGCCCGGGCACACGCCAGCGCGTAGCTCATGCCACCGCCGTAGCTGAAGCCCAGCGAGAACAGTTGGGTCGTGTCGACACACAAGTCACCGGTGATGCGGGCGACCATGTCGTCGGTGAAGGTTACGTCCCGACCGCCGGTATTGGCCCAGCCGTTGTCGAGTCCCTGCGGGGCGACGAAGATCGCGCTGTTGCCGGACAGGGCTCCGAGTCCGTAGTAGTCGCCGCTGGCGACGTTGTTCGCGGTGCCGCCAAGCCAGTGATAGCCGAAGATCAAGCGGTACGGACGGCTGTTGTCGTAGTTGTTGGGCAGCCTCAGGATGAAGCTGCGCTGCGTGCCGTTGCTCTGGATCGTGTGCGTGCCACTGGTCATTGTCGGGGCCCTGCCGCATCCGGCGCTGGCGGCCAGGACCCCGACGCTGGCGTGCGAATCCCTCGCGGCGGCACCCGACGGCGGCGCCGTCACCATGAACGCCGCAAGGCCCACGGTGGCGGCCGCGACGCACGACGTCGCCAGCACCGCGCGCCGACGCACACTCCTCCTCTTATCGACAGTCATCATTCTTATACCGTAGGCATGGAAGTGACGACCGTCAATGAGATGACCAGTGTCTATCCGCCGCCGAACGCGGTCCGGTGATCGCGGGCAAATTCGGCGAACGTGCGCGGTGGCCGCCCCGTCAGCAGCCGCACGTCGTCGGTCGGGTGGGCGGCCAGGCCCTGCCTCGATCTCGGCAAAGAGCGCGCGCCGTTCGGGCTCGGCCAGCTCCCGGCCCACGAGGCGACCTGCCAGCGCCGCCGCCTCGGTCACCGCCAGCCGCGGCAGCACGATCTCCGACACGCCGACTCCAGGCGCGGTCCCGTCCGGCGCTAGAGGGTATTGACGTCTCGCAACGCGTCGATAATACTCGCGGAACTGCCTGTTAACGCTCACACACTTCAGCCTCAGTCTATGTTAACGTTCACACGAACGGGAGCGACGCATGACCCGACCGCCCACGCTCTTCGCGTTGGCCGCCGCCGCCCTGGTAGCCGCGACAGTCGCGGTCGCGGCGCCGGTCATGGCCACCGGTGAGGACGCGGACCCGGAGTACACCATCACAGTCGACGAGTCGGCCGCCGGGACCGCGATCGACGACACGATGTACGGCGTCTTCTTCGAAGACATCAACTACGCCGCGGACGGCGGCCTCTACGCGGAACTCGTGCGCAACCGCTCGTTCGAATTCCTGCCGGCCGACAACCGCTCCTTCACCGGCATGACCGCATGGACACCTTCCGCCGAGCACGGCGGCGCCGGTACGGCCGCGGTGGTCGACGACGACGCCCGCCTCAACGAGCGCAACCGCACCTATCTCAAGCTCGACCTCGCGAACCCCGACACCGGGCGGTACGGCGTCACGAACTCCGGATACAACACCGGCGTGGCGTTGACCGCGGGCGCCCGCTACGACTTCTCGGTCTGGGCGCGTACCAATGCCGCGGCGGGCACTCCGCTGGTGGTGACGCTGCACGACGCGGCCGGTGAGGTGCTCTCCCGAGCGTTGAGCCTCACCGTCAACGGCGACACCTGGACGAAATACACCGGCACGCTGCGCGCCACCCGCACCACCGACCAGGGCCGCCTGTCCGTGCGCGCCGGCGGCGCCGGCACGCTGAGGCTAGACATGGTGTCGCTATTCCCGCAGGACACCTTCCTCGGCCGCAAGAACGGCCTCCGAAAGGACCTCGCCGAGAAGATCGCGGCGTTGAAGCCGGGCTTCGTGCGCTTCCCGGGCGGCTGCCTCGTGAACACCGGCAGCATGTACGGGTACGACGCCGCGTCCAACTTCCCGCGGGCCCGCTCGTATCAGTGGAAGGACACCGTCGGCCCGGTCGAGACCCGGGCGACCAACGCGAACTTTTGGGGTTACAACCAGTCGTACGGCATCGGCTACTTCGAGTACTTCCAGTTCTCCGAGGACATCGGCGCCATGCCGCTGCCGGTGGTGCCCGCCCTGGTGACCGGATGCGGGCAGAACCGCGCCACCAACGACGAGGCGCTACTACAGCGCCACATCCAAGACACCTTGGACCTGATCGAGTTCGCCAACGGTCCGGTGACCTCGACGTGGGGCAAGCTGCGTGCCGACATGGGACACCCTGAGCCGTTCGGCCTCACGCACGTCGGCGTGGGCAACGAGGAGAACCTGCCCGACCAGTTCTTCGCGAACTTCCTGAAATTCCGTGCCGCGATCGAGGCCCGCTACCCGGACATCACCGTCGTCAGCAACTCGGGGCCGGACGACACGGGCACCACGTTCGACAGGCTCTGGCAGCTCAACCGGGACGCCAATGTGGACATGGTCGACGAGCACTACTACAACAGCCCCACCTGGTTCCTGCAGAACAACGCCCGGTACGACGCCTACGACCGCAACGGCCCGAAGGTGTTCCTCGGCGAGTACGCCTCGCAGGACAACAAGCTGTTCAACTCGCTGGCCGAGGCGGCGTACATGACGGGGCTGGAGCGCAACGCCGATGTGGTGAAGATGGCGTCCTACGCGCCGCTGCTGGCCAACATCGACCACGTGCAGTGGCGACCGGACCTGATCTGGTACGACAACGACGAGTCCTGGGGCACCACCAGCTACCAGGTGCAGAAGCTGTTCATGAACAACGTCGGCGACCGCACGGTACCGACGAAAGCGACCGGTCCGGGCATGGCGCCGAAGCCCATCACCGGCCGGATCGGACTGTCCACATGGCGCACGTCCGCGACGTACGACGACGTGCGGGTGACCGCACCCGACGGCACGGTGCTGTTCAGCGACGACTTCTCCGCCGGCGCCGGCAACTGGTCGCCGGTCGCGAACCGCGGGACCTGGGCGGTGACCGACGGCGCGTACACCCAGTCGGACACCGCCGCCGAGGACACGCTGGTAGCCGCGGCCGACATCACGGTCAGCGACTACGACTACAGCCTCAAGGCCAAGAAGAACGCGGGCGCCGAGGGCTTCCTGGTCGGGTTCGGTGTCAAGGACTCGGGCAACTTCTACTGGTGGAACCTCGGCGGCTGGAACAACACGCAGGGGGCGGTGGAGAAGGCCACCAACGGCGCGAAGGAAATCCTGCTAGCTAAGCCGAACGCGGTGACCACCGGCACCACGTACGACATCCGGATTCAGGTGCGGGGCACCAAGGTGACCCTGTTCCTCGACGGGCAGGAGTGGGGCAGCTTCGTCGACGACCGCGTGATCCAGCCGTTCGCGCAAGTGGTCACGCGCGACGACGCCACCGGCGAGCTGATCGTCAAGGTGGTCAACGCTCAGGACAAGCCGGCCGAGACCCGGATCGACCTCGGTGGCATCCGGGTACACGACGAGGCGCGGATGACCGTCATCACCGGCGACCCCGGCGAGCAGAACACCCGCTCGGCGGAGCCGATACAGCCGATCACGACCACAGTGGACGGTGTCAGCTCGGCGTTCACCCGGACCTTCGAACCGAACTCCGTCACGTTCCTGCGCATCCGGACAAAGTGAGGGACGCACAATGACACATCACATCAACCGGCGTGCCCTCCTCAAGGGCGGGCTCGGCGTCGCCGCCACCGGCGTGGTCGCCGGATTCTCGACCTCAGCTACCGCCGCGCCGGTACCGGAGAGCGACGCGGAGATCTACGGCGTGCCGACCATCAACCCGCTCATCGAGCAGCGGGCCGACCCGTTCATCACCCGGCCGGTCAACGGGATGTACTACTTCACCGCCTCGGTGCCCGAGTACGACCGGTTGATCGTGCGCGGGGCACCCACCATCGCCGGACTCGCCACCGCGACCGAGGCGGTGGTGTGGCGGCGTCCGTCGAGCGGCCACATGGGCGGCCACATCTGGGCGCCGGAGCTGCACCGCATCGACGGCAAGTGGTACATCTACTTCGCCGCCGGCGACTCCGACAACGTGTTCCGGATCAGGATGTACGTCATCGAGTCCGCATTGGATGATCCGCGCGACCCGGCGGGCTGGAGCGCGTCCCGGCAGATCGTCACCGAGTGGGACAGCTTCTCCCTGGACGCCACCACGTTCGCGCACCGGAACAAGCGGTACCTGGTGTGGGCGCAGGGTGAGCCGGAGATCGCGGTCAACTCGAGCCTCTACATCGCGCAGATGGCCACCCCGTGGTCGCTGAAGACCAAGCCCACGCGTATCGCCACGCCCACGCGCAGCTGGGAGATCCAGGGCTTCCGGGTCAACGAGGGCGCGGCTGTGATCGTCCGCAATGGACGCGTCTTCATGACGTTCTCGGCGAGCGCAACCGACGCCCGGTACTGCATGGGCCTGCTCACCGCGGACGCCGACGCCGATCTGCTCGACCGCGCGTCGTGGGTCAAGACACCCGACCCGATATTCGTGACAAACGAGCAGACCAAGCAGTACGGCCCGGGACACAACTCGTTCACGGTCGCCGAGGACGGCGTCACGGACGTGCTCGTCTACCACGCCCGGGACTACCGGGACATCACAGGCGACCCGCTCTACGACCCGAATCGCCACACCCGGGTACAGAAGCTGTACTGGCGCCGTGACGGCACGCCAATGTTCGGGATACCGGTGGGCAAGGGTGGGCCGATCGTGCGCCTCTCCCCCGCCGACGCCCGCACGGCGTTCGTGCGACACGCGGAGTCGATGCTGTACGTCGACGCGGACGGCCAGGCGCTGGCGGACAGCCAGTTCCGTTTCGTTGCCCGGTCTCCCCCGGGCGGGCCGCGCGGGCCCCCCCCGGGGGGGGCTGCCCCGCCCCCCGGCTTCGCCGGGGAAGGCACCGAGTCCATCCAGTCGGTGGACTTTCCCGACCGCTACGTGCGCGTCGTGGACGGAGCGGTGCGGCTGGACCCGGTCGAGTCCAGCGTCGGGTACGCGGGCCAGGCCAGCTTCCGCCGGGTGCCGCGGACCACGGGCGTGTCGATCCAGCTCGTCTCCGACAGCCGCGGCTACCTGACGCATGACGGTGGCCGGCTGATCGTGGGCCCGAGGGACGGCTCCCGTACCCGCTTCCTGCTCAGCTAGCACCAGCGAGGCCCAGACGGCGATCCGGCGCTCCCGGTCGCCGTCTGGGCTTGAATGGACAGGTGGGTCGGGTGGCGTCCGTGGCGATCATGCCCGGCGGAGCAGCCGTCGCGTCCCAGCGGCCGGATGGACGTCGCATGTCAGCGTCGAGCGGACCGGCGCGAGGGCGTTTCCACGGGCAGGTCACGTGCGGGGATGGCTGGTGATGCCATCCAAGACGGTGGTCAGGTTGTCGGTGAACGTTTGCTCGGCGTTGAGGTGGGCGCCGTCGATGACGAGTCTGGCGATCGTGGGGTACCGGCCGGTTTCGAGCATGCGTGTCAGGTAGGGCCCGAGGGCGGCCTGCCAGGCGGGTTCGTCGGTGCCGGTGGAACGGGCGGTGCGTCGCTCGGTGACCTCTCTGCGGAGCGCTCCGATGATGAAGGCGTTGAGGGCGCCCAAAGCCCGCTGTAGGTCTTCGATGCCGCGTACGCCGGGGGCCTGGCTGAGCGCCGCTGCGGTCGATTCGCCCACGGCGAGCGCGTGAGGTCCCAGGTGTGGCCTTCCGCCGAGCAGGTCGGAAAACCACTCATGATCGAGGGCGGCGTCACGGGTCGCGTGGGCGATGGCCAGTACCGTGGCGCGCCACTCGGAGTGCTGGTCGGCCTCGGCGATCCGGGCGTAGACGGCGTCGACCATCAGATCGAGCAGTTCGGATCTGTTGGTCACATAGTCGTAGAGCCGCATCGGGCCGACGCCGAGCTCCTTGGCAATCTTGCGAACCGATAGTCCGTCGAGGCCGTGCGCGTCGGCGAGCCGGATCGCCGTAGCGGCGATCTTTGCGCGGCTCAACGGCACCGGCGCCGCCCGCGGCCGGGGCTCAGGCCGTTCCCAGACGGGCAGCGGTGCGCTACCGTACGGTGTATCCATGAGATACAGCGTACGGTAAAGGAGAGGACGATGGAAGAATCGATCATTTATACGAAAGCCCTGCGGAAGCAGTACGGGGACGTCGTGGCGCTGACCGGCCTAGACCTGGCCATTCCGCCGAATCTGGTCTATGGCCTGCTCGGCCCGAATGGTGCCGGCAAGAGCACCACCGTGCGCATCCTAAGCACGCTGACCAGGCCCAGCGGCGGGCAGGCTGTCGTCGGCGGATTCGACGTGGCCCGGGAGCCGGGAGAAGTTCGGAAGGTGATCGGCCTGGCCGGTCAGGACGCCACGCTCGACGACAAACTGACGGCCAGGGAAAACCTGCGGATCTTCGGCCGCCTGTCGCGGCTGGGCTCGCGCAGGGCCCGGCGGCGCGCGGAGGAACTGCTCGAACGGTTCGGCCTCGCCCACGCCGGCAATCGGCTGGCCGGCACCTATTCCGGCGGCATGCGCCGCCGGCTAGACCTGATCGCCAGCCTGTTGCGTGCCCCCGCGGTGCTCTTCCTCGACGAGCCCACCACGGGGCTCGACGTCCGGAGTCGCATGGAGATCTGGGACACCGTCCGCGAGTTGGTCGCCGATGGCACCACGGTCCTGCTCACCAGCCAGTATCTGGAGGAGGTGGACCAACTCGCCTCGGCCGTCGGCGTGATCGACCACGGCCAGCTGATAGCCGAAGGCAGCCCGGCCCAGCTCAAGTCGCGGATCGGAAGCCATATCGACGTCGTGGTGGAGTCCACGGACCACCTACTGAATGCCATGGCGGTGCTGGAAAGGCTCACCGGTCACCGCCCGGAGGTCGACGGATCGCACATCGCCGTCGCCGCGGTGGATCCGGTGCCGTCCCTGCCGCAGATCGTGCGTGAACTCGACGCGTCCGGCGCCGTGATCCGCGATGTCGGGATACGCGAGCCGAGCCTCGATGACGTCTTTCTCTCTCTGACCGGCAAGACCGTTGACCCGGCGAAGCCGGTTGAAGCACCGGCGGCAGTGGCATGAATGTCATCATCGACGGCTGGGCTCTGACCCAGCGAAACCTCCTGCGGTTGCGCCACGAACCCGGAACCCTGCTCACCATAATGCTGATGCCGACCGTGTTCGTGGTGCTGTTCGGATTCGTGTTCGGCAGTGCGATCGGCATACCGGGCTCCTCGAACTACCGCGAATACATGATGCCGGGGATGTTCGTGCTGGGCGCCGGAACCGCGCTGTCCTCGGCGATGGTGGACGTCGCGATGGACCAGGCGCGTGGGGTGATGGACCGCCTCCGCTCATTACCGACCAATCGCGTGTCCGTGCCGCTCGGCCAGAGCGGCGCGGAGGGAATCATCGGAGCGTACGGACTGGTGGTCCTGATGGTGTACGGGCTGATCGTCGGCTGGAGGCCGCACAACGGCATTGGGCAGACGTTGGCCGGTATCGGCCTGCTTCTGCTGTTCCGATACACGCTGGCGTGGGTCGGTACCTACCTCGGACTGGCGATCCGTTCGGCGTCCACCGCGGCCAACCTGGCGCCGTTGACGCTGCCGCTCACCATGGTGTCCAACGCGTTCGTGCCCACCGACGGGATGCCATTCTGGCTACGGACGATCTGTGAATGGAACCCGCTCAGCGCGTTGGCGACGGCGACCCGGTCATTGTTCGGCAATCCCGGCGCCCCCGGGCCGGACGCCGCGTGGCCGCTGACCCATCCGGTGGCCGCGAGCCTATTGTGGGCCGGCCTGCTGTTGGCGATCTTCGTACCGCTCTCGGCGCGCCGCTTCGCCCGAGCGGGACTGTAGACGACGGCGGGGCCGCATATGCGCCCATCTGATCTCGATGAACTACCTTCGGGTAGCGTCGCCTGCGCCAAGCGCCCGACCTCACCCGCGTTGCGGTTGCCGAAGGCCGGTCCGGCGAGACGCTCTCGCTGGATGCGCTACCCGAGGAGGTCCTGGGTCCGCTGTGAGCAACCGGGAGCCTGGAACTCGGTGGTGCGCCGCGGCCTGACGTGGCAGCGTAGTCGGCCGACCGACGGGAGACGATCATGACACGGGCGTTCCTCCAGCCAAACGATCTGCACGGCTTGGTAGCGGAACAGTTCGGGGCGGACCGGCGGCTTAGTTCGCTGGAGCGGCTGACCGGAGGCAGCAAGAAGGGGGTCTACCGGCTTGGTCTGAACGACCAGACAACCATGATGCTGTACGTCTGGGCGCCGCACGAAAACTATTGGCCAGCAGCGGCGGCGGTCCCGGACGACCCGTTCACCGATGCGTCGGGCGCTGAATTGTTCGCTGCTAGCCACGCGGCGCTCCTCGCCGCAGGCGTGCGTGTCCCACAACTGATGATGTTCGACCGTGACCGCCGCTACCTCGACGCCGACATCGCGTTGGTCGAAGACGCCGGAGCTCTGCGGCTGGAGGCATTACTGGAACGGGACCGCGCCGCGGCCGACGCGCCGCTATCCGCCCTCGGCGACGCGTTGCGCCAGATGCACACCACGTTCGGCGCGCACTACGGCAAGCTCGCCGCCATCGCCCGTGGCGAAGCGTCCCAGACGCGACGCACCGAGGACATCATCGTCGACCGGGCGCTCGGACACCTTGACGCCGCGGCGGCCCGCGACGACCGCCTGGCCGACGCGCATCACCAGATCGTCGCCCACGTGCGGCTTCTGCGCGGCGCAATCGCACCCCGTGAAGAATACGGACTGGTGCACGGCGAACTTGGCCCGGATCACGTACTCGTCACCGCGGCCGGCGAGGCCGTCATCATCGACTTCGAGGGCCTGGCCTACTTCGACGTCGAATGGGACCACGCCTGGCTGCAGATGCGCTTCGGTGACACGTACCCAGCACTCCGTCCGGTCGAACTCGATCTCGACCGGCTGGAGCTCTACCGGTACGCGCAGACCCTGTCCCTGATCGACGGACCGCTACGCATCGCGGACACCGACTTCCCGGATCGGCAGTGGATGCTGGACCTGGCAGAGTGGAACATCACCAAGGCGCTTACCGCGATCTGACGTCTGCTCCTCCTACGCCAGAGGGCGGTCCGTCCGGATGGAAACCGCGCCCGTGCGGAGGGTTAACCATGATCAGACGGCTCCTGGTGGGATCGGTCGCGTTCCTGGCCGCCACGACCGTGGCGGCGAGCGCGTGCTCGACGCCCGGCGGCACAAAGCCGGCGGACACGGCACCACCGTCATCAGCCGCACCAGACAAGGCTTACCGCGAGGTCGAGTTCACCACGCGCGACGGCGAGCGGCGCAAAGGACGCTTGTTCGGCAACGGCACGACGGCAGTCGTCCTATCCCACATGGGTAGCCCAGGCGCCAGCCAGGACGACTGGACGACGTTCGCGGAGGAACTCGCCCGTCGTGGATACCAGGCCCTGACGTACGAACGCCGCACTACCTTCGGGGAGGTCTGGCAGGACGTGCTCGGCGCCGCGGACCACATGCGGGGCGCCGGCGCTGATCGCGTCATCGCCGCCGGCGCCAGCATCGGAGCGATGGCGTCACTGTACGCGGCCAGCCAACCGGACAACGGCCTCCACGGCGTGGTCTGGTTGGCCGGCGTCATCCGGAACCGGCACTACGACTTCCAACAGGCCGATGTCGCGGCGATCGCCTGCCCCACCATTTACATCTCCGGCGACAAGGACGCCTATCTCGCCGCGGACGACGCGCGGAAGCTGCACACCTGGACGAAGAACACCAGCCAGCTCCTCATCCTCCCAAGCACGCGCCACGGCACCGAGATCCTGACCCAGGGCGATCCCAGCAGCGCCCCACTGACGAAAGCAATGAGCGACTTCATCGGGCGTGTGTCCAATGGCCGCGGCCCCGCCTGCTGAGACACCACCCGTGAGCGAAGGACGGGGCTAGGAGTCTGCCAACCATGCCAGCAAGCGGCCACGCGACCAGCAGCGGCCGATGGCTTCGGCGCGCAGAGCCGATCCGTCGAACACCGCCAGACCGATGATGCTGTGGCCAGAGGCGCGGCGATCGCCAAGCGTCGGTATCGTCGGCGCGACTCCGACCCCCTCCACGGACACCCACGCCACTGCCCGGCCGGCCGACGCTTCGTCGAGGCGGTGCAGGAAGCGTAGGCGGCTCTCGAGCGGAAACCGCGACAGCGCCCACGTCGTCGTGACAACAGGCAAGACGTCCGCGGGCACGCGGGCTAAAGCGTCGGGCATCACCTCGACGGCGTCACCTCGCACCAGCTGCGGAGGCGCCGTCGCGGCCAACGCCATCTCCGCTTCGAGCCTCGCGGCCCGTTCCGGCTGATCCGGCCACAGACAGGCGCGCAACCATCGGGCGTCATCAGGGTCGGTCACGTCGACCGGATCGAGGTCGACACCGACTCGGGTGACGACCTCGGGCATCGTCCGGGTCGGGATTGGCCGGTCTCCCACGATCGAGGCTGTCAGCCGCACGGGGGACGACGGATCGCCAAGCGACTGCCCGTTGCTGTAGGTGATGCCAACGCGATCGACATTGAGGTTGAACCCCGCCGAGCAGCCCACATCGATCAGCCCGACCGCGTTCGCGCCCACCCGGCGCGCCGCCTCGGCAATGGCCGGATACAGCACGGCGTAGCGTCCGGTCTCATCGGCGCGGACCTGTCGGCGCCCGGCGATGGCCAGGACCGAGTCGGTCATTCGCAGTAGCGTGTCGATGGCCGCGCCGGCTGCGGCGTCGCCGTTCGCGGCGGCATACGCCGCGGCGAGCGCCGGGGCGTGTCCGGCGAGGGCGAGGTCGTGCAGCGCGGCGAGGATCACCGTGGGGTGCCGCTTGCGCGCTGGCGCCGCCTCGATGGCGCGCAGCGCCACGTGGGACTCACTCATGGCGACAGCGACACGCTCGTATAGGGGCGAGGTTCCGGCGGCGTCGACCTCACCGAAGTTTCGGTACACCTGGGCGAGTGTGCGGGCCCTACCCACGGTGGTTCGAGGTGGGGCGGAGGCCATTGATGACGGCGTCGACCACCGTTCTGAGTTGGTCGCGCAGGATCGCCGTAGTGGTGTCTTGGCCGGCGGCCCACCGGATGAGGGCGCCGATGTAGGCATCGAGCAGCACTCGACCGGCGCTGCCGGGATCGATGTCGCCTCGTAGCTGTCCGAGGGCTTGGGCGTCGCGGACGGTGTCAGCGAAGACCTCGGCGGTGGCGAAGGCGTCGGGGAACAGTGGGCCGCCCGCCTGGACCCACGCTCGGGTGAGCGCCTGGTTGCCGGCGGTGTCGGTGTCGAAGGCGTCGCAGAGATTGGTGAAGACGCGGTGGAGCCGATCCGCCACGTCGGCGGCTTGGGGCTGCTCGCGGGCCAGCAGCTCCACGACGGCGGCTCTGCGGTGTTCCACCAGGGCGAGCAGGAGTTCGTCCTTGCGGGGGAAGTAGTTGAAGGCGGTCGCCCGGGATACGTCCGCGTGGGCGGCGATGTCCTCCATGGTGGTCCCGTCGTAGCCGCGTTCGGCGAAGAGGGCTTGCGCCGCGGTGAGGAGCCGTTCGCGGGTGGCGCGCTGTTTGCGCTCCCGCATGGTTGGTGCGCGGTTCTCCGTTGACACGTTCTGGACTCCGGTCTATGTTTGGACTGCGATCCAAATCTAGATTGTGATCTATTAATGGACGCAAGTCTACCAAGCATCGAGGGATGGGGAGACACCATGGCAACGACACGCGTCCCAGGATCCAACCGCGACGCGGTGCAGCAGATACTCGACGATGCAGTGTCTTCGGGCGCGACACCGGGCATCGTGACCGAGGTCCGCAAGGGCGGCTCCCGCTGGTTCGCGTCTGCCGGCAAAGCCGACATCAGCACCGGCCGCGCGCGCAAACCCAACGAGTTGTTCCGGATCGGCAGTGCCGCCAAGGCGTTCACCGCGGCCACCACGCTGAAGCTGGTTGGCGAGGGCCTGCTCAGCCTCGACGATACGGTGGAGAAGTGGCTGCCCGGCTTGCTCGACGACAGTCACTACGACGGCGACAAGATCACGTTGCGCCAGTTGCTGAACCAGACCAGCGGCATCTTCAACTTCAGCATGGACCCAGAGTTCTATGCCAGTGGCCAAGGCGAGGCATGGTACGAACGCCGCTTCCAAATCTTCACGCCCGAAGAGCTGGTGCGGATCGCTCTGCGGCATCCGCCCTACAACGCGCCCGGCGAGGCGTTCCGGTACTCCAACACTCAGTACTTCCTCGCCGCGATGATGGTTGAGAAGGCCACGGGTGAGCCGTACGGCAATGTGCTTGATCGGCTCCTCCTGCGGCCGCTGGACCTGACCGGGACGTCGTTACCCACCACACAGACGGTCATCCCCGGCCCGCATCCGGTGCACTACTCCAGGCTGGAACTGCACGACCCAGCGGCATCGCTGCGCGATGCGACCGAGTCGAACGAGACAACCGCCTGGAGCGCGGGCGGCATGATCTCCACGACCGGCGACCTACTCACGTTCTTCTCGGCGCTGTTCTCAGGTCAGATCCTCAAGCCGGCGCAGATGAAGGAGATGTTTACGACCGTGTCGACCGACGGCGCTGGGTGGTTACCCCAGACTCGTTACGGGCTCGGTGTGTGGGTCGAGCAGAAGCTAGACAGCGGCGTGCGCGTATGGGGCAACGGCGGCGCCGACTACGGCACTTTCACCCTCGTCATGGGCAGCCGCGACGGCAGGCATATGGTCGCCAGCCACGTAAACACCGACTTCTCCCCCGAAGCCTATGCGGCGTTCCTGGCCATCCTCGACATCGAGTTCGACAGCGGCCGGCACGCCAATTGACCACTTACCTCACGGCGACAAGGTTCGACCGAGGAAGTCGCGCATCAGGGCGACCACCTCGTCGAGATGGGTCTCCAGCAGCCAGTGTCCACCGTCGAGCAGATGCAGTTCGGCGTCGGGCAGGTCGCGCCGGTACGCTTCAGCGGCCCCCGCGGGCATGTACCCATCGTGCGGGCCCCAGACGATCAGCGTGGGTGGCTGGTGCTCACGCAGGTACTTCTGTTGGCGCGGAAACCAATCGACCGTGGTGCGCTGATCGGCGAGCAGGTGAACCAGGTTGTCTGGGCCGGGTGGCCGGCCAACCTGGGCCCAGGACAACGTCCACAGGTCCGGACTGATGCGGTCGGCGATCGTTTCCGGGACCTCGCCGACGAACTCATCCCGGAACCCCGCCTCCGACACGTGCTCGGCGACCGGCGCCAGTGCCTGCGGGCTCGGGTCGGCCCACATCCGCTTGAGCGGCTCGTACTTCGGACCGTGCTGATCCTCATAGATGTCGCCATTCTGAATGACCAGCGCGGCGACCCGTTCGGGCGCGCTCATCGCGAGCCGCAGCCCGAATTGTGAGCCGTAATCCTGCAGATAAATGGCGTACCGGGTCAGGCCGAGCACGACCGTGAACCGCGCCAGAAACTCGGCGTACGCGTCGAACGTGTACGCGAACCGCCGCCGGTCGGCTCGGGTGTAGCCAAATCCCGGCAGGTCTGGCGCCACCAGACGCCACCGGTCACCGAGCCTGGGCATGAGGTTGCGGAACTGGAACGACGACGACGGATAGCCGTGCGGTAACAACACCACTGGCGCGCCCGGCGGGCCGGCCTCCCGGTAGAAGGTCGCAATGCCGTCGACGTCTACGGTGCGATGGGCAACCGGAGCGTTGATCATAAGGTTGCTGTCTCCACCGCGCCGACGGATAAACCGTTCCGGCCTGGATGCCCTCATAGGTGAAGTGCGCGGAGGACGCCCGTGCGGGTGAACCAGTGGCTTGTCGCGCGAGCTAGGTGCCTGGTGCCTGGCGGCGTTGGAGGCGCGCGTTGATTTCGAGGGCTTCGGCGAGTTGGTCTTCGAGGATGACGATGCGGCAGGCGGCCTCGATGCCGGTGCCTTGGTCGGCGATCTCACGAACCCGGGCGGCCAAGCGCAGTTGGTACCGGCTGTAGCGGCGGTGTCCGCCGCTGGATCGGGTGGGTTCGAACAGGCGCGCCTGCTCCACCGCGCGCAGGAATCCTGGGGTGGCGCCGATCATCTCCGCGGCCCGGCCCATGGTGTATGCGGGGTAGTGCTCGTCTTCAAACTTGTCAGTCGAACCATTGTGGCTAGAGGTCATAAACACCTTTCCGGAAACGCGTGTGAGGATCCCGGTGCCGATGGCGCCGGGATCCTCGGAGAGTGTTTCGTCCATACCGTTACCGGCTGGATGTGGCTGCGGACCACCTTCCGTTCGCGGAGGTCTGCAGCTCCTGCCTGGCTGTGTTACGCCGGGCAGGGATCCGATGGCATTCACTCCTCTCGTCGTACGCACCGCTTCAGCGGCTGGGACGGATGTGGGCCCGGGTCCGGCCCGCGAGCCCACTCACTTTCGTGAGCTGACGTGGCCGGACCGCTCGAGCCGTTTACCTGTGCGCCAGGTCGGCTGTCGCACCCGCTGGATCTCTCTTCGCAACACCCGGAACCATACACACGCCGACACGGCATGTCTACCTTCGCGGAAGAAGATTTCCTCGTGTCGGCTGCGATGGATTAGCCCGCGTGTCATGCGCCGCCGCGCGAGAGGGCTAGGTTCGATGTCATGGCGACGATAGTGCTTCGTGTCCGGCTCACCGGCGGCGATCGTATGGACATCACGTACGAAGAGCCGCAAACCTCCGACGAAGACGAACTCGTCGAGCACGTCGTCACGACGCTTGCCGAGGATTCGGGCGTGCTCCGCAGCAGGCACGGCGACCGGCTCATGGTGCTCTACGGCAGGGGTGTCGCCGCCATCGAAGTGGCACCGCGCGGAGCGGTCCTGTAAATCAGCCGTCGTTGCGGGTCGTACGCCGATGACCGGAGGCACCCCCGCTCCCGGGCGGACGGACAATGGAGGCGTGGTAAGGCTGCCGGCTCCCGCGCGGGTCGCGCTGGTCGTGCTCCTGGTACTGGCGCTCCTGACCGCCGTGATCTGGGTGCTGCAGCGGCGACTGATCTACTTCCCGGATCGGTCGGCACCACCACCGGCCGGCCAAGTCATCCCCGGCGGACGGGACATCACACTGCACACCGCCGATGGGCTGCGCCTCCGCGCCTGGCTCATCCCGCCGCCGCCAGGACCGCCGGACCGGCGCGCGGCCGTACTGGTGGCGCCAGGCAACGCGGGCAACCGGCTGGCTCGGGCCCCACTCGCCGAGGCATTGGCCAACGAGGGCCTGACCGTGCTGCTCGTCGACTACCGCGGCTACGGCGGCAACCCGGGCAGCCCAAGTGAGCAGGGTCTGGCACACGACGTACGCGCGGCACGGAGATACCTGATCGAACACGCGCGCATTCCGGACGAACGGCTGCTCTACTACGGCGAGAGCCTCGGCGCCGCGGTGGCAACCGCGCTGGCAACCGAACACCCGCCCGCCGGCCTGGTGCTGCGTTCGCCCTTCACCGACCTGCCCTCGGTAGGCCAGGAGCACTATCCGCTGCTTCCGGTGCGGTTGCTGGCCCGAGACCGCTTCCCGGTGACGGATCTGCTTCCCCGGGTGCGCGTGCCGACCGTCGTCGTGTACGGCACCGCCGATTCGATCGTGCCACCGGCGCAGAGCCGAGCCGTCGCTGACCACGCCCCAGTGCTGGCACGGATCGTCGCCGTCGATGGCGCCGACCACAACGACATGGCGCTACTGTCGGGCGAACAGCTGGTCGGCGCCGTGGTGGATCTGGCGGATCAGATTGCCTGATCGGTGCAGATTTGGTTGATTCAGCCGAGGCCGGATCTGGCGATGACGTTGGTGATGGCGATGCGAACCGCGGTGAAGCCTTCCCGTACGAATGATTCGACGATGTCCTCTGCGGGTTGAGAGGGGTAGTAGCGGCCGGCGATGCCCGCGGCGATGTGTTTGACCTGGTCCGGCTCGGCAGAGGTTCGTGCATGCCCTTCCATGGTCACGAAGCCGTAGGGTTGCCGCTCATCGCTGACGCAGACTGCGACGCGCCCGTCACGGGCCAAGCTCTTGCCTTTGACGCTCCCTGGCGATAAGGCGAAGGCGAGTTCATCGCCGTCGAGAATGAAGCAGACGGGGGTGACGTGGGGTCGCCCATCGGCGCGGGCGAGGGCTATGTGGGCAAGCCTCGTTCCCGCTGTGACGAACGCTCGCCATTCGTTGTCGGTCATTGTTGTCATTGGTGTCTTCCTTTCGTTCGATCTCGCGATTCCCGCCGTGCCGTGCGTCGTACCAACGACGCTATGCCGGTCGACGCATTGGGAAAAGCGATGGTCTCCGATCAAGTCGATCGCCACCGGCGATGCTACGGCTGGCCAAACCACCAGGCACCCCGCGTGCGGCGCGACCGCCGTGGACGGTGCCGACTCAGCAGCCCCTCCAGCCGGCGCCGCGTTTCGCCGGTGCGGCGAACGTCATTCCTGCCACCGTCGAGGCGCCCGGGGGGCCGCGCAAATGGCCGAGAAGCTGGCCGCGTTCCGGCGTGGCGAGATCAAACCTGCGGTGGTCGATCATCCTGGAGCAAGTCGACGACGGGATCCTGTGACCCACCCCCTTCCACCGCCGGTGCGGCAGGCGTATAAGTAACTATCTAGTACGTTCACAACGGCTGGAGGGGTGCGATGTCGACCCGCATCGAGGACCGGGCCGCTGCGGACTATCGCCTGGCCATCGCGACCGTGTGTCTTTCGGGAACCCTCGAGGACAAGCTCTCGGCCGCCGCGGCGGCGCGCTTCCAGAGCATCGAATTGTTCGACAGCGACCTCATCGGGTCGTCGTGGTCGCCACGCCGGGTGCGCCAGGAGTGCGCGCGGCGCGGGCTGTCGATCGACCTGTACCAGCCGTTTCGTGACTTCGAGGCGGTCGCTCCCGACGTCTTCGCCGCCAACCTGCGGCGTGCGGAGCGAACGCTCGACGTGCTCGAGGAGTTGGGCGCCACCACCCTGCTGGTCTGCTCGTCGGTGTCGGCGGACGCGGTCGACGACGATGACCTCGCCGCCGAGCAGCTGCATGCCCTGGCCGGCCGAGCCGCGGAGCGCGGCCTGCGGATCGCATACGAGGCACTGGCCTGGGGCCGGTTCGTGAACACCTACGCGCACGCGTGGCGTATCGTGCGGCGCGCCGGCCACCCGGCGCTGGGCCTGTGTCTGGACAGCTTCCACGTGCTCTCGCGCGGCGACGATCCGGCCGGCATCCGGGTCGTGCCCGGGGCGAAGGTGTTCCACGTGCAGTTGGCGGACGCACCACGGCTGAGCATGGACGTGGTGGAGTGGAGCCGGCACCATCGCCTGTTTCCCGGGCTCGGCTCGTTCGACCTCACCGCCTTCGTCGGCCATGTGCTGGCCACCGGCTACGACGGGCCGCTGTCGCTGGAGGTCTTCAATGACGTCTACCGGCAGGCAGATCCCCGGTACGCGGCGATCGACGGTATGCGCTCGCTGCTTGCCCTGCAGGAGGCGGCGGCCGTGGCCGCCGGCCCCGCGGTACGGGAGCGGCTTCAACTGAGTGGTTTGCCGCCGGCGCCTTCGCTGGCCGGGCACGTGTTCACCGAGCTTGCCGTCGACGCCGTCTCTGGCGCGGCGACGGCACGCGCCTTGACCGCGCTCGGGTTCGCCCACACCAGGCAACACCGCTCCAAGCCGGTGCAGCTTTGGGAGCAGGGCAAGGCCCGGATTCTGCTGAACTTCGCTCCACAGAGGACGGTAATCCCGGGTACGGCTTCGATCTGCGCGCTGGCGGTGGAGAGCGAGGATCCGGTCGGGTCGACGCGGCGGGCGGAACGGTTGCTCGCCCCGGTGCTGCCGCGCCTGCGCCAGCCGGAGGAGGCGGAGCTCACGTCGGTCGCCGCCCCGGACGGGACGGCGGTCTTCCTGGTCCGCACCGGTGTCGACGGTGACAGCTGGCTGCAGGATTTCACCCCGACCGACGCGACGGTGTCCGCCACGGGCGGCATCACCGACACTGACCACGTCTCGCTGACCGACGCCGTCGACGACTTCGACGAGACGACGCTGTTCTACCGCGCGGTGCTCGGCCTGCACGCCGGCCAGACCACTGAGATCGCCGCGCCTTTCGGCCTGATCCGCAGCCGGGCCGCCACCGATCCGGCCGGGCGGGTCAGAATCAGCCTTCATACGGCGCCGCTGCGTCGCGGCGACTGGGCGCCGGCCATCCCCAACCCACAGCACGTCGCTTTCCGCACCGACGACGCGATCGCCAGCGCGAAGGCCATGCGGGCGTTCGGCGCACCGATCCTGAAGATCCCGGACAACTACTACGCCGACCTCGACGCCCGCCTCGACCTGCCACCGGACCTGCTGGCGGCGCTGCGCGAGTACTCGATCCTCTACGACCGTGACGAGTACGGCGCGTACCTGCACTTCTACACCGAGATGCTCGGCTCGCGCGTCTTCTTCGCTGTGGTGCAACGCGTCGGCGCGTACGGGGGCTACGGCGATCCGAGTGCTCCGGTCCGGATGGCGGCGCATCGGGAACGCCGGCTGATCGCGTTGCGGGACACCCCGGTGTCGCGTCGGGACGAGCGGCACGAGTATTCGCTGGCCCATCTGACGGCGTTGAGCCTGTCCCCGCCGGAGCTCGTCGATGCCGCCGCGGACGCCGGCTACCGGTATGTCGGGTTGCGGCTGACGCGGGTGACGCCGCAGGAGCCGCACTACCCGCTGGCCACCGATCCGGCCCTGATGCGCACCACCAGGGTGCGCCTCGCCGCGACCGGCGTCGAGGTCCTCGACATCGAGCTCGCCCGGATCAGCCCGGACGAGGACCCGAAGGACTTCCTGCGCTTCCTGGAGGCGGGCGCGGAGCTCGGGGCACGGCACGTCATCGCACAGCTACCCGATCCCGACCGGGTGCGCAAGGTCGACCGGTTCGCGCAGCTGTGCGAGATGGCGCGACCGCTCGGCCTCACGGTCGACCTGGAGTTTCCATCGTGGACGGAGACACCGGACCTCCGCGAGGCGGTGCGCGTGCTGCGCAGCGCCGACCAGCCCAACGCGGGCATCCTCGTCGACCTGCTGCACTTCGCCCGCTCCGGATCGAGCGTCGCGGACCTCCGCCAGCTGCCGGCCGAGTGGTTCCACTTCGTGCATGTCTGCGACGCGCCACCGAAGGTGCCAGCCACGAACGAGGGCCTCATCCACACCGCGCGGTTCGAGCGGCTCTTTCCCGGTGAAGGGGGTATCGACGTACACGGCATCCTGGAGGCCTTGCCGCGCGGCCTGCCGTACGCCTTGGAGATCCCGAAGGCGACGCTGGTGGCGCAGGTGGGCGGCAAGGAGCACGCCCGCTTGGCGATTGCGGCCGCGCGCGAACATCTCGACCGCGCACCGGAAGCGGCCGGATCAGTGTCCTGAGCTCAGCAGCTCGGCCGAGTGGGCGCGCATCGCCGCCGCGTCCGCGACCCGCCCGGTGAACAGCTCGAACGCGACGGCGGCCTGGTATGCGTTCATGCCGCCGCCGTGCAGTGTTGGCGCGCCGACGGCGCGGGCGGCGCGGAGCAGGGCGGTGTCGAACGGCCGGTAGACGACGTCGGCCACCCACAGGTCCTTGCGCAGGTCGGCTTCCGGGACGGGCGATCCCGGATGGTGTGCCATGCCGACCGGCGTGGCGTTGACGACGCCGTCGGCCTCCGCGAGCGCGGCGGTCAGCTTGCCCGGTTGCGCCGCTGTGACGCGGTCCTCGCCGAACTCGGCCGCGAGGGCGTCGGCCAGCCGGGTCGACTTGGCGAGGTCGAGGTCGACGAGGGTCAGGGTGCCGACGCCGAGTGTCAGCAGGGCGTGCGCGACCGCGCATCCGGCCCCGCCGGCGCCGAGCTGCACGACGCGGTCTCGCGGGGCGTCGGCGAAGTCCTGGGCGAAGCTGCGGGCGAATCCGGGGGCGTCGGTGTTGTAACCACGGCTGGCATCGCCGTCGAAAACGACCGTGTTGACCGCGCCGAGTACCCGGGCGTCGTCCGACAGCTCGTCGAGGTGCGGCACGATCTCCTGTTTGAACGGATGGGTGACGTTCAGTCCGCGGTATCCGAGCGTGCGGGCCCAGTGGAGCAGGTCGGGCAGGTCAGCGGCCGTCAGGCCGCGTTCGGCCGAGTCGATGGTCGTGTAGTGGAGCCGGATTCCCTGGCGATCGGCCTCCGCCTGGTGCAGCAGCGGTGCGTGTGATCGTTGGATGCCCTCGCCAACCAGTCCGATCAGGACCATGGACACCTCCCGGTCGGGGCCGTTGGAGAAACGTGGAGGGCCGGGCACCCGGCCCTCCACATCGGACACGGCGTGACGGATCAGGCGGACGCGCGGACGTTCTTGTACAGCTCCAGGTCCGCACCCTTGAAGTAGGTGTTGAAGTACGCCTCGGCCTTGCTGATGAACGCCTGGCGGTCGACCTGGTCGATCTCCACCACGGTCCGTCCCGACTCCGCTCGCCACCCGTCGAGCACCTTCTCGGTTTCGTCGTCGACGCACTTGCGGTTTTCGGCGCGGATGTCGCGGATAGCCTTGAACAACGCGTCCTTCTGTGCCTGGCTCATCTTGTCCAGCGTCTTGTCCGACATGACGACGTAGTGGGTACCGACCTGGTGGTTTGTCAGGCTGGCGACCTTGAGGATCTCGTCGAACTTCTGCGCGTGGGTGGCGACGACCGGGTTCTCCTGTCCTTGCGCGACGCCCTGCTGCAGCGCCAGGTAGAGCTCCTCCACGGCGATCGCCACAGCGTTCGCACCGAGCGCCTTGGCGTTGGCCAGAAACTGCGGCGTGTTCGGGAAGCGGATCTTCAGCCCGGCGAGGTCCTCAGGCTTGCGGATCGGCTTGGTCGCGGTGAAGGTCCGCATCCCGAAGTACCAGGCGTCCACGATGGTCGTATCGGTGGCGGAGTTGAACTCCTTGAAGAATTCCTGTCCATTTTGGTCGATCCACTTGAAGAAGTGGTCGACGTCGTTGAACACGTATGCCGCGTCGAGGACGCCGATCTTCGGGAAGGCGGTGGACATCGCCGAGCCGCCCTGCAGGTCGATGTCGATGTCGCCGGCCTGCACGCTGGCGAACCGCTCGGCGTCAGGGCCGAGCTGGCTGTTCGGGAACAGGTCGAGGGTGAGATTGAGGTTCTGTCCTTCGACGCGCTCCTTGAGCAGCTTCATCCCGCAGTAGAAGTTGGGCTGGGTCTCGGGCTGGGAGCTACCGATCTTCAACGTGAGACGGGGGTTCTCACCTTCGGCGGCGGGTGCGTTGCTCTCCGTGGAGCAGCCGGTGGCGAGAAGCAAGGGCATGGTGAGGGCGAGCGCTGCGACGAGCCTTGAATACATGGGGTCTCCCTCTCCTCTCAGATCAGGGATGGGGTGGTCAGAATCCGAGGACGCGGGGCAGCCACAGGGCGACCGCTGGGAAGGCGGAGATCAGCACGAGTACGCCGACCAACGGGATCAGGAAGGGGGCAACCCCGCGGAACACCTCTTCGACCGGCCGCCCCGTTACCGAAGCGGTGACGAAGAGGACGCTCCCGACGGGTGGCGTCAACAGGCCGATCATCAGATTGATGATCATTATGACCCCGAAGTAGACCGGATCGATCCCGAGGTCGATGGCGATCGGCAGCAGCACCGGCACGGTCACGAGGATGGCGGCCACCGCATCGACCACCGTGCCGAGGATGAGCATGACGATGTTGACCATGATGATGAAGGCCCACGGTTCGGTCGACACCGACGTCACCAGCTCTGCCACATCACGCGACACGTGCGCGCGAGTCAGGATCAGGCCCAGCAGCGCAGCCGAGCCCAGGATCAGCCCGATGCCGCCGGTGATGGCGGCCGTCTCGCGCAGGGCCTGCAGCAGCACCCGCGGCGTCAGCGTGCGGTAGGCCAGGCCCAGCATGAACATCAAGAGCACGGCCACCGACGCGGCCTCGGTCGGGGTGAACGTGCCCGACAGGATTCCACCGAGCAGGATGACCGGGACGAAGGCCGGGCCGATGGTGCCGATCGCCGCTCGGCGCAACCGCTTGCGGTCGAACGGCACGGAGGCCAGGTCGGGGCGGCGCGCGGTCCAGACGAAGACGTACACGCAGAGGCCGACCGCCATGAGCAGTGCTGGGACCACGGAAGCGGCGAACAGGGCCCCGGTGGAGACGGTCGCGGTGGCCGCGTAGATGACGGCGGGGATGCTCGGTGGCATGACCGGGCTGATGAGCGCCGACGACGCCGACAAGCCGGCGGCGAACCTGTAGGGGTAGCCCGCCTTGACCATGTGCGGGACTTCGATCTTGCCCAGCCCGGCCACGTCGGCGAGCGCTGATCCGCTCATCCACGAGAAGCCCACCGCGGTGCCGATATTGACGTAGGCGAGGTTGCCACGAACTCGGGCGAGCGCCGCGAGGCAGAACTCGTAGAGCCGGTCTGCGATGCCGAGCCGGTTGGCCAGCACCCCGACGAGGATGAACAGTGGGACGGCCAGCAGCGGAAAGCTGTTGAGACCGTCGAATGTGGTCTTCAACGCGAACCCGCCGGAGTTTCCGTCGGCGAGCGCCCACCACAGGCTGGGGCCGATGAAGGCGAGCCCGACCGGCACCCGGATCAACAGCAGGAAGACGATGACGAGGCCAACCATCCAGAGTTCGAGGATCATCGGACCTCCGCCGCGTCGAAGACGGAGTCCGGCCGGTTGGCCAGGAAGATGCGCACGATCGCCCGCACGGTGCCGGAAAGGAACCCGACAAGCGGGAACGCGTACAGGATCCAGATCGGGATCTCGAGAGCGGCCGTGCGCCGGTTGGGATAGGCCTGGATCAGCTCGAACGCTTCCCACACCAGCGCCGCGCAAATCACCGCCGTGCACGCGGCCGACACAGCCTTGACGACCACGAGGGCCCGGCCTTTGACGACGTAGTCGATGATCTGGATGGCGATGTGGCCGTTGTTGCCGATGAGGTAGCCGACCATGACGAACGTCAGGACGATCAGCGAGTAGTTGGCTATCTCCCCCACGCCGGGCCAGTTGAGGGCCGGCACGTACCTGCTGATTACCTGCCAGAGCACGCTGACGAAGATGGCGACCACCGCGGCACAGGCGATCGACAGCTCCACTGACGCCCATACGCGCAGAACCGTCGGCTCCCACCGCCGGGGCACCTGCTCGGCGGCGTCCGCCGCGGAGCCGTCGGCGGTCTCCAGTTGCTCCGCTGTCATGGACCGTCACTCCCCACACGAGACGGGCGCCAGCACGCGGTGCCGGCGGCGGAGGGCGGATGTTGACCTTCCGTATTGGACCGCTAGCCGGACCTTGTGGGCCATCTGGCGGACTGGATGTTAAGGTACGGGTGCCCACCGCTTCTGGCAAGAGTTCGAGTCTGGACCGTTACGGATGTGTGAAACGCGCTGGCAGGTAGGAGAATCGCGGTGACGCGTGGTTCGATGGTTCGCTCGACACCAACCACCGGTTCGCAAGGAGAGTGGGAGAGCGTGGAGTCGCGCACCAGGCGAGGTGCTCCAGCGGCGCAGGCCCAGTCGGCGGAGGCCACCGACGCGCAGGGCGTGCGGAGCGTGCAACGCGCGTTGGACATCCTCGGCCTGCTCACCGAGGATCGACCCACCATCTCGGTCCGGGAGATCATAGAGGCGACCGGCCTGGCGAAGACGACCGTGCTCCGGATGCTGTCGACATTGGAGCAAAGTGGCCTGCTCTGGGCCACCGCCAACGGATACATGGCCGGGCCCGGGCTCTGGCGATGGGCACACCTGGTCCAGCGCTCGTGGGAGCTGCCGCCGGATACGCAGCGCAGCATGCGCGAGCTCGCCATGCGCCAGCGCGAGACTGTCAACGTCTATGTCGTCCGTGACATGTATCGGGTGTGCATCGCGCAGCAGGAGGGCCCCCAGCCCTTGCGGCACGTGGTCCACGTCGGCGACGAGCTGCCGATGTGGGCCGGCGCCTCGGCGAAGATCCTGCTGCGCGACGCCAGCCCCGCTCTGCTGGACCGGATCGCGCGGAGCTCGCCCTACGGCCCGAAGCACGTCAAACGGCTGCGCGAGTGGATCGACGAAGCCGCGGTGAAGGGATACGCCGAGAGCCACGGCGAGCGCGAGGAAGGCTTGTCCGCCGTAGCCGCACCGATCATCGGCGGATCCGGGCAGGTCATCGCGGCACTGGGGCTCAGCGGCCCGACGGTCCGCTTCACCGAGACTCGGGTCGCCGAGTTCGCCGCCGACCTCATGCGGATGGCTCGCCAGATGTCCGAGCGCGGGTTCAGCCACCCGTTCGGCGCCGCCAGCTAGCGTCTCGCCCGCTTCTGAAAACACAAGTTCTGTCACCTCCGGCCATGGTGACCGGTTGTTATACGAACTGGTACGTTAGTTAGCCACTCGTTGGCGTGAAAGTCAAGGGCCGTGGCAAGCTCGTTCACGCCGCACCGGCTGGACATCGGAGGACGGGATGGCAGGAACGCGGGTGACGGCCGCCGAAGGACGCGTGCGGGACAGCGCGCGGACGCGCGAGGAGATCCTCGACGTCGCCACGTCGCAGTTCGCCGCGCACGGCTACCACGGCTCGCGGGTGGACGAGATCGCCGCGCTGACCCGCACGACCAAGCGGATGATCTACTACCACTTCGGCGGCAAGAAGCAGCTCTACATCGCCGTCCTCGAGCGGGCGTACGCCCGGATTCGCGCGGCCGAGCGCGAGGTCAGCGTCGACAACCTCGATCCGGTCACGGCGTTGCGGCGGGTCGCGGAGGTGACGTTCGACCACCACGGCGCCCATCCGGAGTTCATCCGGCTGGTCAGCATCGAAAACATCCACAACGCCGAGCACGTCAAGGAACTGGTGAAGCTCGTGGACCTCAGCGGGCCGGTGATCTCGATGCTGGACGGCATACTGCGCCGTGGACGGTCGGAAGGCCTGTTCCGCACGGACGTCGACGCGGTCGACGTCCACATGATGATCAGCGCGTTCTGCGTGTTCCATGTCGCCAACCGGCACACGTTCGGTGCCATCTTCGGGCGCGACCTGCTCGACCCGTCGCGCCGCGCCCACTACCGGACCATGTGCGGTGACATGGTCGTGCGGTACCTCGCCGCCGGCGAGGGCTACGCGTGAGTGAGGTTCACGGGTGCGCCAGACCGTGACGACGCGTAGATCGCCTCGATGATCTGAAGAGAGCGGACGGCGTCGACGCCGGTCACCGCCGGCTCGCGGTCGTGGGCGATGGCGTCGAGGAAGTCCTCGATCTGCCTGGCGTGATAGGGCGCCAGATGGTCGTGGATCTCGGCGAGCGGCAGGTCTGGCGCGCCGGCCTCGAGGCGGCCGGTCTGCGAGGTCTCCTCGCCAGGGAGCGTGGACAGGTCGGTGAAGCCGACACCCTCCGGAAACTCCATCACGCTGGCGGTGCGTCCGTGCGCGTCGCTGACCCAGACCTGCGCGCCGAGCCCGGGCTGAAAAGTGGTGCCGGCCTGGATGGTGGCCAGCGCACCGGAGGCGAACTCGACCACCGCCGCCGCGGTGTCCTCCACCTCGATGAGGTCGCGGTGCACGAGCGTGGCGCAGCGCCCGGTCACCCGCCGGGCCGGCCCCATGAACCACTGGAGGAGGTCGATGTGATGGATGGCTTGCGTCATGAGGACGCCGCCGCCCTCCGTGGCCAGGCGCCCGCGCCACGGCTCGGCGTAGTAATCGGCGTCGCGGTTGAGTCGCGCCACTACGCCGCCACAGATCGGTGTGCCCAGCCGGCGGTCGTCGATCGCCCGGCGGATCTGCGCCGCTGCCGGCCAGAAGCGGCGCTGGAACAGCACGCCGAACCGGATACCGGCCGAGGCGGCGGCGGTGACCATGCGGTGGGCCTGGGCCACGGTGAGAGCGATGGGTTTCTCGCATAGGACGTGCGTGCGGTGCCGGGCCGCCGCCAGGACGCCCTCCTCGTGTGCGGCGTGCGGCGTGCAGATGGTGACGGCGTCCAAGCCCGTGACGAGCATCTGGTCCGCGTCCTGGTAGGCGTGCGGGATGCCGTGGGTCGCGGCGAACGCACGGGCGCGTCCGATGTCGACGTCGACGACCGCGACCACGTGGACGCCTGCGATACCGCGCAGGGCGGTCAGGTGGCTCCGCGCGATCTTGCCGCAGCCGATGATCCCGACGCGCACCTCGGTTCACCCCGGGGCCATGGCCTGGAGCCCGCGCATGGCCAGCTCATACACGTCCGCGCCGAACCCGGCCAGGAATCCGCCGGCCGCGCGGGCCGTGAGCAGCCCCTCGTGGTAGGTCGCCTCCCGGCTGAAGACGTTCGTGAGGTGCACCTCGATGACCGGTTGCTCGATCATCCGGAGCGCGTCGTGCAGAGCGACCGACCGGGCGGACAGCCCGGCAGGGTTGATGATGACCGACGCCGCCTCGTCGTAGGCCCGGTGCAGCCAATCGATCAGCTGTCCCTCGGCATTGGACTGTCCAAAGTACAGGTCGAAGTCGAGCTCGGCGGCCAGCGTCCGGCACCGTTTCTCGATCTCGGCCAGTGTGACGGTCCCGTATACCCGCGGCTCGCGGCGCCCGAGCATGTCGAGGTTGGGACCGTTGAGGATGAACAGGCGGCGTGCCACTAGTAGACCTCGATCTTGCCGGTCGATCGGGGGCTGGCCGGGTCGTTGAAGAAGTACTCGCCGGTGCGGTCGAAGGTGTACTGGAAGGACGCGCCGGGTGCGAGGCGGACGTCGAAGAGGCCCTCGAAGAACTGGGTCGCGCCGCGTTCGCCGGCGTTGCCGGGATGGTTGGTGAACGTGACGGTGGTGCCGACGGGGATGCGCAGATGGGTGGGGGCCATGCCGGCGACGGCGAACGACTCGGTCGTCCCGATCTGCCCGGTGGCGGCGTTGTAGGTGCGGCCGATGACGACGGTGTTGGCCACCGCGGCGCCTTCGACCGGCCCGCCGGAGACCGGCCGGCGGATCACCGGGGGCGGTGGGGTCGGCGCCGGTCCGACGGGTCCGTCGATCTCGAAGGCCCAGAGAAAGTCGCCGCGGGGTGCGGAGTTTCCGTACGGGATGTTGGTCCCACCGGCGTACACGGCGAGGTATTCCTTGCCGCCGGCCCGGTACATGATCGGGCTGGCGCTGATCGCCGCGCCGGTCTGGAAGCGCCACAGCTCACGACTGGTGCGGGCGTCCATGGCGATCAGGTTGCCGTCCGGCTGGCCGATGAACAGCAGGTCGCTGTCGGTGGTGAGGATGCCGTTGCCGTGCGCCAGCGAGTAGGGCATCCGCCGCTTCCACCTCACCTGGTTGGTACTCACGTCGACGGCGACGATGCCGCCGGTCTGGTACTCCCCCGGCGGCCGCAGGCCGTTGCTGCTCTCGGTGAGCGAGTGGGCGGCTGCGACGTATCCGAAGCCGGTGTAGACCAGGCCGGTGCGGTGGCTGAAGGACAGGTGCGACCAGTCCGCGCCGCCGCCGTGGCCGGGGATGGACAGGACCGGCACGTCCCAGTGCGGGTCGTACAGGGCGCCCTGCACGTAGTTCGGCACGGCCCGGTTGGGGTCGCCCGGTACGGAGGTGCCCAGCGGCTGATCCACGACACGCTGCTCGGTCCAGCCGCCCTGCACCGGGAACGGCTGGGTCGGCCACGTCTTCTGGCGCGGCTCCTGCGGCACCGGCCGCTCGACGATGCCCAGCGGCGCCGTGCCGTCGACCCGGTCGAGGATGAAGAACATGCCGGACTTGCTGCCGTAGACGACCACCTTGCGCCGCCGGCCCCGGATCTTGACGTCGGCGAGCACCGGCGCCATCACGTTGTCCATGTCCCAGATGTCGTGGTGCACCGACTGGAAGTGCCATCGGTACGCACCGGTGCGCATGTCCAGCGCCACCAGCGAATTCGCGAACAGGTTCTGCCCGCCGCGCGCCGAACCGTCCTGCGAGGAGTTGTTGCCGCGGGCGTTGCCGAACGTCCAGTACGTGAGCCCCAGCTCGGGGTCGACGGCCGGGTGAATCCACGGCGTGGCGCCACCCTCCAGGTAGGAGTCGCCCTCCCAGGTGTCGTTTCCGAACTCGCCCGGTCCGGGCGTGCCCCAGAAGTGCCACAGCAGGTCGCCGTTGCGGGCGTCGAGCGCCACGGCGGCACCGCGCGGACCGTCATTGGTGCCGCAGAACAGCATGCCGTCGCAGTACACGACCGCGACCTTCTCGATGTTGCCGAAGCCGTTGACCTGGCGCTCCCACACGACCTGGCCGGTTGCCTGGTCCAGTGCGATGACGTAGTTCTCGTTCGACTTCGTGAACACCTTGCCGTCACCGACCGCCACGCCGCGGCGGACCAGCGTGCCGCGCGTCTGCTCGTAACGCCATTTCGTCTGGCCGGTGACGCCGTCGACGGCGACGACGTTGCCGGGCGCGGACTCGATGTAGATCGTCCCGTCGACCGCGACCGCCGTGCTCTCGTTGTTGCCTACGGTGATCCCGCCCTCGATGCGGTTGACCCACGCCCCGCGCAGGCGGCGCACGTTGCCGGGATTGATACGCCGCAGCGAGGTGTAGTTCTGGTTCCCCAGGTTGCCACCGACCTTGGGGAAGTCCTTGTCGCCCGGGGTGTCGAAACGGAGCAGGTCAGCGGCGCCGGGAGCGCGCCCGCCCGCGGCGGCGGGTGCCGCGGTGATGGCGGGGCCTGCTGTGGCCGCGGGGGGCGCCGCCCCGGCTGGCGTGGGGACGGTTCCTGGGGCGGTGTGTGCCATGGGGTCACCTCTTCCTGGCCGCGGCTACCGGTCCCGTGCGCGTTGGGGGGCGGCCCGGGACGGTGCGATGCCGGCGCGGCCGTGGCTTGGTTGTCGGATTACGCGGGGTTCAGTCGAAGACGCCCTGGTAGATGTCCTTGATGTTCCAGTGCCCCGGGGTGGGTACGGGTTCGTTGACCATGGGTACGTCGAGGACCGCCGGCCGGCGGGCCGCGATGGCGGCGCGGAGGGCCTCGCCGAGCGCGTCGGCGCTGTCCACGGTGTAGCCGTCCGCGCCGCAGGCTCGGCCGAAGGCGGCGAAGTCCGGGCTGTACGGCGCGCCGTCGGGCCCGAGGAAGTCGCAGCCGTAGCTGCGGCCGAAGTTCGCCGACTGGAGGTCGGAGATGGTGCCGTGGGACCGGTTGTTCATGACCACGAAGATCACGGGCGCGCCCTGCTCGACGGCCATCGGCACGGCGGGTAGCTGTGCCCCCATACCGCCGTCGCCGATCAGGGCGACCACGGTGCGGTCGGGCTGGGCGATCTGGACGCCGACCGCCGCCGCCGGGCCGAAGCCCATTGTCGAGGCGCCCCCCGGGGTGATGAAGCGGCCCTGCTCGGGAAGTTCGTAGCACTGGGCCACGCCGTTCTTGTTCCACCCCACGTCGGTGACGAGGATGGCGTCCGGCGGCAGGATGGCCCGCAGGTCGGTGAGAATCCGTTCGGGCCGCAACGGAAACCGCGCGCTCGTGCCGCGTTCCCGGCTCTCGGTGAAGAGGGTGCGGCGGGTGGCGGTGATGGTTTCCCGCAAACCAGGCCGCCGGCTGGGTGCGGGCTGCCGTTCGCGGACGGCCGCGTCGATCGCCCGTACGGCGTCGGCCACGTCGGCGACGGCGCCGATGGTGACCGGGAAGTTGCGGCCGATCTCGGCCGGGTCGATGTCGATCTGGATGAGCCGCCCGGGTGGGAACTGCCACGTGTACCGGCGGTCCCAGGAGCTGGCGTCGGTCTCGGCGAAGCGGGTAGCCAGCGCCAACACGACGTCCGCCTCGCGGGTGTATCGGTTGGTCAACTCCAGACCCCAGAAACCCGGCATGCCCAGCAACAGCGGGTGGCTGTCCGGCAGTGTGCCCTTGGCCATCAGCGAATGCGCGACCGGGATGTCCAGGTGCTCGACCAGCGAGCGCAGGGCCTCCAGGCCGGGGCCGCGACGTAGGCCGCCGCCCAAGTAGACCAGCGGCCGCTCGGCGGCGACGAGCAGGTCGGCGATGCGTCCGGCGGCGTCGGCGGGCAGGCCGGGCCGCTCCGGGGTCGCGAGCGGGAAGCCGTCGGCGGTATCACGCGGGACTGGGCGCGAGAAGTGGTCCATCGGTACGCTCAGCAGCACCGCGCCGGGACGCCCGGAGGTCGCGGTCCAGAACGCCCGCTCCGTGAACCGGGCCAGGTCGCCGACCCGGTGCACCTGCCAGGCCCGCTTCACGAACGGCCGGTAGATGGCGGCCTGGTCGCCGTCGGCGTGCAGGTTCACCTCCTGGTGCGGATGCCGCCCCCGGTAGTAGGACGGGATGTCGCCGGTGATCGCCACCAGCGGCACCGAGTCGAGCGCGGCGGTCATGACACCGGTGACCGCGTTGGTCATGCCGGGCCCGACATGCAGCAGTACGACGCCCGGCTTACCGGTGGCGCGAGCGTAGCCATCAGCGGCGTGCGCGGCCGCCTGCTCGTGCCGGGCGATGACGAACCGGATGCTGCTGCGCCCCATCGCGTCCAGCAGGGCGATGTTGGTGTGCCCGCAGGTGCCGAAGACGTGCTCGACGCCGTACGACTCGAGCTGCGCCACCATGGCCTCGGCCGCGGTGACCGTGTCGTTGCGCCGGCTGGCGTCCACCAGCTCGTCGAGGCTCATGGCGTGCCTTCCTGGTCGCCGAACAGTGACATGCCGCGCAGCAGGAGCGTCTTGACGACCGTGTAGTCGTCGATCATCCAGCGGGGCGACTCGCGGCCGAAGCCCGAGTCCTTGACGCCGCCGAACGGCACGTGGTCGAGGCGGTAGTTCGACGAACCGTTGACCACCAGGCCGCCGACCTCCAGCTCGCGCCAGGCGGTGACGATCCGGCGGACATCGTTGGTGAACAGGCCCGCCTGCAAGCCGTAGCGGCTGTCGTTGCAGGTGGCGACCACGCCGTCGAAGTCGTCGTAGGGCAGGACGCTGACGGCGGCGCCGAACACCTCGTCGCGCAGCAGCCGGGCGTCTTCGGGTGGTGACGCCACGACCGTGGGGATCACGGTGGCGCCGTCGCGGCGACCGCCGGTGGTGACCGTCGCGCCGGCGGCTGCCGCCTCACCCCCCCCCGCGGCAACCCCCTGGGCCGCGCCCTCCTCCACCACCGCCCCCAGGTCGGGGGGGGGGTCGGGGCGGGCGCCGACCGTCAGCTTCTCCACCTGCTGGGTGAAGCTGTCGAGAAACTCCTCGTGACGGCTGCGGTGGACGTAGACCCGCTGCACGGATATGCAGCTCTGGCCCGAGTTGCTGTAGCCGGTGGCGGCACAGATCCGCGCCGCCAGGCCGACATCCGCGTCGTCGCACACGATGGTGGCCGCGTTGCCCCCCAGCTCCATGACGAGCCGCTTGGCGCCGGCCGCCCGGGCCACCGCCGCCCCGGTGGCCACGCTGCCGGTAAAGCTGATGACGCCGACCTCCGGCGCGGCGCACAGTGCCGCGCCGACGCGGCCGTCGCCGTGCAGCACTTGGACCGCCTCCGGCGGCATGCCCGCGTCCAGCAGCAGCGCCACGACCGCGGTCGAGGCGGCGGGAGCTTGCGGCGGCGGCTTGACGATCGTCGTGTTGCCGGCCGCGAACGACGCCGCCAGCTTGTGCGCGAGCAGGTTGGCCGGCGCGTTGAACGGCGTGATGGCCAGCGCCACTCCCACCGGTGCGCGGTGCGTGAACGCGGTGGTACCGACGCCCCGTGCCCAGCCGGCGACCGGAAGCACCTCGCCACCGATCCGGCGGGCCTCGGCGGCCGAGACCGCGAAGGTGTCGGCCACCCGGTCGATCTCGCCCAAGCCGTCCTTGATGGGCTTGCCGAGCTCCAGCGCCAACAGGCGGGCCAGTCCCTGCCGCCCTTCGACGGCGGCGGCCGCCGCCCGCTCCAGGACCTCGGCACGCGCCGCCCGCGGCATCCGGGCGACCGCCCTGGCCCCGTTCCGCGCGTACGCCAAGGCGGCCCGCACGTCGCTGTCGTCCGCCTGCCGGGCTGTGCTGACGACCCGGCGTGTCCAGGGACCAACCCGGTCGAGCCGCGTCCCGCCGGTGCGCCAGTCGCCCGCGACGAGGCAGCCGACCTCGACGAGTTCGGCCGAGTTGTCGAGCATCACCGCTCCTCCACCTGAACCACTAAGCGGCCCATCTGGACCGTTGTGCGGACTAGGTGTAACGTACGGGCGGCGAGGCCACCCTGGCAATAGCTGGTTCCAAACCAACGACCGAGGGGCAACGCATGGAAGACCGACCGTTGCACGGCGTACGGGTCCTTGACCTGACCAACGTCCTGGCAGGCCCGTACTGCAGCTACCAGCTGATGCTCCTCGGCGCCGAGGTCGTCAAGATCGAGAAACCCGGTCACGGCGATCTCGCCCGCCGGCTCGGCCCCGAACCGGCGCTCAACAAGGCCGCCCTAGGCGCGTCCTTCCTCGCCCAGAACGCCGGGAAGAAATCGGTCGAGCTCGACCTCAAGGACCCACCCGACCGGGCCACCTTCGAAAGGCTGCTGGCCGGCGCGGACGTCTTACTGGAGAACTTCCGCGCGGGTGTCATGGAGCGCATGGGCTACGGCTGGGAGGCGCTGCACCGCATCAACCCGC
This sequence comes from Micromonospora sp. CPCC 205371, assembly GCF_026130045.1. GTDB lineage: Bacteria > Actinomycetota > Actinomycetes > Mycobacteriales > Micromonosporaceae > Phytohabitans. The sequence goes on from NZ_JAIBNX010000002.1 coordinate 97,876, forward strand.
GGCTGATCTACTGCGCGATCTCCGGTTTCGGTCAGGCCGGGCCGATGAGCCAGGCCCCGGCGTACGACCAGGTGATCCAGGGGCTCTCGGGCATGATGAGCATCACCGGCACCCCCGATACGGCCCCCCTGCGGGTCGGATTTCCGGTCTGCGACTCGGTGGGCGGCCTGGCGGCCGCGATGTCGATCTGCGCCGCCCTGGCCGGCCGGGCACACACCGGCAAGGGTGTCTTCCTCGACGTGTCGATGTTGGAGGCGTCCATGTCGGCAATGGGCTGGGCGGCCTCGAACTACCTCATCAGCGACGTGCGGCCGGAGCCCATGGGCGACCAGAACGCCACCGCCGCGCCCTCCGGCACCTTCGAAGCGGCCGACGGGCCTCTCAACATCGCCGCGAACCGGCAGGAACAGTTCGAGACCCTGTGCCATCTCATCGACCGGCGCGACCTGGTCACCGACGATCGCTTCGCCGACCGCGAGGCGCGCAAAGCGAACCGGGCCGCCCTCAACCACGAGATCAACGGGGCGTTGCGACGACGGCCAGCGCTGGAGTGGGAGCGACTGCTGTCCACGGCGGGCGTGCCGGCGGCCCGCATCCTCACCGTCGCGCAGGCTGTCGAGCTGGAACAGCTGCGGGTACGCGGCTACTTCACCGACCTTCCGTTCCCCGGCAACCCCGATCGCACATTGCGGGTCAGCGGCAACGGCGTACATCTCAACCGCGCCCCGCTGCGGCCAAGCTCGCCGCCACCGCTGCTGGGTGAACACAACGCCGAGTTCGAGATGCCGGACGCGGATTTGGCCGCCACGACGGAGCAGGTGACCGCGCCATGAGCGACGAACGCGCGCCCACGGTCCAGGACGTGGCCGACTGGTGGTCCACAGCCGTCTCGCGCGTCGAACCCAACCTGATAGAGCTGCGCGGCCGACCGGTCCAGGAACTCATCGGAAGCATGAGCTTCGTCGGGATGATCTGGTTGCTGCTGCGCGGGCAACCGCCCACCCCTGCACAGGAGCGACTCCTCGAGGCCGCCCTGGTGTCCTCTGTGGACCACGGTCCGCACGCGCCGTCGATCGCGGTCGCCCGCATCGCGGCAACGTGCGGCATCGGTTTGAACAACGCCATCGCCAGCGCCGTGAACACGCTGGGCGACGTACACGGCGGCGCCGGCGAGCAGTGCATGCGGATGCTCGCCGAGGTCACCGCCCGCGCCGAGGCAGGCGAAACGATCGACCGCGCCGCGTCGTCCGTCGTCGCCGAATGGCGGGCGCGTTCACGGTACCTGCCGGGGTACGGGCACCGGTTCCACACCGTCGACCCGCGGCGCGTCCCGCTGTTGCACCGCGTCGAGGAGGCGGTCGCGGACGGCACCGTTGCGGGTGCCTACCTGCGCGCCGCAACGGCTGTCGAACAGGTCCTCGCGACCGGACGGGCCAGTCCCATACCGATCAATGTGGACGGTTGCACCGCCGTGATCTACGGCGAGCTCGGATTCGCCCCGCCGCTCGCCCGCGGCCTGTTCGTCCTGAGCCGCAGCGTCGGCATCCTCGCCCACGCCTGGGAGGAGACCGGCCAAGGCCGTCGCAACAAAGGCCCGATCCCACCGTCCATCACACCGACCTTCCTCGACCAAGGAGCATGACATGCCCCTGAGACGTAACACGATCCTCAGCACCGCGTTCGGCGCCGCTATGGCGGCGACCGTCATGCTGCTGACCACGTCCATCCCCAGCGCGGCCGAGAAGCCGGCACACGACCCGAAGGAAAGCGGGGCACAGAACCTCGGAAACCCGGACTACGGCGTCTGCCGAGGCACCGATCCGGAGTGCTACCACGACTGGGGCAACTTCGACCCGGCCACCGATGGATACCGCGTGCTGGTCTACAGCCGCACCGCCGGTCCGCGCCACGCCCACCTCGGTCCGGCCCTCCCACCCGGGCTGAACCCGCCACTCACACCCGCCCATGCCGCGCAGAACGCGCTCGTCAAGCTCGGCGCGGAGAACGACTTCGCCGTCGACTGGACCGAGGACGTCACCCAGCTCTCGTCACCGTCGCGGCTGTTCCGCTACAACGCGGTCATCTTCATGAGCACCACCCGCGACACCCTCGACGACCCCGCTCAGACCGCACTGCGCCAGTACATCCGCGGCGGTGGCGGCTTCGTCGGCATCCACAACGCTTTTGGCACCGAGTACAACTGGGAGTGGTACGAGGGCCTGCTGGGCGGCGCCAACTACTACGACCACGGGCGCAACCAGTCCGGCACCGTCGTGACGATGAGCCGCCGCGACGCCTCGACCGCCGGGCTGCCGGCCCGCTGGGAGTTCACGGACGAGTGGTACAACCTCGTGCCCTTCCCCAGCCGGGTCCGGATTCTCGCCAACGTCGACGAGGCCACACTGCCCGACGGGCCGACCGGCGGCAGCGGCCATCCCGGCCACGGCCGCAACCACCCCGTCTCGTGGTGCCAGTACTACGACGGCGGTCGCTCCTGGGTCACCACGCTCGGACACGCCGTCGAGGCGTGGACCGATACACCGACGACCGGCGACGAGTACTTCCTGCGCCACGTGCTCGGCGGGATCGAGTCGGCCATGGGACGCGAGCCGTTCTGCCGATGATCGGCGATCTGATCGCCCGAGTCCGCCATCAGCGTGGCGGTCCCCGCGCTGACGCGGTGTTCACACGGCGTCGAGCAGCGCAGTCCCCAGCGGTGTGCGGGTGTGCAGCACGGCCTTGCCGGCCCGGGTGGTGCGTATCAGGTGCGCCTCGCGCAGCACCGCCGTGTGCTGGCTGATCGACGCCGCGCTCACGCCGATCAGGCGCGCCAGGTCGGACGTTGTGCGCCCGTCGCCGATGGTCTCCAGCACCAGCGTCCGGGTGTACCCGATCAGCGACATCACGGCCGTACGTGACTCGCCGGCGTCGTGCCGCACGTCGTGCTCGACCGGATAGACGAGCACCGGTGGCAGCGTGTCGTCGCGCAGGAAGTCCGGCGTACCCCAGGAGAGGTAGGCCGGCACCAGCAGCAGCCCTCGGCCGTCCAGGTGCAGCGACTGCTCGTACGGCACGTCGACCTCCAGGACCGGCGGCGTCCAGCACATCGCCGGCCGGAAGCTGCGCAGCAGGCCCTCGCAGCCCTCGTCGAGCAGCACCCGCGTGCGCCGGGCGCGGTCGGCGTCCACCTGCGCGCGGGCCTGCGTCCAGAACGGCGCCACCACGGCCTCGTACTGCGATCGCACCGCCTCGGCGAGCCGGTCCAGGGCCTGCCGGTCGCCGTCGGCCAGCCGGCGCATCCACGACGGCACCGGCCCGCCCAGCCCCGCGAGGTGGGTGAGCTCGCGGCGCAGCCGGGAGGTTGGCGTGGAGCGCAGGGCGTCGAGCGCGGCGGGCAGGCCCAGTGCGCCCTCCGCGGGCGTGAGAAAGTCCGGGTAGTACGCGTTGCGGACGAGCGCCCGCAACACGTCGAGGTCGGCTCGGCGGCTGGCACGGATCGCGTGCGCGCGCCAGCGCCCGAAGATCAGCTCCGGGCCGGGCCGGCGCATGCGGAACACGCTGAACACCGTCTCCCACAACGGATCTGGCTCACGCGCGATCCGGACGCGTCCAATGTCTTCCGCGGTGAAGTGAATGCGCAACACGTCAGCCCCCGTCAGCGCCCGCCGACCCACGCTCGTGCTGCCCAGTCTATGGCCCGCTGTCGATCCCCGGTGTTGGGCGGCAGCCATGGCCGGCCGCCGCCCCGCACCGTTGGTCAGGCTTCGGAGCGCGCCGGCTTGTGGATGACGGCTTCCAGGTAGTCCATCCGCAGCACCAGCGTGTCGTCGCCGGATACGTTGAACCGCTTGACGACGTCGAGCATGTCGGCCCGCAGGTCTGCTGCGCGGTCGGCCGCGACCGCCGAAGCGGCCCGGTTGGTCGGGCCGTAGAAGGTGGTGAAGAACTCCACCTGGTGCTCGGCGGACGGGAACCGCCACCCGAAGCTGCGCCGCGGTGCCGAGATGGTGACATCGGGCCCGAACAGCTCGCGCAGCCGGTCCGTGCTGCCCCACAGCACCGGCGGCTGGAGCCCCGGCGGGGGCGGCACGTACTGGCCGATCGTGCGGAACAGCTCGCCGACGTAGCTGTCCGGGGTCCAGTTGACCATGCCGATCCGCCCGCCCGGCCGGCAGACCCGCAGCAGCTCGCGGGCGGTCTGCTCCTGATCCGGCGCGAACATGGCGCCGCAGGTCGACAGCACGGCGTCGAACGAGGCGTCGTCGAACGGCAGCGACTCCGCGTCGGCCTCCCGGAAGGTCACGTCGAGCCCCTCGGCGGCGGCGCGCTGGCGGGCCCGGTCCAGCAGGGCAGGTACGAAGTCGACGCCCACGACCTGGCCGAACCGGCGGGCCGCGGCCAGGGCGGCGTTGCCGTTGCCGCAGGCCACATCCAGCACCAGCTCGCCGGCGCGCAGGTCGACGGCCTCGCACAGCAGCTCGGCCACCGGCAGCAGCCGGGTGCCGACGGCCGCGTAGTCTCCCGCGGCCCAGGTGGCCTGCTGCCGTTGCTTGATGGTTGCGATGTCCATGGTTGTTTCCCCCTCCCGCGATCCCGTGGTGGGATCGGTCAGGCTGACCGTAGGACCGGCGACCTGGTGCCCGGATCGGGAGCGGCTCCCTAGCTTTGATGCTTCGGTTCCCTATCTTTGGCCGCGGCGAGCCCGAGCCGCCGGGCGGCCGCGGCGGCCTCGGGCCGCGACGCGACGCCGAGCTTCGCCAGCAGCGCCGAGACGTGGTGGCCCACGGTCTTGGTGGACAACGACAGGTGCGCGGCGATGGCGGCGTCGGTCAGCCCCTCCGCCAGCAGCCCGAGCACATCGATCTGCCGGGAGGTGAGACCGGCCGGGTTTGCGGCGGTGGCTCGGATCGGGCCGCGCGGCACCCGCCGGTGCCCGCGGCGCCGCAGGTCCCGGCGCACCCGCAACGCGGTCTGCCGGGCACCCAGACCGTCGAGCAGCTCCAGCGCCTCCGACAGCGCCTCGTCCCGGTCGCCGTGGGCGAGGGCCAGGGCCACCTGGTACGGGCACCCCCGCTCCCGCCACGCGTCCGCGGACCCCCGCCAGTCCCCCGACAGCAGCAACCGGTACGGCTCGGCGATCACCGCGGGCGTCTCGGACAGGGCGCCAGCGAGCCACATCCACAGCGCCAGCTCGCCGGTGAACCACGGGTGAGCCAGCTCCACGGCTCGCTCGTACATGCGGGTGGCCTCTTCGGCGATCCGGTCGTCGTCGCCGTACAGCCAGGCGTACTCGGCGCGGGCCGCGGCCACCGGCGCGGTCCATTGCAGCTCGACCGTGGCGAAGCCGCGCTCGGTCGCCTCCTGGAGTGTGGCCGCCGCGGCCGCGGGGTCGCCGCGACGGGCCTGCAACAGCCCCAATGGCACCAGGGCGTCGACCACCCTGGCACCGCCGCGCACCGGCTCGTCCAGCGCCTCCCGAGCGTCCTGCTCCGCGCCCATCCAGTCGCCCTGGTCCAGCCGCACGCGAGCGCGATGCCCCAACACATGCTGGACGTACCCGGACAGCTCGCGCGCCTGGACAAACCCGAGCGCGCGGTCGAGATCCTGGGGGGCGTAGCGGTAGTCGCGCATCTCCGCGTTGAGCGTCCCCAGGTTGCACAGGGCGCGGGCCGTGTGGTCCTCCAGCCCGGCGGCGTCCGCCACGTCGATCGCCCGCTCCAGGTCGGCGCGGCCACCCGGGTCACCGCCGCGGATGCGGGCCGAGCCGATGTTGGTGAGGGCATGGCTGAGCGTTTCCCGGTCGTCCAGCCGCTGGGCTAGCCGGATCGCCCGCTCGGCCCAGCCGGCGGCCGTATCCAGCCGGTCGGCCAGCACTTCGAGCTGCGCCCGGTTGCTGTACGCCATCGCCAGCTCGTGGCCGGGCTCCAGCGTCTCCAGCACGGCGATGGCGCGCGCGGCGGCCGCCTCCGCCTCCCGCCGGTCGCCGTCCCACCAGTGCATGCGCGACAGCCAGCGCAGACTCGCGCCGACCCGCTCCAGGTCGCCGGTGGCCTCGCGCAGATCGACGGCGTCTCGGCGGGCCGAGACCGCCTCGACGGAGAGCCCCGACAGGTAGCACTCCACGGAGAAGCCCTCCAGCAGCTCCGCGTGCACCGCTGGAGGCAGCCGTTCTGCGTGTGCCAGGACCGCCCGGTAGTGCCCCACCGCCTCGCGGTGGGCGGCCACGGCGGCCGCTTGCCGGGCCGCCTCCGGCCCGTACCGCAGCACCGCCTCGGCGGCCGCGGCCTCCGGGGGCGGGTGCTGCCACCCGGCCCCGTCGCCGCCCCCCGCCTCGCGCCCGGTGAGCACCTCCAGCACGCGACGGTTCAGCTCCCGGCGGGCGATCGCGGACAACGAACCCTCCACCGCGCGCCGCAACAGCTCGTGCCGGAAGCCGACCACATCCGAACCCGCGATCAGCAGCCCCGCCGCCACACCGGGATCGACCGCCGCCAGCCCGAACCCCAGCGCCTCCTCCAGCAGCCACAGCTCCGTACGCGTCGGCACGACGGCGACCAACCGGACCGCATCCTGCGCCTCCACGGGGAGGCCGCCGAACCGCGCGAGGACCAGATCCCGCACCGTCAGCGGCACGCCGGCGTCACCGGCCGCCAGCACCTCGCTCACCAGCAGCGGATTTCCCCCGGTCAGCGCCCGCAGCCCGGTGGCCGGACGCCCCGCGCGCGTGGCCAGCTCCGCCACCGCCGCCTCGGACAGCGGCTGTGGCCGTACGCGCCGCACCACCTCCGGCGGCAGCCGCCCCACGACCGCCCGCAGCGGGTGCTCCACGCCCAGCTCGTCGTCCCGGTACGTGACGATCAGCAGCGTGCGCGTACGCCCCATCCGTCGCCCCAGAAACAGCAGCAGGTCCAGCGTCGCCTCGTCGGCCCAGTGGGCGTCCTCAATGACGACCACCTGCCGCCGCGACCGCTGGTCCAGCTCGTCGAGGAGCGCCGCGAACAGCTGCTCACGAGGGCTCCCAGCAGCCAGTAGCTCGGCCAGCCGGCCACCCACGTCCCGCCCGAGATCGTGCAGCGGGCCGAGCGCCCGCGGCGTAAGCAGCGGATCGCACACCCCGTACAGGAATCGGGTCTCCCCCGCGTGCAGTTCGGCGAAGCGCCGGACCAGCGCCGACTTGCCGATACCGGCCTCACCGGCGACCAGCACCACCTTGCCCGAGGTCGAGGTCTCGGCCAGTACGCGACCCATCTCATCGAGCAGCGCCGCGCGCTCCAGAAGTTCCCCCACGACATGACGCTACCCATCGCCCCGCCCCCTGTGTATCGACAACACCGGTGAGGACGCCGACCGATGCGCGTCTCACTGTGTCGGTGTGGTCGCGGGCGCCGGTAACGCAGGTTGATCGGTGATTCGCAGGCCGTGGGCGTCGGCGCCGCGCAGGTTGACGTACCCGGCGATGCGGCGGTGGATGCGGGCGTAGTCAGCGGCACGGGGGCCGGCAGTGGCCTTGGCGGTGGTGAGGTCGACGAGTCGGGCCTTCGGGTGGTAGTCCATGAAGACGGGCCGGACCTCGACCGCGCTGACGCGCCACGTTCCAGGTGCCGCCTGGGTGAAGGTGAAGGTGGGTATGACGGAGTCGGCGGTGTGCTCCGGAGAACCGTCCTGGAAGCGTACGAGGAGGTTACCCAGCCCGTAGGCGACCCATTTTTCGCCGATCTTCTCGATGGGCTGCACGACGTGGGCATGCATTCCGATGATCAGGTCGATGCTGGGGCTGGCGAGCAGTTGGCGGCCTAAGCCGAGTTGGCCGGCGTCGGCCGCGTTCTGGTACTCGGTGCCCCAGTGCAGGGACGCGATTACGATCTCGGCACCCGCGCTCTTGGCTCGGCGGGCCTCGGCCAGGATGGCTTCCGGGTCGATGAGGTTGGCGATCCACGGCTGCCCAGGTGGCCTTTCGATGCCGTTGAAGCTGAACGTGTACGACAGCTGCGCGATCTTGACGCCGAACACGTCAATGATGTTCGGGGTCGCCGCCTCCTGTGCCGATCGGGCCGAGCCGGTGTGGTGCAGGCCGACCCGGTCGAGGTGGTCGAGCGTGCGGGTGACGCCCTCGGCGCCGTAGTCGAGGGTGTGGTTGGAGGCTGTCGAGCAGGTGTCGAAGCCGGCCGCGGCCGCGTCGTCGGCCAGTTCTACCGGGGCGTTGAAGATCGGGAATCCGGTGAACGGTCCCTGCTCGGGGCCGAGGGGCTGCTCCATGTGGCACACGGCGAGGTCAGCGGTCTGGATCGTCGGGACGACGGCCGCCATGATCTGGCTGAAGTCGTACCCGTCCCGACCTGCCGCCTGCGCATCGGATCGCGCCTGCGCGACCAGCGGCGGTTGGACGAACAGGTCCCCGGCCGCCACGATGGTCAGGCTCGTGGGCCGGGCGGGCGACGCCGACGGCCGGGCCGATGCCTCCCGAACGGGCGCGTCCCGTTGAGCTCCGTTGTCGCCGCTACATCCGCCGAGCACCAGGGCGAGCGCCACGGCTCCCGCTGTCCAGCGCCTACGCCGCATATCCGGCATTCTCGGCGCAAAGCTGATGGGTTGCGGACGTGATCGGCGAAGTTGGGGCCCGTGGGGCGCACGGCCTTGTTGAGAACCGTCTGGGCTGCGCGAATTCGGCTGGCTACCAGTCCATCCACCCGTCCAGCGGGGGCTTGCGCAGGTACGGCGGCTCGTCGTAGTCGATCGCGGTCAGCCACCGCGCCCCTGGCATCACCCGGTAGCCGAGCTTGCCGGTCAACTCCCGGACCACGGTCGGCATGTGCAGCGCCCCGAAGACGACGGCCACCTCCATGTCCTCGGCGGCGAACTCGCCGTCGATCTCCCGCATCACGCCGAGCAGCAGACCCTCCCGCTTGCGGTCACTGGCGTCCCGGTCGACCTCGGTGTGGTCGTGGATGTCGAGCGGGCTGTTGCCGAGCCAGTCGCCGTCGCCCGTGAGGGCCATGTGCAGCGCGAGGATCGGCGTCATCACGGTCGCGGCCAGCCGCTCTTGACGCGACATCCGGCGGTCCGGGTCCGCGTTCGGCGCGAGGTAGTCGTCGGGGAAGATGACCGGTACGCCGAGCGCGCCGTAGTCGATGTCCTGCGGCACCAGGTCACGGCTGGCTCGCTGGCGGGCCAGCCGCATCGCGTTGGCGAAAGCCATCCCGGTGGAACTGGGCCCGTCCCAGATCTCGGCGATGACAGCCTGGCAGGACCGCAGCCGCTGCCAGATCTCCCAGTAGTAGTCGGCGTGCCCCATGTGGATGGTCGGGATGATCACCCAGCGCAGCCCGCCTGCGGGACGCCGGAACACAGTGACCGACGTCCGGAACCCCATGACGCTCATCTCGGTCAGCTGCATGACGACAGCGTAAAAAGCCGTTACCAGCCCGCCCAGCGCGCGACTTGTCGCCTCGATCGTTACGGAACGCTGGGGCCCAGTGGGACGTCGGCAGTTGGCGCGGCGGTGGGTGCGGGCTCCTTCAACTCGATGAAGATGCTGTGCGACGCGGTGTCGCCGACGTTCTCGCCGGTGTGCTCCTGCGCCCCCACCCAGCGGACTTCGCCGGCCTTCAGTTCGACGTCGACGTTGCGTCCGCCGGACGCGACACGGCGACGGAAGGCGCTCAGCGTCACCATCACGCTGTCTGGGTGCCGGTGTGCGTGCGTGTGGTCACCGGGTTCGTCGCGGTACTCCAGGACTCGCACTCGCTCGTTCTCGAATATCACGCGGTAGAGGTTCGGGTCGGTGATAGTCGGGTCGTGGGAGTTCATCGCCGTCTCCTCCGCGCTTCGTGGGACTCCAGTCCCATATGGGACTACGGTACCATGACGGCGTGGCGACGCCGTACGAATCCACCGGCCGGACAGCGCAGAAGTCGCGCACCCGACACGCGCTCATCGCCGCCACTCAAGACCTGCTCACGGCCGGACACACCCCCAAGGTCGAAGACGCCGCCGAACGGGCGGGCATCTCCCGCACCACCGCCTACCGCTACTTCCCCAACCAACGCAGCCTGCTTCTAGCGGCTCGGCCGACCATCTCGCCGGACAGCCTGATGCCACCCGACGCACCCGCCGATCCGCGGGGACGCCTCGACGCGGTCATGACCGCGTTCACCCGGTACAACCTCACCTGGGAACCCCAGTTGCGCACCTCGCTGCGGCTGTCGCTGGAACCGGACGCCGACCAGCCGGTACTGCGCCAGGGACGCGCCATCGGCTGGATCGCCGAGGCTCTGACGCCATTGCGGGACAGCCACCCGCACGTCGACATCGACCGGCTCGCGGTCGCGATCCGCTCAGCGACGGGCATAGAAACACTCATCTGGCTCATCGACATCGCCGGTTACACCCGGGAGCAGGCAGCCATCACCGTCAAGGCAACCGCCCGCGCGCTCCTGGACGCCGCCCTCCACGGCGACGCCCCAGCCGCCACGACGACGATCCGGTCGCGGGATTAGTTGGCCAGTCTGGCCAGGACGCTGTTGTCGCCGACGAAGATGCATCCGCCCTCGCGGACCGTGTCGGTGATCAGCCGGGTCATCCGTTCCTTGTCCGAGTTGACCAGCGCGATCCAGTCCGGTGGGGCGTCGGTGTCCGGATCGGCGCGGGCGCTCCAGGCCGCGATTTCGAGCAGGACCGGGATCAGGGCGAGGCCGGTCTCGGTAAGCCGATAACTGGTCTTGCGGCGGTCACTGTCGTCGCGGGTACGGACGAGGATGTTCCGCTGTTCCAGATTGGCCAGGCGGTTGGCGAGGATGCTGGGCGCGATCCGTTCCTCGGCGGCCAGAAACTCGGAGAAGGTGCGCTTGCCGAAGTAGACGATGTCGCGGACCACCAGCAGGGACCAGGCATCGCCGAACGCTTCCAGGCCGAAGTTGATTGGGCAGTGGGACTTGCCAGTCGCGCGCTTCAACCCCAACTCCCTTGACTACGATAATGAAAGCAATATACCGTACCGGCATGTCAGCCAGCGCCCCGCAGACGTTGGACGTCACCGCCCGCCGCACCTATCCCGCCCCGGTCGAGGCCGTGTGGGCCGCCTGGACGGAGTCCGAGCTGATCCGCCGATGGTGGGGACCGGAGGGTTTCACCTGCCCACTCGCGCGGATGGACGTGCGCGCCGGTGGCGTCAGCCTGCTCGCCATGCAAGCACCGCAGCGGTACGGCGGTGGCCAGACGTACAACACCTGGACGTACAGCGTGGTCGAACCGATGGCTCGGCTGGAGTACGTCATGCGGTTCGCCGACCCGACGGGTACGACGATCAGCCCCGCCGACGCGGGCATCCCATTCGGCGTGCCCGACGCGGTGCCCCATGTCGTGACCTTCACGCCCACGGCCGACGGCAGCACAGAGCTGAGCATCACCGAGTCGGGCTACACCACGGCACCGGCCCGCGACATGTCCCAGGCCGGGCTCGACCAGTGCCTGGACAAGCTCGCCGTGGCACTGGCCGACACCGCCGGCACCCAGCCTCCAAGGCCGCCGGCCTAGCCGCCGTCCAAGAAGAGACCACCCGCTGAAGCAGCGAGGCTATGGACCGTATCGAATTTCGCACCATCGAGCAGGAACTCGGCGTCGGGGTATTGCCGACACTCGTCCCGCACCTTAACGGCGTTCCTCTGCCCGACCTGGTTCGCGAGGTTGAGCGACCCTTTGCGCGGCGCGAGGGAAAGCCTGATCTCGCAGGCAGTTACGCGGGTCTGCTCGACGAGCGGGTGCGCTGGCCGGGTCGGCACTACCTCGGTGATCCGGTCCTGAGCTGGTTCGGCGACGGTGACACCGTCCTGCTCGGGTGTGTCTGCAGTGACTGGGGCTGCTGGCCGTTCACCGCGATGGTCACGGTCGAGGAGGAGACGGTCACTTGGTGCCGCTACCGCACCGGGCATCGCGATTGGGACTACCGCGAACTGCGCGACGCTATCTTCGATCGCCGCCAGTACGAGGAAGCGTTACGTGCGACGGCTCGTTGAGCAGCCTACCCGCGTGGAGCGGTGCGGCGCTCGCGGATCTCCCGCAGCGTAAACCACGCCAACGGCCCCAGGGCGCTCACCGCGAACGCCAGCACCGACAACCATGGAACGCGGTCAAAGGAGAGTGCGACGAGAGCGGTCCCGAAGGCCAGCAGGGCTGCGGCCGTCGCGTACGCACCGCTGGAGTTGTAGCCGAAGACATACTTCGGCCCCTCCTTCCGCAGCCGCCACAGCCGGTAAACCTGCAGCACCATCAGTACGAACGCCGGCGGCAGCGGCAGGAACACCATCGAGGCGCCCGGCGTCCACGGCGTGCGCACGTACTTATCCTCGACGGCGACGAGGTGCCCGTGCCACATACCCACCCGGACGGTCTGCCCCTCGTCGACGTCGAGGTACGCCTTCCGGTCCTTCAGCAAAGACGTCCTCTCGCCGCCGCTGTGTAGGCGAAACCGGACCTCCTGCGAGTTGCCGCCGCCGTAACCGCCCGTGCCGCTGAAGTAGTTGATTTCCACGACCTCCGCCGGCTCCAGCGCGAGCGTGCCGTTGCGATGCGCGGAGTACGCCGCCGTTTCCACGTATGCGCGGTGTCCAAAGTAGGCCAGGAGGATGGCGGCGAGCGTGCCGGATATGACCACCACCCAGACGCGCAACCGGACCTCTCCCCGCAAGACCGCCGGTACGCCGTCACGCCTCGCCGACGCCATGCCCACCATGCTAATGAACGGCCGCACCTTCCAGGCCGCCGCTGGACGGCAGGGTCAGAAGCTTCCAAACCCCCCGACGTCGCCGACCCCGTAACCGCTGTGGTGGCTGGTGCCACGTTCGAGTCGTTCGCGGCTGCGGCGGGTCGGCACCGGCCACGGCGGCCGGTTCGTACACCAAGCGGTGGGGCCTCGGTGCGCCTTCTCCCACGGGCCTACGGCCGCCCACCACTGGGCGAAGGAGAGCGGGTGGCCGGCCGCCGCGCAGTCGGCGACCACCGCCTGCTTCGTGCCGGCGTCCCAGCGGACGGTGGTCATGCCGTACTCGTACAGTTCGTCGCCCAGCACGTCCAGCCGGAACGGCCCGCGTGCCCTGGCGTCCGCGCGCAGCGGCCCGGTGTCCGCAACGTCATGCCGGAACACCACGGCACTCGCCCGTCCCTTTTGGACCCAGCCCCACACCGGGCGGCGGATCACCGCGGTAAGCCGCCCATGCCGTTCCTCGGCCGCCCGGGCGGCGCGCTGGCGCTCCTCGCGAACCGCCCTCACCCTGGCGTGGATCTCTTCCTCGACCGGCCGGTACCGTGCCCGTGCCTGGGCTAGCAGCGCAGCGTTCTCAGCGAATCGCGCCCGTTGCTCGGCCCGGTATCCCGGCAGCCAGCGGAGACCGGCCAGCCGGCCGCGCCGCCACCACGGCCGCTTGACGGGACTGCGGAAAACGGTGGCGGCGTGAGTGAGGTCTTCTTCGAAGCGCCGGCGGGCGGCCGTCCACCGCTCGCGGTCATCGCCGGTACCGGGCACGCGCTCGGCGCCACTCCCCTCCGTGCCCCACCAAGGACTCTCGCCGGGCCGGACCGTGATCGCGTACTGGCCGTCCAGCACCGGCGCCACCTCGATCGTGCCCTCCTCGCCCGTCACGGCTGCTCCTTCGCCTTTCGGGTGACGAGCCGGCACTCGCCTGCCCGATCAGCGATGCCAAAACTGGCGTGGCGCGAACCCTTCACGTCGCAGCCAGTGCTCGGTATAGACGATCCGCTCCGCCTCAACGACCACGAGTGTATCCTCGGGCGGCTCGGACAACGGTCGCCCTCGCTCGGCGTGCTCGCTCTCCCATCGGAACGCCTCCCAGTAGTGCGCGCGGTCCGGATGCTCCGGCCCAAGCACCCTGGCGGTTCCGAACAGTTGAGCGCCGCGGCTGCTGGCCAGCCCAACCAACGGCGCGAATATGCCGATCGACACGCGCGGATCCGTGGCGAGGTTCCGCATCTTCGGCGAACGCGGCGCGGCGGTGAAGAGCACCGCGAAGTCCAGCGGGTAGTACCGCACCGGGGTCGCCAACGGTCCGTCCGGACCCGTGGTCGCGAGCACGCACATGTTCTGCGACGACAGCAGGTTGAGAATGCGCTCTTCAAGTCGCTGACGATCGAGCCGCTTCGCCGGCGTGGGCCTGGCCAGCCACGGATTCGTCAACGGCATTCAGCGTCCTCGATCATGGCGAGCACCCTACCCGGCGACCGCGAGGAGGCGCTGTGTAGCATGCCTGGAGACGGTGCAGTAATGAAAACCAAATTCAGACCGTGCCGGGGGATGTTGATGGAGATCGACCACGTGGTGCTCGCGGCCCGGAGCAAGTCCGACGCCGAGCACGCGCTACGCGAGGCTGGGCTGGGAGTGGCCCGCGGCCGGAACATCCCCGGTTTCGGGCTGTCCAACCTGGTCGTGCCGTTGGGGCAATCACTACTGGAAGTCCAGTACCCCAACGGTGAGCAGCCGGCACCCGGAGCCCCACCCCTGGTCGAACTGGACTACAAGGCGTTCGCCGCGCACCCGGACGAGCCGCCGACCGCCCCGCCGCCCTGACCGCGCCGCACACCCGTCAACCCACCGGCATCCTCGGCCTCGACGTGGCCGGGCCCACCGCGGCCGGAGGGCCGGACACGCTGGTTGCGTATCCGGCACTTGCCGACCGAAGCACCATGGCTCAGTGCTCGTCGTAGTGGTCGTCGTGTGCGGCGTGACGGTGCCCGTCGTGCACGTAGTCGACGTGGTCGCCGTGCGTCACGGTGCTGTGGCCGCAGTTGGCCCCGTGCGTGTGGTCATGCGCTTCGGCCGAGGCGTGCACCTCGGTGAGCGCGCACTCGTCGTAGTGATCCTCGTGGGGATGGTGGGCATGCCCGTCGTGCAGGTAGTCGACGTGGTCGGCGTGCGCCACGCTGGCGTGTCCGCACCCCTCGGCGTGGGTGTGCTCGTGCCCGGCGTGCGGGCGGTGTTCGGTCGCGGTCGTCATGATGATCCTTCCTTGCTGCCTTCATTACTGTGGGCAATGGCATCCCGCACGATGTGTGCGACGTGCTCGTCGCGCAGCGCATACGCCATCTGCCGCCCCCTACGGACCCGCCGCACCAACCGGGCATCCCGCAGCACCCTCAAGTGCTGCGAGACCAGCGGCTGCGCCAGCCCGGTCGCCTCGGTCAGCTGACGCACAAAACGTTCCTGGCCAGCGAGCAGGTCCACGATCGCTACCCGCACCGGCGAGGCCAGCACCCGAAACACCTGCGCCACCGCGCCGTACCGGTCAAGCAGCGAGTCAGTCACAACACATAGTCTCATGCGCAAACTAGCATGAAAAGTCGACAACGATAACCACGATCGACTCGCCGGTTGCCCAGCTCGCCACGCCGATCGTGGCTGGCCAAGATTCATGGATTTCGAGCTACCGCGACGCCCGTCGCGGTCCATGCCCGCTGCTCCCGCGGCCTCACCCTGCGCGTCCAGTCACGGGCGGCCTCCGCCGGGACTGGTGGGGGGTTGGGCTTGGCCCCGCGGAGCCGGCAGCGCAGGCCGGGGATTTCGGCGAGCTCTGCGAGCCGCCGGCCTGCGCGGTGCCCGCGGGAGCAAACGGTCCGCCACTGACACGGACCGGGGCACTAAAGAACGGAGGCTCTCTAGACGTATCGGGCGAGTAGGCCGTGTCTCGGAGCTAGGAGCCACGCGATCAGGAAGACGGCGGTCAGCGTGAGCACGATGGTGCCGCCGACCGGGAGGTCCCACGACCAAGACACATAGAGGCCGACGAGCGCGCAGACACCGCCGATGAGCGGTGCGATGAGCATCATGGCGGCGAGCCGGTCGGTCAGTAGGCGGGCCGCCGCGGCCGGTGTGATGAGCAGGGCGAGCACCAGGATGTTGCCGATGGTCTGCACGGAAATGACCACCGCGAGGGTCACCAGCACGTAGAGCGCCAGGTCGAGCCAGAACGCGCGCAGGCCGATCGCCCGGGCCATCTCCCGATCCAGCGCGACCGCGACGAACTCCTTGTGCAGCAGGAACATCGCCATGAGCAGGACGAGGCCGGTGATGGCCACGATGTAGACGTCGCGGTCGGGGATGCCGGTGATGGAGCCGAACAGGAACTGTTGCAGCGATCCGGCGTAGCCGGGTGCTCGGGAGATGATGACGATGCCGAGGGCGAACGCGGCGACGAAGAACACCCCGATGACGGAGTCCTCTTTCAGCCGCCGGTGTTGGGAGAAGATGGCGACGAGCACGGCGGTGACGACCCCGGCGATGGTGCCGCCGAGGACCAGGTTGCCGGAGATGACGAACGCGACCGCAAGGCCGGGGAACACCGCGTGGGCGACCGCGTCGCCGATGAACGCCATCCCCCGCAGCACCACGTAGCAGCCAACGACCCCGCATACGATGGCGGACATGACCGCGATCAGCAGCGCCCTGGGCAGGAACGCCAGGTCGGGGTTGAAAAGGTCGGCGATGAAGTCGAGTGGTGACATGTCACATCCTCGCCGTCTCGACGCTCAGGCCGAGCGCCGCGAACAGGTGGCTGCGCTCACTGACCCCGAACGTCTCCATCCACAGTCGAGGCTCGCGCAACTGGTCCGGCGATCCCACGGCGACCACGGTCTCGTTCAGCAAGGCCAGCCGGTCGCAGGTGTGCATGGCCGCCGCCAGGTCGTGGGTCGCCATCAGCACCGCATGCTCCTTGCCGAGCTCGGCGAAGAGATCGCCGAGCAGTTCCTGGGTCGGCATGTCCAGGCCGGTGAACGGCTCGTCCAGCAGCAGCACGTCGGGCCGCAGGGCCAGCGCCCGGGCGACCAGTACCCGCTGCCGCTGCCCGCCGGACAGCTCGCCCACCGGGCGGCGGCGCAGGTCGGCCAGGCGGACCCGGTCGAGCGCCTCGGCGACCGTCCGCCAGTCCGCGACGCCGGGCCGGCGGAACAGGCCCAGGCGCCTGGTGCGGCCGGTCATCACCGCGTCCTGGACGGAGATCGGGAAGTCCCAGGTGAACTCGTGCCGTTGCGGCACGTACCCGACCCGGGACGCGCCGGGCTTGGCCGGCGCGCCCGCGACCTGGATGCGGCCGGTCTTGAGGCGCAGCAGCCCGAGAATGCTGCGCAGCAGGGTGGTCTTGCCGGCTCCGTTCGGTCCGACCAGGCCGACGAACTGGCCGGCGTCGATGGTGAGGTTGACGTCGCGCAGTACCAGCCGCTTTCCCAACTCGACGCCGACGTTCTCGACCGCGAGGACTTCGCTCATGCCGAACCGTCCACTTGCTCGTCCGCGGCCCGGCGCCGGGCCCGTGCGCCACGCGCCAGGACGAGGACGGCCACGCCGGCGAAGGCGACCGCCACGACGCCGATCACGATGGGCAGCGTGCTGCCCGATCCGCCGCCGCCAGAACCGCCGCCATCACGCGGGTCCGCTGCCGCTACGGCGGTGGGGCTGGCGCTGGCCGTGGCGGTGGGCAGGCCGGCGGTGTACTGGGCGGCGAACGCCTCGTCGACGCTGGTGCCGTCACCGACCGCGAGCCGCAGCACGCTGCGGCCGCTGGCCTGCCCGCCGGCCGCCAGCTCCGCGGTAATCTCCACCGCGACCAGGTACACGCCCGGCTTGGTGAAGATCCAGTTCGCGTGCGTATGGGTGTTGGTGTCCACCCACAGCGGCTGCGGGTACGGCAGCGTCGAGTTCCACAGCACCTGCGGCGCGCCCAGGTTGCCCGACTGTAGGTAGACGATCACGCTACCGGGCCCCTGCACGCCGAGCAGGTTCATGGTCACGCCGCGCCCGATTCCACTGAGGACGCCCGGGTCCTGGGTGTTCCAGCCGAGCCACACCACGTCCGGGTTCTGCGTCTGCGGTACGACGTGGACGGGTGTGCCAGGCTGCTGGCCGAGGAAGGCGTACGTCGGGTCGTCCGGCACCCGCTCGACGGCCGCGTCTCGCACCCGAAGCACCACATCGGACGGTTGCCGCCAGACGGGCGGAACGACGGTGCCGTCGTGCACCTGGATGGTCCACTTGCCGTCCCGGTACCGGGGACCGACGTCCACGTGCCCCTTCTCCAGCACAGCGCGGCCGGCGACCTCGCGCTGGTTCGGGTCGAGCGACTGCGTCAGGCCGTCCGGCGCCGGTGTCGGCGTCGCCGCCAGCCCCGCGGTCATCACGGCGGCCACCAGTGTCTTCATCGGGTGAGGCACTCCTTCAGGGAGTCGGCGTTGAAGCGCATCATCTTCACGTACGTGTCGACGGTGTCGTCGAAGGCGTCGCCATAGATGTCACATACGGCGACGTCCTGCTCCTTGGCTATCTGCACCAAAGCGGACGATCGTGCGCGCAGGTTGGGCTCCAGGAACACGGCACGTACGTTCAGGTTGCGGATCGTCTCGGTCAGCTTGACGCGGTCGGCGAGGCTCGGCTCGGTGGCGGGGTTCGGGGTGACGAACCCGGCGACCGGTATGCCGTAGGCGTGCGCCAGGTAGGCGAACGCGTCGTGCGTGGTCACCAGGTATCGCCGGGCCGGCGGGATCGACGCGATGGTGGCGGCGACGTACGTGTCGAGCTCGGTCAGCGCGGCCAGGTAGACCTCGGTGTTGCGCCGGTATTCGGCGGCGCCCTGCGGGTCGACGCCGATCAGCGTGTCTCGAATGAGTTCCACATAGGACTGGACGTTGCCGACGTCTTGCCACAGGTGCGGGTCGATCTCACCGTGCACGTGCTTGCCGAGCACCGCCTGCGGCAGCTGGTACACCCGCTCACCGGCCCGGCCGAGGAACCGGAAGCCGCGGCCCGCCGGTACCTCCTTCAACGCCTTGTTCGGCACCTCGATCACGGTGCGAGCCGGGTCGTACTCCTGCTGGCGCACCGCACCACCGCCCTGCGGATCGGCATACAGGTAGAGGCGGCCGGTGTCCGTGTCCACCGCGACGTCCGCGTGCCCGGCGCCGAGCACGTCCGCGCCTTCCATTCCCGGTATCGAGTGCGGGTCGACGCCGACCGCGAACGTGAACGTCTGCCGGCCCAGCGCGATCGGCGTGGACCGCTCCGACACCACCAGACGCGCCTCGACCGTCAGCTTGTACACGCCCGGCGCGGTGAACGCCCAACTCATGTGCGTGTGCGCGTCGGGCGGGAGGACCGCGGTGTCGTCGTCGAGCCCGTCCGAGGAGTTGAAGTAGAAGTCCGGGTCACCGAACGACTCGGTCAGATACGCCACCAGGTGCCCGGGGCCGGTCACGTCGGTGGCGGTCAACAGCACGTCCGAGGCGCGGGTGGCCTTGTACTGCGCACCGGTGCCCCGCACCCGCAGGCCCAGCCAGATCGTGTCCAGCGAGACGTCCTCGACCAGCGGGATGATCTCAGCGGCGTACTTGGACGCGCCCTCGGCCAGCGACACGTTCGGCACGCCGTCGCGCAGGTTAGCATCCAGCGCCTTGATCACATTCTGCGCCTCCAGCAGCAGATAGTTACTGAAGGCCACATCGGCGTACACGACGTTGCGCACGTCCCGCAGGGTCGGCTCGTACACATGCGAGTCCGCGTTGTCCGGCACGATCGAGTCGACCAGCACCCGCTCGCCGCCCACGTTGCGCACCAGGTCCGCCAGGATCCCCGTGGTCGTGACCACCTGCACCCGATCCTCGGAACCGGTGAACGTCACCGGGGCCGCGCATCCAGACAACACGAGTGCGAGGCAGGCAGTTGCCACCAGTCGTGCCGTAGACGCCCTCATCCGCGCCCGCCTAGAAGAAGTCGGTGTTATAGGCGGTCTTGTCCTTGCAGTCCTTCCAGGTGCCGTCAGGCAGCAGCTTGCACACCCTGAACAGGATCTCTTCGTTCTGGCGGGGGCCGCCGTTGTAGTGGTTCTTGACGTCGATGTAGTTCGTTGAGCCGTCGCCCCGGACGCTGACGACGTTGACGAGGACCCACCGCCCGGACCGGTACACGTACAGCCCCGCGATGATGCCGTTGCTGCCGTCAGGAAAGTTGTCTTCCACGTACAGGTATCCGTTGTCATAAGACCCGTACGGCCGGGACGCCCAATAGCCGTAGCCCAGGTAGGCGCCGCTGACGCCGTACATGTTCGTTCGGCTGCTCTCCGCGGACGCCGGCGTAGAGATGCTCACCAGCGCCGTTGCGGCGATGACGCATCCCGCGAGCAGCCGGGCGATCCATCCGCGAGTACCCAATTGACACACTCCATACGTAGTTCTTGCGGCGATGCGCGCGGCTGGCGCGCCGATCACGACGCCCTCCGGCGGCGGATGGTCAGGATCATGAGGAGGCCGCCGCCGAGCAGCAGGCCGGCACCGACCGCCACCGGCCCCACGAGCGAGGTGCCGGTCAAGGCCAGTGGACCGCAGCTCGTGCCGCTGTAGGCGAAGGTGCGGCTGCTGGTGCGCCGGGCCAGCGACTGCGGGTCGGTGCTGCCCACCGCGATCGTGACCGTGGCGGTGTCGCTGACCGACCGTCCATTCGCGAGGGTGGCCCGCTGCGTGAAGGTCAACTTGTAGGCGCCCTGCTTGGTGAACGCCCAGTTGCCGTGCGCGTGGGTGCCGGTCGGCACGGTGTACCGGTCGGGCAGCCCGTCGCCGCTGTTGAACACCACCCGCGGCTGGCCGAACGCCTCGAACAGGTAGACCACCAGCTTGCCGGGACCCTCCACCTTGTCCAGTGACCAGCTCAGCGACCCTCCGCGCAGCTGCGACGCCTGGATCTCCTCGGTGTTCCAGCCCAGCCACAGCATGCTGGAGTTCTGCGTCTGCGGGATCTGCCAGATCTGGGTCCCGGCCGGGCCGAGGAAACCGAAGTTCCCGGCGGGCACCGTCGTGGCGCCGGCCGGCTTGAGGTGCAGCACGACGTCTTGCGGGTCACGCCACGTCGTCTTGCCGGCCACGGTGCCGTCCTTGACCTGCGAGACGAGGTTGCCGCCGGTCAGCCGGGCCGCGTAGTCGACGTGCCCCTGAGCCAGTACGGCGGCGGTGGTCGTGGATGTGCTCGTCGAGGTTCGGGTCACTGGCACGCACGACGGCGATGGGCTGGCGGTGGTGGGACCGTTCTGCGACGGCGACGTGACCGGGCTCGTCGTGGTTGGGCTCGTCGTGGTTGGGCTGGTCGGCGTGACGCTCGAGGTCGGGCTGGCGCTGGGCGTACCCGATGACGTGGGTGACGCGGAGGGTGAGCCGGACGCGGTGGGCGAGGCCGACGGCGTGCCTGTCCCGGACACCACCAGGGTGACCGGGGGTGAGGTCGACGGCGCGTGGTCGTTGGCGTAGGTCGGCGTGTACCGCGCGGTGAGCGAGTGTGAGCCGCCGGCAAGCGCTCTCGTGCTGTGCGTGGCTTGGCCGGCGGAGACCGCGGCGTACCCGAGTGACGCCGTGCCGTCGAAGAACTCCACCCAGCCGCTGGCCGTCGCCGGCGACACCGTCGCGGACAGCGTGACCTCGTCGCCGGCGGAGGGGTTGCTCGGGCTGGCCGACAGCGCCGTCTGGGTTGGCTCCGGCGCCACGTCGCTGGCCTGCGTGCCGCCCACGTACCAGGTATAGGTGGCGCGCGCGGGCGGCAGCGCGGTGCCGTTCGCAGCCGTGGCACGCACCTCGAAGGTCAGTTCGTAGCGGCCAAGGGCGGAAAATACCCAGTTCGCGTGCGTATGGTTGGACACCACTTCGCGCAGCGTGCGGAGCTGGGCGTCGGTGCTGCTGAGCATGCGCACAGGCATCCCGACACGGTCGTACCCGAAGATCTCCACCCGTCCGGGCCCGGCGACCTCGACCAGACTCAGGTCGACCGCGTCCCCCACCAGGACGCCGCGCGGGATGGACTCGGTGTCCCAGCCGGCGAACAGCAGCTCGTCGATCTCGGTCTGCGGCGCGATCCAGACCGGGTCGCCCGGACTGCCGAGGAACGCGTACTCGGGCAGGTCCGGCACGCCGAGCCGGGAGACCTGGTCGATGTCCTTGACCTGGAAGAGCACGTCGCGCGGGTCGTAGAAGTCGTGGGGCGCCTCGCCGACCCGGGTCCGCAGGCGCAGCGCGCCGTCCGCGTACTCGACGTGCACCACGTCGGTGTGCACGTCGTTTACCACCACGCGCTGCCGGCTCGCCGGCGGCGCGGCACCCGCCGAGCCTCCGGCCACCACCACGGGCACCGCTGCCAGCAGCGCCAGCATCCCGAGAACGGCCGCGAACCACCGCGGTCTTGTCGTGTCGCGCATCAGCCTGCTCCCCTTCAGGCCCCCGGCGAGCGGAACGGTCAGCGCATCACCCGAGGGATCAATCTGAACATGATTATCGTTAGCCCGGGTGCGTTTGTCCAATCGCGCGACATGAACACCGGCACACCAAGGCGCCGCCTGCCCGTAAATGACCGGTATCGCGACATCGCGACATCTGGCCACATTGGACCGATCGCTCCCCTTCACGCGGTGTCCACCGGCGGACAATCACCTTGACAGCTTAATGAAAACCGTTACCGTTTCGATCTAGTTGAGCATCTCCATCGACAACCAGGAGGATCTGCATGCGTCTCAGAGTCCCGCTGCTCACCACCGCGACGGTGGCCGCCACGGCCGCGTTGCTGGTCTGGGGGGGCCCCGCCCCGG
>NZ_JAIBNX010000002.1:120495-122562 GCF_026130045.1 Micromonospora sp. CPCC 205371
GGCACCCCGCTCACCCACGCGGCCCCCGGCGCCCCCCGGGCCGCGTTGCTGCCCGGGGGGCCCCCCGCCCAGGCCGGGGCGCTTGTGGTGCTGTCCCAGGGCCACGCCGACATCGTCGACGTGGCCTACGAAGAGGGCGCGTTCGAGATCGCCGTTCACGACGAGACGGTCGAGCCTGACGTCGAGCGAGACCCCGCCGACGTGCTCTTCTGGGCCAAGCCCGAGTCGGCCATCGCCGTGCCCGATGACTCCAGGTACGCGTTCCTGGGCAACCCGGGCGCCACCGTCTACGTCCTGCCCGAGTTCGAGAACGAGGCCCTGCTCTTCGCGGGGATCGCCACCGAGGAACTCGAGCCGGGCGTGTTCGCCGGCGACACCGTCTCCCTCCGGTTCAAGAAGGTCATCGGCCCGGACGGAGTGAGCCTGTTCAGCACCGACCCCGCCGGCAACCCCACCGTGGTCGTCGACAGCGAGAACGGCCTGCCCGACACCATCACGCTGCCGGTCGGCACGCACATGCACCAGAACTGGGCCTTCGAGAAGGCCGGCTACTACGCCATCAAGGTCGACGTGACCGGCGTGCTGGCCGGTACCACCACCACCGTCACCTCCGACGCCGTCTGGCTGAAGTTCAAGGTCGGGAGCTGACACCATGCTGAAACTCGCCAGCAAGGTCCTGGCCGCGGCGGCGATCGCCACCGCGACCATCGTCGGGTTCACCTCATCGCCGGCCATGGCGGTGACCTACGACACCGGGCACATCGACGTGCTCGACGTCGACTACAGCGGCGGCACCGTCACGCTCGACATGAGGACGTACAGCCCAGCAAACGACGACGTCTCCCCCGCTACCAACAGCATCCGCCTGCATCCGCTGGACGCCTACGACCTGGTCGTGACGAGCAGCTCCGGGTCCTGGCCGTGCGTAGGAGCCCTGAACTCGACCGTCTACGTGGCACCCGCCTCGGTTCCCTCGGGTGACACCCGGGTCTGGCCCGGCTGGAACACCGAAGACGTGCCGACCGCCAACCGCCCGGTCACCATCGAGCTGGTCAGCGTGTCCGGACCGGGCCACGTCACGCTCTACAACATGACCGGGCTACCGGCCGCGCCCTCGGTCGTGCTCAGCAGCAGCTCCGCCAGCGGGTGTGCGAAGTCCTCGTTCTCCATCGGCAGCACGCCGCACGGGCACGCCAACTGGGCGTTCTCCGCGTCGGGCAACTACCAGATCACCTTCAAGGCCACCGTCACCGGCGGCGCGACCTCCGGCAACGTGGTCTACAACTTCACGATCGGCTAATGATCGGCGTCCCTGGCCGGCCCGGGCTGCCGGCCAGGGACCCACACGGGGAGGATCACTCATGAAACGGAGATCACGACTGCTGTCCGCGACGGCCGCGGTGATCGCCGCGCTCGTCGTGGCGACGCCAGCGGCCGCGGCACCCGCCGCCACCGGCGACATCCGGCCGTACGCCATCGTCGAGTCCGGCGAATACCACCTCGACGTCGACTACTCCGGCGGCGCACTCACCCTGGACCTCAAGCAGTGGACCGGCAGCGACGACCTGTCACCGGCGAGCACGCTGCTGCGGCTGCTGCCGTCCTCGGCCAGGACGGTGCCGAGCGGCAGCCAGTGGGCCTGCCTCGGCCCGGCCGGCGCCACCGTCTACATCGCACCGCAGGCGCAGGACCCCAACCTGCTGTGGCTCGGCTGGAACGCGGTGGACGTGCCGGCGGCCCAGGGGCCGGTGCGCATGGAGTTGGTCGGCTTCGAAGGGCCGCCGGGGAGCTGGTTCACCATCTACAACACGCAAGCGCTCGGCACGCCGAGCTTCAAGCTCAACACGTACGGCGGCTTCGGCTGTCCGGTCTCGGTCTGGCCGAGTGGCCTGACCGCCGGCACGTACGGCGTCGCCAACTGGGCCTTCTCCCACCAAGGCAACTACTCGCTGAAGTTCCGCGCCACCGCACAGAACGGCGCCGGCGCGACCTCGGGCATCGTCACCTACACATTCCACGTCGGATAGTTCTCAATTATCGGGGCGCTCTTCTGCCCGCGCGCGCCGC
>NZ_JAIBNX010000002.1:122572-214212 GCF_026130045.1 Micromonospora sp. CPCC 205371
CTTCAAGTCGTTAGAACGACTTGAAGGACGCCTTGATCATGAGGAAGGGTCCCGGCGGCAGTCACCACAGACGCCCGTGACGGTGATGAGCACGGGGTCCGGGACGAAGTCGGCCGTCGCGCGCAGGTGCGCCAACCAACCCGCGATCATCCCGGCTGGGCACTCACGCACCACCCCGCACTCACGGCACACCAGATGCTGGTGCGGGCCGTCGGCGCAGCGCCGATAGGTGCGCTCGCCCTCGCGGTCGAAGACGTGGAGCACGCCGTTCTCGGCCAACGCGTGCAGCGTCCGGTACACAGTGGTCAGACCCACCCGCGTGCCGCCGCTGACCATCTCCGCATGCAGGTCCAGGGCACTGACCGGCCAGTCACGCCCGGCGAGCGCCTCCAGCACCGCACGCCGCGAAGCAGTGGCCAGCAGCCCGGCGCCGCGCAACTCCGCCACAGTGTCCTGCGGTCGCGAAGCCGGCGCCGAAGGGTCGCCTCGGGCCATGCGCACCTCCCCAGCACCTATTCTATAATGACAACCGTTTTCGGCAATGCTGGGAAAGCCTCGGCGGCATGGCGTAGTCCATGGGTTAGCCGCGTCGCCGGGCGACTTGTACGGTGAGGGCGCCGGCGCAGACCAGGGCGAGACCGGCCAGAAGCAGGGTGGCGAGGCTCATGCCCGTCTTCGGCAGCCCGTCCATCCCGTTCTCGGCGGCCACCGGTACGCTCGCCGCCGGTTGCGGCGTGGTCGGTTGCGGCGCCGTGCCGGTCGCCGTTGGCTGCGTGCTCGGGCTTGATGGCGTGCCGCTCGGGCTGGGCTCGGCTTGGCCGCCCTCGCCGGGGCGAACCTGCGTGGGATCGACGTCCCCGACGGCGACCGCCAAGGTCTCGGTCGTGCTCACCCGCTGGCCCGTGGCCAGGGTCGCGGACATGGTGAAGGTCAGCCGGTAGACGCCCTGCTGCCCAAATGCCCAAGCTCCGTGGGCGTGAGTGCCAGCCGGGATGGCTAACGCGTCCGGGACCCCGTCGGCGCTGTTGAAGACTATCCCTGGTCCCTGGAAGGTGTTCTGGAAGAGAGCGAAACGCCCGGGACCGGTCACCTTCGTCAGCTCCCAGGTGAGCGATCCGTCCACATCGGACGAGCCGACCTCCTCGGTGTTCCAGCCGGGCCACAGCAGCCGCGTATCCTGGGTCTGCGGCAGCAGCCACAACGCGTCGCCCGCAGTGCCGAGAAAGGCGTACGCCGCGTCGTTCGGCACGGTGGTCCGAGCCTCGGGTCTGACGTGGAAGACGACGGTGCCCATGTCGCGCCAGATCACGCCCGCGGACGGATTCGTGCCGTCCTTGACGTCCAGTTCGATCCGGCCACTGTCGACCCGGCTGTTGATGTCGACGTGCCCGGAGTCCAGCACCACCCCGCCCCCGGTGCCCGGCCCCGGTGACGGTGACTGCGTCGGCCCGAGCGTCGGTGACAGTGTCGGGCCGGGCGTCGAGGTCGCCGTTGGTTGGAGGGTGGGCGATGGCGTCGGAGTCGAATCCGGTAGCCCCGTCCCCGGTGTGACCGTGGTGGGATCGATGTCGCCGACCGCGATCGCCACCGTCGCGGTGGTCCGCACCGGCTCGCCCGCCAGGGTGGTCGCGTTGACCGTGAGGGTGAGCCGGTAGACGCCCGCGGCGCCGAAGCTCCAGTAGCTGTGCGCGTGGCTGCTGGCCGGCAGGCGGTGCACCAGGTCGAGGTCCGTGGACGCCAGCCGCACCGCCTCGGTGTCGCTCAACGTGAACGCACCCGGCCCCTCGTAGCCGGTGAGTTGGACGGTGGAGTTCCCCTCAAGGTCGCTGATGTTCTGCTCGGAACTCCAGCCCGGCCACAGAAGCCCGGGAATATTGTCCATGGGCAGCTGCCAGTACCCGGTGCCGGGCGGGCCGAGGTACGGCGCCAGCGGCGAGCCCTCGGTGACCGTCTGACGCGCCTCGGCGAGCGGTTTGAGGTGCCAGACGGTGCGTTCCAGCGGGATCCACCGAGGCAGTACCCCGAACCTGGAGCCGTCCTTGACGTAGATCCGGAGGCCGCCGCCGGTCAGGATCGGCGCCACGTCCAGATGCCCTTGGTCGAGCACCACCGGCGGGTCGAAGTCGTCCGGTGCCGGCGGTGTGGCTGGCTCCCCGTCGCTGAACCGGATGAAGTCCGCGACGCTGCCGGCGACGGCGCCGCCGGTGCCGTCCAGCGCCAGGAAGGCCGAGTCCACACCGGGCCGGCCGTGTTCGCCGGTGGCGATGATCTGGCCGTCGCGGATGGCGTGCACCCGGATGGCGTTGCGGTTGTCGTTCGCTACGAAAAGCCTTTTGGTCCGCTGGTCGGCGACCACCGCGTCCAGCGGGTACGGCATGGTCAGCACCTGCCCGGCCGGTACCGGCTGGCCACCGGCGGCGAGGCAGAACTGCCGTACCCGCGTGCCTTGGGCGACGGCGAAGCAGCCGTCTCCCAGCGCCGCCACCCGCACCCGCCCGTCGCGGTTCGAAACGGGGCCGCCGTCGAACGGCACCGGGGCCTGCGCGACGGCCCCGCCGTCGAAAGTCAGCAGGGCGAACGGCGACCCGTCCACCGGCTCCACCAGAGCAGCTACCGCGGTGGTCGCCGAGACCATCGCCAGCGAGTCGACCTTCAACGTGGTCTGGAACCTGGTCACCTCGAACGACGCGGCCGCACCGGGATCGTCACCGACCGGCAGCATCCGCACGATCGGACCGCCGTCACTGACCGCCATGTAGAGCGCGCCGCTGTCCGGCTCGATCGCCATCCGGCGCTGGCCACGCACCACCTCGCCCAGATCAGGCGTGTACGGCACCGGAAGGTTGTCCCCACCAGGTACGAGGACCCGCGGCCACGCCGACGACGACCTGTTCTGGTAGATCCAACCGCGCCGCGGATCGGCCACCAACTGCCCGTCGGCCGAGGTGCGCAGCACGCTGCCCACGGCCGCCTCGCCCTCGATCGCAAGGGTGTGCGGGTTGAGCACCGCCACGTTGCTCCGGCTGCGCTGCACATAGATGCGGTCCTGCACCGGGCTGTAGACCATCTGGGCTTGCTCGATCGTCACCAACTCCGGGTGGCTCGCGTACGCGGTGATCGCGTACGCCTCCTCGGCATTGGCGGTCGCTGAAGAGATTCCGATCAGGGGCAGAGCCAGCACGGTCGCCACGGCCGCCGCCGCGAGCTGAGCGAGTTTGTGGATCACGGTCCAGAGTGTAATGGAAACTGTTTTCAACAACGAATCTACTCGTCGCCGGCGTCGGACGGCTCCGTTGCGGTCGGGTCATCGCTGTCGGCCAGTGGGAAACAGCCGGCGAACGGGTCGGGCAGCTGGCGCCACGCGTCGAAGCCGTCCGCGATCTCGGCGTCGGTCAGCAGGCAACCGGTCAACAGCTCGGTGATCGCCGCCGCGTCCAGATGCAGGCCGACGAAGGCGAGCACGGTGTGCCGGTCGCCGTAGTAGGGATCCCAGTCCAGGTCCGCGGCCAAGCGGCGGTGGTCGCTGGCCTCGTCCCACCGGTGCGTGGGCAGGGCCGCCAACCAGTACCCCAGGCTGCCCATGCCCGCGCCGCCACCGGCGGACTCGAACCCGACGACCGTGTCGGGCTGGCTGGCGATCCACAGGTGCCCGCGTCCGCGCAGCGCCTCGCCGGTGAGGTCCTCCAGGGCGCCGTGCAGGCGTCGCGGGTGGAAGGGGCGACGCGAGCGGAACACCACCGACACCACACCGCAGTCCGAGACCGGTTCGTGTACGGCGATCGGAAAGCCCTCCAGCGCGCGGCCGAGCATCCCCGGCTTGCCCGCGTCGTGCCGGCCGGTCCGGCGCAACCGCGCCGCCAGCCCGGTGCAGTCCACAGTGGCCGTCTGTCCAGCGATGAGGTGCGTGGCCCACGGGGCGAGGCGGTGCAGCAGCGTGACCAGCCGGGCCAGGTCGAAGCCGTCCGCCTCGGGGTGGCCCCACAGCAACACCGTGTCGGCGTACTCGATCTGGCGGACCACCACGTCCGCGACCGCGCGGTGGTCGTTCTCAGCGGCGTGCAGCCCGCGATGCCGCAGATCGTCGGTGCAGGCCAGGTCGTCGATCACCCGCGCCGCGTCGACCACCGTAACGAAGGAGTCGAGCCGGACCGCGTCGGTCACCGGCGCCCCGTCCACGAGGCAGTGGGCGCAGGCGTCGGCGAGCGCCTCCGGTTCGACCACCGGCGGCAGCACCAGCACGAGGTCGGCGTCCGGGCGGCTACGGGCCAGCCGCACCAACGTCGGCAGCACGTCCTCGCGCAGCGTGCAGGGCACGCACCCGTGCACCAATCCGACCTCGGCGTCTTCCACCACCCCGGTGGCGCCGCGGACCGTGCGCCGCACCACTCCTGAACGGATTGCGGTGATGTCGTGGCTGACCAGTAGCAGCCGGTCGTCCGCGGCCAGCAGCACGCGGGCGACGGCGTGCGCGGCCGCCACGGAGAAACCCGACAGGACCGTCACGGCCGGCCGGCTGTCCACCTCCACCGGCGGCACGGTGATGCTCGCGTTCGTAGTCACCTCCACATCTTGTTGGAAACGATTTTCGTTGTAAAGTACTCGGCATGTCGAGCATCTGTGACGTCACCGGCGCCAAGCCCAGCTTCGGCAACGCCGTATCGCACTCCCACCGCCGCACCCGTCGCCGCTGGAACCCCAACATCCAGCGCCGCCGTTTCCGCCTCGCCGACGGCCACACCATCCGGCTCAACGTCAGCACCAAAGGCTTGCGGATCATCGACCGCGACGGCATCGACGCCGTCGTCGCCCGCTTGCGCGCCCGGGGCGTGAAAATCTGATGGCCCGACGCAGCCTCATCGAACGAGACGAGCGACGCGCCATCCTGGTCAGCCAGTACGCCGAACAGCGAGCCGCGCTCAAGCGACTGATCACCGCACCGGACAGCGACCCCGACACACGCGCCGACGCCGTCCGCCGGCTCGCCGCGCTCCCCCGCGATTCCAGTCCCGTGCGACACCGCAACCGCGACGCGATCGACGGTCGACCCCGCGGGGTGCTGCGCCGATTCGGCCTGTCCCGCATCCGCTTCCGCGAGATGGCCCTGCGCGGCGAACTACCCGGTATCCGCAAAGCCTCCAGATAGGCCACAGATCCATGATTGCTATCCAGGTCGCGCTGAGCGGATCAGTGCCCGATGACGTCGCCGCACGGGTCCTGCGAGACGTACGACGACTCACCGGAGGTGCCGCTGAGGACCGTGAGCCGGACGTACGTATCTGTCCCAGCACCCGCACCGTGCTCCGCAACGGGCGCCCGATCTCGCTGACCCGGCGCGAGTTCGATCTGCTGTTGCGGCTTTGCCAGCGCCGGCGGGTCTACACCCGGGAGGAGTTGTTGGCCACCGTGTGGGGGCACACGTGGATTGGCGGCACGCGGACCATCGACGTACACGTGAGACGACTGCGCGTCAAGCTGGGCGAGAGTCTCCCGCTGGTGGACACCGTAATCGGGGTCGGCTACCGCCTGGCCAGGAACGCGGCGGTGGCCATCGAGCCGGCGAGCGCGGCATGACTGGCCACGTCGACGAGCTCAGCGTGCGCACTCACCACAGGTCCCGAAGATCTCCAACGTGTGGTCGACGTCGGTGAAGCCATGCTCGTTGGCGACCTTGTCCGTCCAGCGCTCGACAGCCGGGCCGCGCACCTCGACCGTCGTTCCACACAGCCGGCAGACCAGATGATGGTGGTGGGTGCGGCTACACCGCCGGAACATCTGCTCCCCACCGCGCGAGCGCGTCGCGTCGACCTCCCCGGCGTCGACGAGCAACTGCAGGGTGCGGTAGATCGTCGTGAGCCCGACCTTGGCTCCTCGCTGCCGCAACGTCTGATGGAGGTCCTGCGCGGTGCGGAAGCCCTCGGTCTCCTGCAGCAGAGCCAGCACCTCGGCCCGCTGGCGGGTGTTGCGCGTCGCGTTGGGGATCGTCTGAGTCACCGCGTCGTCAACTCCATCGACTGATCGGGCGCACCGCCGGAATACATCGGCAGGGCTGCGGCGCGTCGCGCCGCACGCCGCAATTATGCACGGCGTCGCATATGCCCTACCGGCGCGAGTGCGATGCGGTTCGAGAGGGCGGGGGTCCCGTCCCGCGATCCCACTGCCGCTGTGGCCGTTCAGCTGCCGCCACCGCCGCCGCCACCGCCGTCACCGACGCTGCTGATCTCGGCAGTGCCGCCGCCCGCGAAGGCGCCGCCGGCATAGCCGTGGCGGCCGTCGTGGAAGGCTAGATCGCCGCGGATGCCGCCTAGCTTGAGGCGCTTACCCGGCCGGCTGATGTGTTGCAGGCAGATCATGTCGCCGGCCTGGAAGCATTGGCCGCGGCCGCCGCAGTCGGCCAGGTAACGGTGGCCGTGTTCGATGCGAAGAGCTTGATCCACCCGAAAGAGCAGTGGCAGATCTGTCGGGTCGCAGTTCTCGTCTCGGCGGGCGTGGCTGAGCGTTGCCAATGTGCCGGCAGCGGTCGTCTGCCTCGACGAGCGCGTCACGGGGCGCCCGAACGCGGTGTCGCAGAAGGCGGCGTACTCGCGGGCGTCCAGCGTCAGTTCGTTCCAAAGATCGTCTACCACCAGGGAAGGCATCGACAGCGCCGCTCTGGGATGGCGGGCGATGAGCCGGAACCACTGCCTGGTCGCGGCTTCGACCAGATGAACATCATCGCCGCTGAGGTGGGTGTGTTTGTTCGTGAGACGGTGACGGGCACCGGCGGAGAACTGCAAGTGGTCGACAACAGCCACTCGGCGGGCGGATCGGATCTTCCTCAGCCTTTTCCAGATCATGTGGCTACCCTCAATTCGCCCGGTATACGAGCGTCCGGGGCCTCGACTCGCCCAAATGGCGTCGCGGCCCTTTGATGGTACGTCCCGGCCGCAAAGCAGGTCGTGCTTCGCGGCCGGGACGGTGATGGTGAGCTATCTGAGCTACCTGATCGCGACGATGGTGAGGGGACGGGTGCCCCCGGAGCCCTCGGTGACCACCTTGAGCGTTCCCGTTCGGACGATCCGGCATTGATGGATGGCCGCCTCGTACCGGCAGGAAACGGCGTTGGACGGGACGACCGTCAGCAGCCCGGGGCCGAGGTTCTCCACCCGTAGAACCGCACCCAGCCTCAAGCAGGCCGCCCACCAGCGCGGTCCGCCTTCGGCCGCGTCAATGGTGTGCGTCGCACCGGCTTGCAAACAGGCGGTCGAGGGCCGAGACGAGGCCTTGGCCACCACGAGGGTGAGCGTGCGGACCTGGCGCTCATTGTCGATCGTGAACCGGACCGTGCCCGGCTCGATCAGTCGACACGTCCGGACGCCCCCCTCGTACTCGCATTCGGCCCTGTTCGGCGTGCTCTGCGTGAAGCCCTCGGGTCCTAGATTCTCCACCCGCAGCACGCCGCCGACCGCGATACACAGCCGCGGCCACGCCCCGGTGTCCGCGACGTTGATCCGGTATTCGACGGCTCCCAGACAGGGCGGGCCATGGTCGGTGTTCGTGGGACTCGGTTTGGGGGTGTTGGGCTGCTTTGTCGGCGCGGTGGTGGCAGGCACCGTGGCGCTGGGTGTGGTGTTCGGGGTCGCGCTCGGGTTGGCGCTCGGCGTTTGGACGGGCAGTGCCTGTACCGGGCCGGAACCACAGGCCGCCGCGGCCAGGGCTGCCAGCCCCAGCACGGCGAGGGCAGGGAAGCGACGCAGGTGATCGGTACGCATGATCGGAACTCCTTCTCGTTTTGGACTTCACTTTGTTCGTCTCCGCGGGAAGGGCTTTAGTTCGCGACGGCGCCTATCATTAAGTGGTGGCGGCGAACCGTACGTCAGCGCGTCCGCAATGTCGTTCGGTAATCTCGTGAGCGCGCCAGAAAAGATCGGCTCCTACCGCGTCGAGCGGCTGCTCGGCATCGGTTCATTCGCGACGGTCTGGCTGGGCCACGAGCCGTCGCTGGGCGCCCGCGTGGCGATCAAGGTATTGGCCGACAACTGGAGCCACGACCTCAGGGTCCGCGAGCGGTTCCTCGACGAGGCCCGCCTGCTGTGGAAGCTGGACCACGAGCGGATCGTCCGGGTGTACTCGCTCGGCGCCCTGGACGATGGGCGGCCCTACCTGGTGATGGCGTGGGCCGACGGTGGGAGCCTGCGCGATCGGCTCGCCGATGGACCGATGCCCGTCGGGCCAAGCCTGCGGCTGCTGCGGGAAATCGCCGCGGGCGTCGCCGTCCTGCACGACCACGGGATCGTGCACCGCGACCT
This sequence comes from Micromonospora sp. CPCC 205371, assembly GCF_026130045.1. GTDB lineage: Bacteria > Actinomycetota > Actinomycetes > Mycobacteriales > Micromonosporaceae > Phytohabitans. The sequence goes on from NZ_JAIBNX010000002.1 coordinate 130,858, forward strand.
GACCCCCGGCAACGTGCTGTTCCGGTCGCGGTCGGCGACCGCGGCGTCAGCCGGGCTTGCCGACCTCGTCGTGATCGCCGATCTGGGCCTGGCCAAGGCGCTCGCCGCGGCCTCCGGCCTGACCGCCCGCGCCGGCACTCCCGGCTACATGGCGCCGGAGCAGGACGACCCGCTCGCCGTGGTCGACGCGCGGGCCGACGTGTACGGCCTGGGCCGGTTGGGGATCAAGCTGCTCGGCACCGCCGACGAGCGAGCCAACGGGCAGGCCAGACTGCGCGATGGCGTACCCCCGATGGTCGCGACCGTGCTACGGACCGCGACCGCGCGCCGGCCCAGGGACCGCTATCTGGACGGGGCGGCGTTCGCCGCCGCCTTTGACCGGGCGGTTGGTGGACCGGCCGGATACCAGGCCGCCGAGGCCACTGAGACGCGCGCGCGAAGCGCCAGCGTGCTGCGCCGGTTCGCGGCCACTCTCGTCCTCCTCTTGGCGGCCTTCTCGGCGGCAGTGGCATCCGAGTCGACGGGCGGACGGATGCGAGCCGTGCCCGGCAGCGTCACCGACCGGACTGGACAGCTCACGGTGGCGCTCCCAGACGGCTGGCAGGCCAGGCAGGCGGTTTGGGCGGGTCGGCCGGAGCCGGACGGGAAGGCGCCGGCGGCGCTGGTGGCGACGCCAGACCTTGGCGGGTGGCAGTCCGATCCGGCGGTCCCGGGGATGTTCGTCCTGCTCACGCGGGCATCGGGCACACGTTCCGCACCGGCGGAGTTCCTCGCCGGACGGCTACACGCCGGCTGCGCCACCACGCCGGCGCGGACAACTCGACAGGCGGGCATCGACTGGACCGTGACGCGCTACGCCTGTCCCGACGGCAAGCCAGTGATCGTCGAGACGGCCGGCGCAACGAGGACCGGCCTGGTGTACGCACAGATCGCGCCGCCAGCCGGCAGCGGACCGGAGTTCGTCGACGCGCTGCTGGCCGGGATCTTCGTGCGCGGCTAGGCGTTCACCACGACGGTGATCACGTCGATCCGCTCGCCCCGCGTGATGGTCACCGTGACGGTGCCCGGGTGCAGGAAGGCGATGTCCTGCACGGCGGCCTCGTAGTTCATGTCGACGAGCTCCCGCGGATCGGCGGTGACGAGGCCGGGACCGATCCCCCGAAGCCGCAAGACGCCGCCCGTCTGGAAGCACATCCACCTGTCCGGAACGGGTTCGTCGCCGCTGACGTCCACATCGTGCCGGACGGCACCTCGACAGGTCGGCGTGACGGACCCGGCCGGCGTCGGCTCGACCGCCGCCGTGGCACCCTGTGTGGAACGATCCGGCGGTACCGGCGGGCGGCCGGGCCGTGCGACAGCCGGGCCGCTGGGGCTGGCAACGATCGTGCCGCTGGGGCTAGCGACGGCCACGCCGCTGGGCGTTGCGCTGACGGGCCCGGCGGGCGCCTGAACAGGCAGCGACGAAAGCCGTTCCGGACCACAGCCGGCGACCAAGACCATGGCGACGACCAAGACCATGGCGATGACAGCGAGCGGGCGGCTCAGCTTGGCCGGCCGCCGTCCAGTCGCACCCTGAGCCGGCGCCTGCCCTCGTGGATACGTGACTTCACCGTCCCTTCCGGCACTTCCAGCAGGGCGGCGATCTCCCGGTAGCTCAGGCCAACGATGTCTCGCAAGGTCACCGGCTCCGCCAGGTCCGGTCCAATATTGTCGAGCGCGTCGAGCAGGTCCAACCGGGTACCCGCGACCACGCTCGTCCGTTGAGGATCGGCCCGATCCGGCGGCACCTCCCCCGCCTCAGCGGCGAACCGGCGACGCAACACCTGGTAGGTCGACCGCGCGCGATTGGCCGCGACCCTATGCATCCACGTGCGGAACGCGGCCCGACCCTCAAACCTGCTTATCCCCCTGGCCAACGCCAGCAGCGCGTCCTGACACGCCTCTTCGGCATCCTCGCGGTTGGGAAGGAAACGTGCACACACCCGCAACACCTCCGGGCGTACCGCCACCAATAGCGCGTCCAGCGCGCCTGGCGCGCCCTCCGCGGCGTCTCGGGCCAGCCGTTCGAGGTCAGAGGCGTACCCGGCACCGTGCGGGTCGACGGGACGTATTCAGGTTTTCTCCATGGTTAGAGCATGCGCCCTAACGATGCCCTCCGATACGTGAACGTGGTGCCACTTTCGAATCCGCAGGTCAGGACCGGCGTGCCGGCCGATCAGGCAGTAGTCGCTCCTCATGATCGAGTTCGCGTTCCAGTACTCGCAAACCTTCGTCAGGAAGGCGGCCGGCATCCCGCCACCGCAGCAATTCCTCGCGTTGGGCGTCGATCGCCACGCGGCGGACGTGTAGCGCCGCCTCGTACCGCGGCGAGACCGGCAGGTCGGCCGAATCGGTCTCGCGGAGCAGGTCCAGCCGGCCCTGATAACGGTGCAACCGCGCCCCCAACTGCCCGCGCATCGTCTCGATCACATCGATGTGGATGTCGTCGTGCTCCTGATCCTCCAGCTCGTCGAGTGTGGCGAGCGCGGCCTCGACAGAGGCCGCACGCGCCTCGTTGCGCAGCCGGGCCTGGTCGGTCTCGTTGGCGCGCAACCCGAGCGCCCGGACGATCGGAGCGAAGGTGAGGCCTTGCCCTACGAGAGTGACCAGCACCACGACGAACGTGCAGAACAGCAGCAGATCGCGATCCGGGAAAGGGGCCCCGCTGTCAGTGACCAGCGGGAGCGTGAAAATCGCCGCGAGACTGATCACGCCCCGCGTACCCGACCAGCTCAAGGCGGCGACCTCCCGGCCGGTCAGTCGCTGATTCTGGCCGTCGTCGCCTTCCCGCCCGTCCCCACCCAGCCACGTGTGCAGCGAACGCGGCAGCGACTGGGTCAGCACCAGCCACAGGGGCCGCAGCAACAGAACGACGCCCACCGTGATCGCGACCGCCACGACGATCGTGGACGTGTCGTACTTCGCCAAGCCGCGTACGACCTCGGGCAACTGCTGGCCGATCAGCAGGAACACGAAGCCTTCGAGCAGGAAGTCGACCAGCCGCCACACCGCGTTCGTCTGCAGCCGGCTCGCGCCCGACGCCGACCGGGGCGTGTGGTGGCCGACGATCAGCCCCGCGACGACCACCGCCAGTACGCCCGAGACATGGATTCGCTCCCCGAGCAGGTACGCGGCGAACGGGGTGGCCAGCGAGACGGCGTTGACCATTAGGGGATCGCCGCTCAACGGCCGCAACAGCAGACGGACCGCGAACGCGACCACCACGCCCACGGCGACACCGCCGGCCGCCGCAACCAGGAACTGGCCGAGCGCGGACGGGACCGTGAAGCCATCACCGGTGGCCGCCGCGGCGGCGACGCTCAGGATCGTTAGCGCGGTGGCGTCGTTCAACAACCCCTCGCCCTGGATGAGCGTGAGCAGCCTCGGCGGCAGCCCCACTCTGCGCCCGACCGCCAGCGCGGCCACCGGATCGGGTGGCGCCACCGCGGCCCCGACCGCGATTCCCGCGGCCAAACCCGCACCGGCGACAAACCACGCGAAGCCAAAGCCGATCACCAGCGCGGTGAGCAGAACCAGAACCACCGAAAGGCTCACCACGGTGCGCAGGTTGCGACGAATCGCCAGCAACGAGGAGTCCAAAGCGGCGCTGTACAGAAGCGGCGGCAACACGAACGTCAGCACGATCTCCGGATCGAGCACAACATTGGGTCCCGGCAACAACGAATACGCGATCCCGACGATCGGCAGCAGCGCCGCCGCCGGCAAGCCGATCCGATCGGCGACCCACCGCACCACGACGACCACCGCGACGGCGGCAAGGACGAAAAGCAGAACCGACTCGACGCTCACCACGCCATTCTCCGGTCTTACCGATCATAAGGCTGGACCGAACGCGTGTACGATGAAGGTATTCCGGAATCGACGACATCCACATTGAGGTGACCACCACACGTCTTGTGGATGGACGGCAGCCTGCCGCTGGCCCTGGCGCTGCTGATCGCGGCCGCCGCGCAAGGAGCCAACCATGAGTGCCATGACCGCCGCCGAACGGGCGGTCAGCCGGAAGCTACAGAAGGGTTTCGGCATGGAGTTTGACGTCACCGTGGAGATCCCCAGGGGCACTCGCAACAGGTATGTGATGGATCGGCGGACCGGTCGCATCCGGCTCGATCGGACCCTGTTCACGGCGACCCAGTACCCTGCCGACTTCGGTTTCATCGAAGACAGCCTGGGCGAGGACGGCGATCCGCTCGACGCGCTGGTGCTCGTGCAGGAGCCGACCTTCCCCGGCTGCCTGATCCGGTGCCGACCCATCGGCATGTTCCGGATGCGGGACCACATGCGGCCGGACCCCAAGGTGCTGTGCGTGCCCACCGCCGACCTGCGCGTCGCACACCTGGTCGACATCGCAGACCTGGAATACTTCTACAAGCTGGAGATCCAGCACTTCTTCCACGTCTATCAGGACCTCGAACCAGGCACCCGCATCGACCTCGAACATGGGGTCTGGGCCGACCGCACCGAGGCAGAGGCGGAAGTCAAACAGTCACAAGACCGTGTCCGCCCATCCCTTGTCCAGCGGTGAGCACCATTCGGGAACACCCCAGCGGCCGATCGGGCCTGCAAGGAGGACGTCATTTCCGCACCGTCACACCTGCCACCGATGCACGAGACCGATGCCGAACAGATTGCCCGGGCCAACGCGAGCGGCCGGGTTCCCGTGATGTTCATTCACGGCCTGTGGCTGCTGCCCAGTAGCTGGGACCGTTGGGGACGGGTCTTCGCCGCTGCCGGGTATGCGCCGCTGTGCCCCGGCTGGCCGGACGCCCCAGACACCGTCGCGGACGCTTACGCGAACCCGGCCGTCTTCGCCAACAAGACCGTGGGTCAGGTGGCCGAGCATTACGCCGCGACCATCGGCAAGCTGGACAAGAAGCCGGTCCTGGTCGGGCACTCGTTCGGCGGTCTGCTCACCCAGATCCTCGCCGGACGCGGCCTGGCCGCGGCGTCGGTCGTCGTCGACTCCGCACCGCTGCGTGGCATGCTGCCGCTGCCCATCTCGGCGCCGCGCTCGGCGGCGGAGGTCGCGCCCAACCCCGCCAGCCGTCACCGCGCCGTTCCGCTGACCTTCGAGCAGTTCCGGTACGCGTTCGGCAACGCGATCTCCGAAGGCGAGGCCAAGGACCTGTTCGAGGCCTTCGCCGTACCGGCCGCCGGCGTGCCGACCGTCCAGGCGGCAGCCGCCAGCCTCAACCCGTGGACCGAGGCGAAGGTCAACAGCACCAACCCCGACCGTGGGCCGATGCTGATCATCTCCGGGAACAACGACAACACTGTGCCCACGGCCATCAGCGAAGCCATCTTCGACAAGCAGCGACGCAACCCCCGAGTGACCCAGTTCGTCGAGATGCCCAACCGGGGTCATTCGCTGACCATCGACGGCGGTTGGCGAAAGGTCGCCGACACGGCGCTCGTCTTCGTCACGCGCTACGCGTAGGAAGCCGACCGGCGCGGCACCGGGCTAGCGAAGGGATCAGCCGAGGGCAGCGAGCTGATCGTGGTCGTCCAGCGGCAGCTCGCCGGCGGCTGTCGCGTTGATTGTCAGGCTGCGTAGTTCGGCGCGACCTGCGGTCACCGTGATGAACGCGGTGTCGGCGGCGTCCCTGCCCGTGGCGATGCGGACCAGGGTCGGCCGGGGCGCCAATCGCGTCGCGTCCCACACCTGCCAGCGGCCATCGATCTCCGCCTCCACCACGGCATGGAAGTCCATCGGGGCCAGGCCGGGTGCGTAGACGGAGGCGATGCGCGCGGGGACATCAACCGCCCGGCAGAGCGCGGCCACCAGGTGGGCGAAGTCGCGGCAGACGCCGCGGGCGGCGATCAGGGTGTCTATCGCGTCGGTGGTCGGGCCGCTGGTTTCGGACACGTACGCGACGTGCCGCCACACGTAGTCGCAGATGGCCCGCACGCGCTCCAAGGCCGTCGGCGGTTCGCCGAAATGGCTCTGCGCCATGCCGGCAAGCCGGTCTGATGGGCAGTACCGGCTGGGGCGTAAGGCCTCGATCCGCTCCTCGTCGGTCACCCGCGCGGGCATCCCGGCGCCGCCAGCGACCGTCGCGGCGTAGTCGACGGTCACGGTGCCCGGCTCGACATGGACCAGGTGCTGCCGGCCGCCGATCGCGCCAGCGAGCTCCTGAGCGGGCATCGGGACCGTGTTGTTGACGATCTCCAGGCGTTCGCTGATCGTGGCCTCGTGGCGGCGGGCGGCTGCGATCTGGATCACAACGGTGGCCGGCGTGGCCACGTCAAGGGTGAGCGTGCAGCCGACACGACTCGCCTGGCGATCCGAGTCCGGCCGGCTCACGTGCGGCGGTCGGGCGCATCGACGGGTCCGGCGTCGAACGGTGCCCGGAGGCGCGTCATCGCGGCCTCACTCTCGTCGGGCAGGGCTTGGGGCTGGCCAGGCGTGTCGGCGTCCGGCGCCGACCGGAAGAGGTCTCCGTACGATTCGAGTGCCTCCCGTGCGCGATCGGGTGTGTGCTCACTGGTCATTTGGGCTCCATTTGCAAGCGGCTAAAGCGAGAAGGTGTCGCGAACGCGAGCCGGCGGTTGGGCACTGCCGCGTACTCTGAAGGCCAACCGTACGCGCAGGCGTACTCGCTCGCTCGAGGCAGGGCTCGCGCTTGCGCCGTGAGCCATGACGCAGTTCCATAGTGGACGGATGAGCGATAGATGTCGAAGATTGACCGGCCGGCCCAGTGAGGGTGGCGCTGCTGGGTCCGGTGGCCTGGCGTACGCCGCCGCGCCACTACGGGCCGTGGGAGCAGGTGACGAGCCTGCTGGCCGAGGGCCTGGTCGCCCGAGGTGTGGAGGTGACCCTGTTCGCCACGCTGGACTCGGTGACCTCGGCTCGCCTTGATGGGGTGTGCCCGCGGGGATACGCCGAAGATCCCGGCCTGGACGGGCGGGTGTGGGAGGCGATGCATGTCGCCCATGCGCTGGCCAGGTCCGCGGAGTTCGACCTGGTGCACAACCACCTGGACTGGTTGCCGCTGGCCTTCGCCGAGCACTGCCAGGCTCCGTTGCTGACCACCGTGCATGGGTTCTCCGGTGCGGGGATTCTGCCGGCGTACGCCAAGGCGCGTTCGGCCTACGTGTCGATCTCTGACGCGGACCGCACTGACGGTCTGGACTACGTCGCGACGGTGTACCACGGTGTTGATCTCGATGGGCTCCCGTTCGCGCCCGATGGCGGGCCAGGGCTGGTCGCTTTCGGCCGGATACATCCGGACAAGGGCACCCATACCGCGATCGAGATCGCGCGGGCGGCGGGCCGGCCGCTGACGATCTGCGGGATCGTCCAGGACCAGCGGTACTTCGAGGAGAAGGTGGCCCCACACATCGACGGCGAGCGGGTTACCTTCCTGGGTTCGGTCGGACCGCTGCGCCGCGGTGAGATCCTCGGCGCCAGCGCGGCTCTGCTTCATCCGATCGCCTTCGACGAGCCGTTCGGTCTGTCGGTCGTGGAGTCGATGGCGTGCGGTACACCGGTGGTGGCGTACCGGCGCGGGTCGATGCCCGAGGTCGTCGACGAGGGTGTGACCGGGTTTCTGGTGGACACCGTCGAGCAGGCGGCGACGGCCGTCGCGCGGATCGCCACGGTCGACCGGGCGGCCTGCCGGGCCCGTGCCCACCAGCGCTTCGACGCCGATCGGATGGTGACCGACTACCTGCGCGTCTATCGCGAAATCGTTCGCTGACTGCCGCTCCTGATAGGCTCGGCTAGCCGAGATTCTCCGAGAATCCGGCGCAGGTTCGCGGCAGGCCAGATCCCGCAGGGCGGCGGTCGGCGCGCGCCCGTTCCGCTCGCCAAACACGCTGGCCGGTGGGCGCCTTTCCACGCGTGAGGCACGCTGCCCATACATGTGGAGGCGGCCGACAACCGGAAGGCACGGTATATGTCCGGCACCTACGGTTTTCTCAGCACCCACCCGCCAACCCAGTGCGGACTCGCAACGTTCAACTCCGCCTTGGCGGCCCACCTAACGGCAGGCGGCATCAGCGGCGGCGTGGTACGCGTCACCGCCGGCGGCGACGACCACGGCCGAGTGCCCAACGCCGGACCGCTCGGCGCGCCCGGTCCGGACGTCGTGCACACGTGGTCGGCACGGAGCCGGACCGGCTGGCCGGCCGCGGCCATGGCCCTCAACCGCTTCGACGTCGCCATCGTCCAGCACGAGTACGGCATCTACTCCGGACCCGACGGAGCGGATGTCCTGCCGCTGCTGCGTGAGCTCACCGTGCCCAGCATCGTGGTCCTGCACACCGTGCTCGCTGATCCCACCGCCCGGCAGAAGGCGTTGCTGGAGCAGATCGTGGCGGCGGCGGACGCGGTTGTCACCATGACCGGCACGGCCCGCGACCGGCTCCTCATCGGCTACGCCGTCGACGCCGCCAAGGTCACCGTGATCCCGCACGGCACCGCCGACCACGCCAGCGCGCCGGCCGAAACCCGCCCGCGTCCACACCTGCTGACCTGGGGTCTGCTCGGGCCGGGCAAGGGCATCGAATGGGCGTTGCGTGCCGTCGCCCGACTGCGCGACCTCCACCCGAATCCCAGCTACACCATCGCGGGCAGGACACACCCCAAGGTGCTCGCACACCATGGGGAGACCTACCGCGAGGGCCTGCACCGGCTCGCCGCGCTGTTGGGCATCTCCGATGCCGTCGACTACCAGCCGGTCTATTTCGACGAGACCAACCTCGGACGCCTGATCCGCTCCGCTGACGTCGTTGTGCTGCCGTACGACTCCCACGAGCAGGTAACCTCCGGCGTCCTCATCGAAGCCGTGGCCGCCGGAGTCCCGGTCGTCGCCACCCACTTTCCGCACGCCGCGGAACTACTCACCGACGGCCCAGGGCTACTGGTACCGCATCAGGACCCGGCGGCACTGGCCGCCGCAATCCGGCGGGTCCTGACGGAGCCCGGCCTAGCCGCCAGCCTCGCCGGACGCACCCGTTCGCTGGCACCGACCCTGCTGTGGCCCGCGGTCGCGGCGCGGTACGCGGCGCTCGCGAAGCGGGTCCTCGCCGCCCGCCCGCCGGCGGCCGCCGCGGCATCGGCATGATCGCTCCCAGTCTCGCCATGCCCGCCGTGGGCATCGCCGTGCCCGCTGCCAGTTTCGCGCACCTGGCGCGGTTGACCGACGACACCGGCCTATTCGAGCACGCGCGGCACGCCACCGCGCGCCGCCAGCACGGCTACTGCACCGACGACGTCGCCCGCGGACTCGTCGTCACCAGCCGCGAACCCGACCCGCCCGCCGAAGTGCTGCGACTCGCGGAGTGCTACCTGGCCTTCCTCACCCACGCCCAGGACGGCAGCGGCGCCTTCCACAATCGGCTCGCACACAACCGGCGTTGGACCGACGAACCCGGCCTTGGCGACTGGTGGGGGCGGGCGCTGTGGGGGCTCGGCACCGCGGCGGTCCGCAGTCCCGCCCGCTGGATCCGCGAGGAGGCGCTCGTCGCGTTCACGGTCGGCGCCGCCCGGCGATCTCTCGCACCGCGCGCCATGGCCTTCGCCGGTCTCGGCGCCGCCGAGGTGCTCCGCGGTCATCCTGACAACACCGTCGCGGCCGGCCTACTGGCCGACGCCGCCACCGCCATCGGCGCTCCCGGTGACGGCCCGAACTGGCCGTGGCCGCAGCCGCGCCTGGCGTACGCGAATGCCGCCCTCGCCGAGGTCGTCATCGCCGCCGGCCACCTGAGCGCCGACGGCCCGCTGCTCGCCACCGGCCTGCGGATGCTGATGTGGCTGCGCGACCTTCAGCTTTCCGATGGCCGGCTCTCAGTCATCGCCGCCGGCGGGTGGCACCGCAACGCCCCGCGTACCCGGTACGACCAGCAGCCGATCGAGGTCGCCGCCCTCGCCGACGCCTGCACCACCGCGGCCGCCGTCACCGGCGACTCCGCCTGGAACACCGGGGTGCGGCAGGCAGTCGCGTGGTTTCTGGGCGACAACGACGCCGGCACACCGATGTGGGATCCCGAGACGGGTGGCGGCTACGACGGCCTGACGCCGCATGGGCCCAACCTCAACCAGGGCGCCGAGTCGACCCTCGCCCTCGTCTCCACCCTGCAACACGCCCGGCGATGGTCATGACCGAGGCACATCCAGACCTGGCCGCCCGGCTGGACGCCACCCTGACCCCCGACCCGCAACGGGTCATCGTCAAGCTCTTCGTGCCAGGTGAGGACGCCGCCCTGGTGCGCACCCGCGCCGCCGCCCTGATCGAACGCATCGCGCGGCTCAGCGACGACGAGACGAGTCATCTGCTCCACCACACGCTGAATCGCTTCGGTGACCGGCACCACGACCTCGAATCCACGTTCCGACACCACTACGACCTCGTCCACCACCGGGTCGCCCGAACCAGCGACCTGTCCCCAACCGCCCGCATGCTCGTCGGCGCCTACTTCAGCCACGAGTACGCCGTGGAAGCCGCCGCCCTGTGTAACCCGTCTATGGTGCCGCACCCCGATCAGTCCGAACTGGACACCGGTCAGCTCCGCGTCGCGGTCAGCCTGCGCCAGATCGGCGAGGGACACCTGTCCTCCATCGGCTTCGCCACCGCTGTCATCGGCCCCGGCGGGCGCCTCGCCGTCGCCGACCGGTCCGGGCCACTGGTCGCCGGCCATCGCGCCAGCGCCCGCCACCAGCGCGACCTGCTCGCCGCCGGGCTGGCCGAGGACGGGTGGGACAACGAGGTCTCCGCGACCGTGCTGGGTTCCCTGCCCGAGCGGTTCGACGACGACGACTTCGAGCGGGCACTGGGCCGGCTCCCCGCCGACCTGCTCACCCGCACCACCACCCACAGCACCCTCGAGCAGCTGCGCCGCACCGCCACCGCCAGCTACGCCATGACCTACCCCGCGGACGTCCCGCTCCACCAGCGGATTCTCTGGCCGGCGACCCCCGCCGAGAGCAACGGCATGGAGGACGCCCGCTTCGTCAAGTTCACTGGCGACGACGGCGAGTCCGCCTACCACGCCACCTACACCGCATACGACGGCCGGCACATCGCCGCCCGCATGATCACCAGCGACGACCTGAGCCACTTCCAGATGACCCCGATGCGCGGGCCGGGCGTGCGCAACAAGGGCGTCGCGCTGTTCCCGCGCACCGTGGGCGGCCGCCGCCTCGCCCTGTGCCGCTCCGACGGCGAGACGATCGGCCTGACCGCCCTCGACGGCGCCAACCGCTGGCAGCCGCCGGTACCGGTACACGCCCCTCACCGCGGCTGGGAACTGATCCAGGTCGGCAACTGCGGATCACCCATCGAGACCGACGCCGGCTGGCTCGTGCTCACGCACGGAGTCGGCCCGATGCGCCGGTACGCCATCGGCGCTCTCCTGCTCGACCTGCACCACCCGGACCAGGTGATCGCCGAACTGCCCGAGGCGCTCATCGCCCCCAACGACACCGAACGGGACGGGTACGTGCCCAACGTTGTCTACTCCTGCGGCGGGCTGCTGCACGCCGGCACCCTCTGGCTCCCGTACGGGGCCAGCGACGCCCGGGTCGAGTTCGCCAGCATCCCGCTCGCCGCCCTCATCGACGCGATGAAACGGCGGTGACGGCGCGGCGGGCTCCGCACCCGTCGCCCGGACCACACCAACCCGAGGAGTCTCGATGCCGCTCACGCCGGCCGACGTCCACAACATCGCTTTCAAGAAACCCTCGATCGGCAAGCGCGGCTACGACGGGGAGCAGGTCGACGCCTTCCTGGACGAGCTGGAAGAGGAGCTCATCCGCCTCATCGAGGAGAACAACGAGCTACGCACCCGGATGGCGTTCGACGGCGCGTGGGCCGGGGCGGACGCCGGCCCGCAGCTGGCCGCCCTAGACGACGTGACCGCCCAGTTCGAGCGCGCCCAGCGAGAAAAGGCCGCCGCGGAGCAGGCCGCCCGCGCGACGCAAGCCCAGTTGGAGCAGGCACGCACGCTGAGCGGCCCAGTGACTGCCCGCGACCGTGAGCAGGAATTCCAGGTGCTGACTATGGCGGAGCGCACCGCCGACACCCATCTCGGCGAAGCCCAGCGCGAGGCCCACGGCCTGTTGTCCAACGCCCGCTCAGCGGCGCGGCAGCTCACCGACGACGCGCAGGCCAAGGCCGACGCCCTGGAGCGAGACGCCCGGCAGCGCCACCACGAGGCAATGGGCGGCCTGAGCGCAAGGCGCACCGCGGCGCGCCAAGAAATCGAGGACCTCGAGGCATTCGAGCGGGAGTACCGCACCCGGCTCAGGGCATATGTGGAAAGCCAGCTGCGTGATCAGGAGGGACGCGGCCACGGCCCAGACGGGAGCGGCGAGGTCGAATCCTGACCGGCCACGCCGGCCGTGGGCTATCGGGACCGGCCGCCCCGGTGGGCGGCGCCGACCCGGCTTCCGGCGGAGAAGGCGGCCGCACCGGACACCTGCCGCGCCGCTGGTGTCGCGGCGTGCCGGCCGCCGCGTGCGCTGCCCGCGCCTTGGGAGCGGGTCTTGCGGCGTGGATTGGTCGCGGAGGGGGCGGCAGCCGCCCGGGAACGGCCACGACCGGCCGCCCGTGCGGGCTCGGCGGGGTCTCGGGCCGGCGGGGCGACCAGCGTACGCGGCCCGGGAGCGATCTGATCCAGCAGCGGGTGCCCGGGGCGAAGCCGCGTGGTCGTCGGCGCGATGCCGGCCTGCCGGGCGAGATGGCGGACCCCGTCGACCTGGTCGTCGGTCATGAGAGTGACGACCGTGCCGGTCGCGCCGGCCCGGGCGGTCCGGCCGGAGCGGTGCAGGTACGCCTTGTACTCGGCCGGTGGATCGGCATGCACGACGAGCGCGACGTCGTCGACGTGGATGCCGCGGGCCGCGATATCGGTCGCTACCAGGGTGGTCGCGCTGCCCGCGGCGAAAGCCGTCAGGTTGCGGCTGCGCGCGCTCTGCCCCAGGTTGCCGTGCAGCTCGATGGCCGGCACGCCTGCCTCGACGAGCTGGCGGGTGAGCGTCTTCGCCCGCCGCTTGGTGCGCGCGAACACCAGCGTGCGCCCCGGAGCGGCAGCCAGGTCGACCAGCACCGTCAGCCGGTCGCGGTCGCTGATGTGCAACATGTGGTGCGGCACGGACACCGGCGCCGCCTCTGCGTCGACGCTGTGTGTGACCGGATCAGTCAGGTATCGCCGGACGAGGACATCGACGCCGGCGTCGAGGGTTGCCGAGAAGAGCAGCCGCAGGCCCCGCCGCGGAGTCTGGGCCAGCAGCCGGCCCACGCGCGGCAGGAGCACAAGGGCGGGCCAACCAAGGTCGGCCATGTGGTCGGCCTCGTCGAGGACCGTCATCTCGATCGCGTCGAGACTGGCATGGCCACTCTCGACGTGGTCGAGGAGCCGGCCTGGGCAGGCGACGAGCACGTCGACCCCCGAACGGAGCCCGGCTATCTGGCGGCCCGGGGTCACCCCGCCGAACACCGTCAGCGTGCGCAGCGAGACGGACGCCGCCAGGGGCGCGATCGACGCCTCGATCTGTGCGGCGAGCTCGCGGGTCGGCGCGAGGATCAGGGCCCGCGGCCGCCCCGGACGGCGCGGCGCGGGGCGCGCCGCCAGCCGGGCCAGCAGCGGCAGCGCGAACGCGTAGGTCTTGCCCGAGCCGGTGCGCCCGCGGCCGAGGACATCGCGGCCGGCGAGAACGTCGGGCAGCGTCGCCGCCTGGATCGGGAACGGCGTCGTGACGCCGGCGTCGGCCAGTGCCTTGACGAGCGGGGCTGGTACGCCCAGCTGGCTGAAGGTGGAGGGTGCGGTGGAGCGGGGGCGGCGTACCGCCATGAAATCTCCGAACGTGGAAGGGTGAACTGCCCAGCGCAGGCCGGCGGCCGTGCGCGCTGGTGGCCGGAGTCGAAACGCGGCCTGGGCAGAACCGTGAAACCGTACGCCACACTACCCGAACAGCACCGCGCGTCGTGCACCTAGCGCCCGCTCAGGCGCGGACGGCTCGGCGTGCGGTGTGTTCCGCGCGGGCTGGTGCGCCGACCTGGTGCAGGTGTTGCAGGGCCTGGCGGTAGGAGGCTATGAGGCTGGTTTCTTCGTAGGCGACGCCGATCTCGGCGCAGTATGCCCGCACGATCGGCTGAGCCTTGCGCAGGTTCGGGGTCGGCATCCCGGGGAACAGGTGGTGCTCGATCTGATAGTTCAGGCCGCCCAGCGCGGCGTCGGTCAGCCAACTGCCGCGGACGTTGCGGGAGGTCAGCACCTGCTTGCGCAGATAGTCTTCGTCGCCGGTCGGGTGCGGCATGCCCTTGTGGTTGGGCGCGAACGTCATGCCGAGGTAGATGCCGAATAGCGCCTGATGCACGAGCAGGAAGGCGATCGCTTGCAGCGGCGATAGGACGACCAGCAGTGCCGCGAGGTAGCCGACGGCGTGCAGGACCAGCAGCGCGGTTTCCAGCCGGCGGTGTTTCACCGTGCCGCTACGCAACGCCTTGACGCTGGAGATCTTCAGGTCGGCGGCGAGCAGGGTGAGCAGCGGGAAGAACAGCGCGGCCTGGTGCCGGGTGACGAAGCCCTTGAGCCCGCGGCGGCCCACGGCCGACTCCGTGGCCCAGATCAGCACCTCCGGGGCGACGTCCGGATCGAGGTCATCGTGGTTTGGGTTGTTGTGGTGGCGGGTGTGCTTGTCCATCCACCAGCCGTAGCTCATGCCGATGCCGAGGTTTCCGGCGAGCTGTCCAGCCACTGCACTGGGGCGTTTGGTGCGGAACACCTGGCGGTGTGCCAGGTCATGAGCCACGAGGCCGACCTGGGTGAACGTGATGGCCAGGAACGCGGCCGTGATCATCTGCCACCAGGAGGAGCCGATGAGGAAGAACGCGGTCCAACCGCCGAAGAACATGATCGTGACGGCGCTCAGCCGCGCGATGTAGTAGGCGGGCCGGCGCTGCATCAGCCCTTCGCCGGTGATCCGGCGAGACAGTGCGGCGAAGTCACTGCCCGTCGTTGGCCGCGACGGCGTGGTAATCGTCATGGTTCCATCAAACCGGCGGGCGCAGGCAACGTCAGGAGCGCTATGTCCTGCGGCCCGGTGGTGCTAGCACCACCATTGAACCGCGCGGTCACTGAACCGCGCGGCGTCGGCCACCACAGGAGCAAAGGCGGGCACCATGAGTAGTGTGCGGGTGCCTGAGATCGGCGGGCGGCTGGCGATGTGGAGCCAGCGGGGGGTGCGCTCCGTGCTGGCCGGACTCGCCGCGATGGGGCTGGCATTCACCAACCTTCCGCTGGTGGCCGCATCGGTGGTCGCGCTGGCGCTGGTGCCGGTTCCGTTCCTCGGCCTGGCGCTGATGCCGTGGGCGATGACCCTGGTCCGGATGCGCGCCGACCTCGAACGCAGGCGTGCCTCACGGGCCGGTGTCCTGGTGACTCGCCCGTACCATCCGCCCCCCGAACGGGCCGTCGCCGGCAGCTGGCAGCGCTTCCGATGGATCGTGACCGATCCCGCCACCTGGCGCGACCTGGCCTGGCTCCTGCCCGGCGCGATCGTCGGCTTCGGGCTCGGCATGGTCGCCGTGGTCGTACCGCTGTACGGCCTGGCCGGCGTGACATTGGCGCCGGTGTGGATCTGGCTCGCCACCGGCTGGTACGGCTACGGCACCGTCTGGTCCGTCGACAGCGTCGGTGAAGGGCTGCTCTGCCTGCCGCAAGGCGCCGTCATCCTCGCCGCCGGCCTGTGGGTGGCGCCGTGGCTGCGCCGCGTCGATGCCCTCTTCGCCCGGCTCCTGCTGGCACCCACCACCGCCACGGAACTCCGGCTGCGTGTCGCCCAGCTGACCATCACCCGCGCCGACACGGTCGACGCCCAGGCCGCCGAGCTGCGCCGTATCGAACGTGACCTGCACGACGGCGTCCAGGCACGCCTCGTCTCACTCAGCATGGTCATCGGCTTGGCCGACACCCTCATCGACCGCAACCCGGCACAGGCCCACAAACTGCTCGCCGAAGCGCGCGAATCCAGCGGCGCGGCGCTGATCGAGCTGCGGCACCTCGTCCGCGGCATCCACCCACCGGTACTGGCCGAGCGCGGCCTCGACGGCGCCGTCCGCGCGTTGGCGCTCAGCCTTCCGATGCCGATCACGGTCGACATCGACCTGCCGGGGCGGCCGGACACACCCGTCGAGTCCGCCGCGTACTTCGCCGTCGCTGAGGCGCTGACCAACATGGTCCGGCACAGCCGCGCACACACCGGAGCCGTGCGCATACGGTATGTCCACGGGACGCTGGCCATGACGGTCACCGACGACGGTGCGGGAGGCGCCGACCCCTCCGCCGGTACCGGGCTACACGGCATCGAACGTCGCCTCGCCGCGTTCGATGGCACGATGGCCCTATCCAGCCCGCCCGGGGGACCTACCGTCATCACCATGGAGCTGCCGTGCGCGTTGTCATCGCCGAGGACCACGCCCTCCTCCGCGACGGAATGACCCGCCTGCTGCACGCGTTCGATTTCGACGTCGTCGCGGCCGTCGACAACGGCCCGGCCTTGCTGCCCGCCCTGCTGACCCACAAACCGCAGGTCGCGATCATCGATGTCCGCCTCCCGCCGACATTCACCGACGAAGGGCTCCAGGCCGCGATCGCGGCCCGCGCCCACATGCCCGGCCTCCCGGTCCTGATGCTCTCCCAGCACGTCGAGCCCATGTACGCCCGCGAGCTGCTCAGCGCCCCAGTCGGCGGCGTCGGCTACCTGCTCAAAGATCGGGTGTCCGACGTCGAGGAGTTCGTCGACGCCGTCCGCCGTGTCGCCGGCGGCGGCACCGCCATGGACCCCGAAGTGATCTCGCAGCTACTCATCCGCCGAGAGCCTCTGGCGGTGCTCACCACCCGCGAGCGCGAGGTCCTCGGAGTCATGGCCGAAGGCCGCTCCAACGCCGCGATCGCGGCAAAGCTGCGCATCACCGAGAAGGCGGTGAGCAAGCACATCAACAACATCCTCACCAAGCTCAACATGCCACCGTCTGACGACGACAACCGTCGGGTCCTCGCCGTCCTGGCATACCTCAACGCCTGAACGGCCGCGGCAGCTCTGATCAGGGGCGTTGCCCGGCGGTCCAGCCGAGCGCCGTGGAGAGGTCCGCGGCGGCGGTGGTGAGCAGGGTCCGGGCCTGTTCGGCGCGGTCGGCGTCGAAGCGGATGGTGGGCACCGAGACGCTCAAACCGGCGGTCACCCGCCCGGTGTGGTCACGTACCGGTACGGCGACGCACCGGACGCCGAGCGTGTACTCCTCGTTGTCTTCCGCGTAGCCGCGCCGCCGGATGCCGGCGAACCCGGCCTCGAGCGCGTCGAGGTCCGTGATGGTGTTAGCGGTGAACCGCTCAAGGGGCTGCGCCTCGAGTAGTTTGCGGCGGTCGCCGTCGGGCAGGTCGGCCAGCAGCACCTTGCCGACGCCGGTGGCGTGGGCGGCCAGCCGCCGGCCGATGGCGGAGGCGAGCGCGAGCAGCTGGCTGCCGTCGGCCTTGGCGACGTACACGTTGTGCCGCCCGTCGCGGACCGCGAGCTGGACCGTCTCGTCCAATTCGTCGCGGACCCGTTCCATGTACGGGCGGGCCCGGTCGGCGAGGTCGACCGCCCGCAGGTACGCGTTGCCGGCCTGCCAGGCGCGGATGCCCAGCGTGTACCGGCGGGTGACCGGATCGACCTCGGCCCACCCGGCCTGGACGAGCGTGCGCAACAGCCCGTGCAAGCTCGACCGGGGGTAACCGAGCATGTCGGCGATCTCGGTGAAGGTCAGCGGCGTCTCGCGGTGCGTGAGCAGGTCGAGGATCTCCAGGCCGCGCTGAGCCGACTTGACGGTCTCCGCTTCGCCATGTGGAGCCTTCGCTGCCGCCACGGTCACCTCCGGTCGCACGGCTGGATGCCGACCTGCGGAAGAATAACGCCGATTCGCGTATCTGAACAGATGTTCGCTCTCTTGACAAGACTTCGGCCGGTACTAGAGTGCTGTTCACCCACTTGAAACGTTGTTTCGGTGAGCGAATTGGAGGTCAGCGTGAGCTTCGCGGTACGGGCGCTCGCGGTAGGGCGGACGGAGATCCCCGGTCCCGAGCTGTTCTGGATGAGCGAGTGGGACCGCTGGTTCCCGCTCTCCTTTCACGTCCTGCTCATCCAGGGAAACGGGGTCACCGCACTGGTCAACACCGGAGCGCCGGCCGACCTCGGCCCGCTCAACGAGATCTGGAGCTCGATCCTCGGTTCGCGCGCCCGGTACCTGCGTGAGGAGCACGAGACCCTGGAGGCGCAGCTGGCCCGCGTCGGGGTACGGCCCGACGAGGTGACCCACGTGTTCGCCACGCCGTTCCAGCTCTACACCACGGCCGGCATCCCGCTGTTCCCCAACGCGCAGGTGTGCCTGTCCAAGAAGGGCTGGATCCACTTCCACACCACCCACCAGCACCCGCACGACAACCGGTGGACCTCCATCTCCCCCGAGGTGTTGGTGCACCTGGTCACCGAGGCCTGGGGTCGGGTCCGGCTGCTCGACGACGAAGACGAGGTGGCACCCGGCCTGCGTACCTGGTGGACGGGGACGCATCACCGCGCTTCCATAGCCGTGGAAATCGACTCCACGGCCGGCACCGTGGTCGCCTCGGACTCGTTCTTCTACTACGAGAACGTCGAGGACGGCCGGATGCTCGGCATCAACGAGAACATGTACGAGGGGCTCGCCTGCTACGAACGCACCCGGCGGGTCGCGGACCACATCGTGCCCCTCTACGACCCCAAGGTCTTCGACCGGTACCCGGGCGGGGTCATCGCCGCGGCGTAGTGCCGCAGAGTCGCCCATCCGCCGCAGCGCGACCCCCGCGTGCCCGCGCGAAGGAGAAATATCATGACATCAACCAGATCCCTGACCCGGACACTCGCCCTTCTGGCCGCCACCTCGCTGCTGGCGGCGGCGTGCAACCGCGGCGGCGACAGCGCGGCGGCTGGTGACTCGTTCACCATCGGCTACGCCGGTCTATCCAGCGAGTTTCCCTTCGTCGCGGACGTCAACCGCGGCCTGGAGGCGGCGGCCAAGCAGGCCGGCCTGGAACTCATCGTCCTCGACAACAAGTACGACCCCCAGGTCGCGCTGTCCAATGCGGACACTTTGGTGCTGCGCAAGGCCGACGTCGTCATCGAGTTCCAGACCGACGCGCAGATCGCGCCGGCGCTGTGCGAGAAGTTCAAGGCCGCCGGCCTCGGCGAGAAGGTCATCGCGATCGACATCCCGCACGAGCCGTGCGCGGTGTTCTTCGGCGCCGACAACCGGCGTGCCGGTGAGATCGCCGGCGAGGAGCTGGCCAAGGCCGCCAAGGAGAAGTGGGGCAGCGTCGACAAGCTGGTGCTGCTGGAGCTTCCGCAATCTGGCGAGCTCGTCCGCTCCCGCACCGACGGGTACGTCGACGGGGTACGCAAGGTCTTCCCCGACTTCCCGGACTCCAAGGTGGTGAAGGTGGACGGCAAGGGGGCGCTGGAGCCATCGCTGACCGCGATGCAGAACCTGCTGCCGACGCTCGCCGGGGATCAGCACATCCTGCTCGGCGCGGTCAACGACCCGAGCGCCGTCGGCGCCTTCCGGGCCATCCAGAGCGCGGGCCGGCAGGACGCCTTCCTCATCGGCGGGCAGAACGCCACCATCGAGGCGCGGCAGGAAATCTGCAACAACTCCAAGACCTTCATCGGCACCGTCGGCTACTTCCCGGAGAAGTACGGCGAGAAGCTCGTCGAGCTGGCCCGGAAGTTGCACGCCGGTGAGGCGAGCGACGACAACGTCTACATCGAACACAAGTGGGTCAGCAACGCCAACATCCGCGAGTCCTACCCCACCTGCTGATCCGCCGCACGATCACAGCAACCGGAAGGGAGGCCGGCGTGACAGCGGTGCTGCGCTGCGACGGCGTGCACAAGCGGTTCGGCGCCACCCACGCGGTGCGCGGCGTCAGCCTCCACGTCGACCGCGGTGAGGTGGTGGCGCTGCTCGGCGAGAACGGCGCGGGCAAGTCCACCCTGGTCCGCTGCGTCGCTGGGGAGATCGTGCCGGACGAGGGCGGCGTGTGGGTGAACGGGGCGCACCTGGAGCAGGCCACGCCGGCGCGCGCGGCGCAGCTCGGTGTCGCCGTCGTGCACCAGGAGCTCAGCTACGTCGGGCCCACCTCGGTCGCCGAGAACCTGCTGCTGGCGCGGCTGCCGCGCCGGCGTGGGGCGCCGTTTCTGCTGGACCGGCGCCGCCTCGTCGAACAGGCCCGGGAGGCCCTCGCACGGATCGCGCCGGACATCGACGTGCGGGCCCGCATGGCCGACCTGCGGGTCGGTGACCGGCAGCTCGTGGAGATCGCCCGTGCGGTGGGCTCCGGTGCCGCGGTAGTGCTCATGGACGAGCCCACCGCCGCGCTGACCGCGGCGGAGGTGGAGAAGTTGTTCACCGCCGTCGCCTCGCTGCGCGAGCACGGCGTCGGCATCCTGTACATCTCGCACCGGCTCGACGAGATCCAGCGGATCGCCGACCGGGCGGTGGTGCTGCGCGACGGGGCGGTGGTCGGTACGCAGCGGGTCGGGGACGTGTCGCGGCAGGAGCTCGTGGCGCAGATCGTCGGCCGGCAGATCGACGCGTTCCGGCGCGAGCACCATGCCGAGCCAGAGGTCGGCGACGGGCGGCGCAGCCTGGAGGTGACCGGGTTGAGCGTGCCCGGCCGGCTGCGTTCGCTCGACCTGGCGATCCGGCCGGGTGAGATTCTCGGCCTGTACGGGCTGGCCGGTTCCGGCGTGGAACTGGTCGCCAAGGCGCTGGTGGGCGCCGTACCGTCAAGCGGCGAGGTCACCGTCGCGGGCCGGCGGCTTTCCCGCCGCACGCCCGCCACCTGCCGCAAGGCGGGGTTCGCGCACGTACCGTCCGACCGCCGCGAAGAGGGCATCTTCCCGCTGTTGCCGGTCGGCACCAACGTGGCCATCGCCGCGCTCGCGGACCGGGGTGCCGCCGCGGTCGTCACCCGGGCCACGGACCGCGCCGCCGGCCGGCGCTGGACGCAGGAACTCGACATCCGCCCGCGCGACCCGGACGTGCCGGTGGCGGCGCTGTCCGGCGGCAACCAACAAAAATCGATCTTCGCACGGTGGCTCGCCATCGAGCCGAAGGTCTTCGTGCTGGACGAGCCGACCAAGGGCGTCGACGTCGGGGCCAAGTCGCAGATGTACGAGCTGATCGCCCGCGTCGCCGAACAGGGGGCCGGTGTGCTGGTCATCAGCTCCGAGTTGCCCGAGCTGATGAGCCTGTGCAGCCGGATCGGGGTGGTGACGCGGGGCGAGCTCGTCGGCACCTACCCCACCGCCACCGTCGACGAACAACGGATCGTCGACCTCGCGATTGGAGGCCACGACCGATGACCCATCAGTCCAGCGCGGTGCCGCTCATGGCGCGCGTCCGCCCCGTCCTGAGCCTGGAGGGTGCGCTCCAGTCCGGCGCCGCACTGGTAGTGATCTACGTGGGCCTGCTGGTGGCCTTCACGATCGCCTCGCCGGTGTTCCTGACCGGCTCCAACCTGCTCAACATCACCGCTTCGGTGGCAACGCTCGGCATCGTCGCGGCCGTGCAGACGGCGGTCATCATCAGTGGCGGGTTCGACCTTTCGGTCGGTTCCACGGCGGCGTTCACGAGCGTCGTGGCCGCTGAGATGCTCTCCGCCGGGGTGGGGGCGCCGCTCGCCATCGTCAGCGCCCTCGCCGTGGGCGGCGTGATCGGCGCCGGCAACGCACTGGTCATCACGCGGCTCAACGTCAACCCGCTGATCGCCACCCTCGGCATGATGTCGATCATCCGCGGTGTCGCCCTGGTGTGGACGGACGCGCTCACCGTCGTCTACCCGGCCGACCAGCTCGCGTACCTGGGGCGGGCCCGGATCGGCGGCGTCCAGGTGTCGATCGTGTTCATGCTGCTGACGTTCGTGGCCGTGTGGGCGGTGTTGCGCTATACCGTGTTCGGCCGGTTCGTGTTCGCGGTCGGCGGCAACGCCAAGGCGGCCTTCCTGTCTGGGGTGCACGTCAACCGGGTGCGCACGCTCGTCTACGTCGCGTCCGGGCTCTCCGCCGCCCTCGCCGGCCTGGTCATCGCCAGCCAACTCATCGCCGGATCTCCGCAAGCCGCCAGCGGTCTGGAGCTGAGCGCGGTGACCGCGGCGGTGCTCGGCGGCGCCAGCCTGAGCGGCGGCCAGGGCCGGATATGGATGACGCTGGTCGGCGCTCTGATCATGGGCACCCTGACCAACGGCTTGGTGCTCATGGACATCTCGTCGTTCTGGCAGACCGCGGTGCTCGGTGTCGTGCTCATCCTCGCGGTCGCCCTCGACCAGGTCCGCACCCGTACCCGGCGGAAGGGGTGAGTGCGATGGCGGGCTATGGAGAGACTTCGTCGAAGATCTCGTTGAGCAGGTGGTCGAGGTCGACGGCGGGGATCAGCTTGCCGAGCTCGCGGTGCACGATGTCGTCGAGGCTCTTGTCGTAGTCGGCACCGTAGGTGCGGCGGGCGACGGAGAGGTGGCCGAGCATGGCCTGGCGTGCGCCTTCCGGGTCATGCTCTTTGATCGCGGTGAAGATGTCGTCGTGGAAGGGCACTCCTTCGCGGGCGACGTGGGGGTCGCTGAGGCTGCGAAGCATGAGCTCGAACGCTAGCCCTGATACAGAGGCGAACATCGCTTCGATGACCGGGTTGCGTGCCATGCGCGCGATCGCGGCGTGGAAGGCGATGTCGGCGCGTGCTCTGTCCACGACGTTGGTGGCTTTGTTGAAGCGTTCGAGCGTGGCCAGCAGGCTCGCGATCTCCTCGTCGGTGGCCAGTCTCGCGGCGGCGGCCGCGGTCACCGACTCCACCATGATGCGAGCGTCGGTCAGTTCTCGTGGCGTGACCTGACGGCGGCGGAAGAAGGCGTCGAGAGATCGTGCGCCGTCGGTCGTCTTGGCCGCCCGGGCGAAGGTGCCCCGGCCCGCGATGACGTCGACCAGGCGACGCTCTTGCAGGCTGCGCAGCACTTCCCGGACGATTGGTCGGCTGACCGCATAGGTCTCGGCGAGGATTCGCTCGGAGGGTAGCTTTTCTCCAGGTTGGAACCGTCCGGACAGCAGCTCCTGCTCGAGGTGCGCCTCGAGCGAAGCGCGGGGCGGGCGCGTCGTCATCGGCTCGCCGGAGCGGTGTAATCGGCGCTGGTCGGACCGGTCATGCCACAACTGTATCTGTCGTGATTGGGCTGGACAACCTGGTCAGCGAGGCCGCATCGGTGGCTCGGAGCCGGGGCGGTTCAGCCGGCACTAGCGGTCGCGGCGCTGGACCGCGGCGGTGCGTCGTCGGTCGCGGAGGATCGGTCGGGTGCTGTCAGGCACCGTCCTAGCCGCGTGATCCGGGTGGAGGGGGCGGCCAGGACCTCCGGGCGCAGCCTGACCCCGTGTCCCGAGCGCGGTGCCGGGGCGACGGCGCCGACGTGCACGGGTGGGATGCCGTCCACGATATCCCGCCACCATCCGTGGTGATAGGCGCGGGTGAATTCCTGAATCGGGTTCTCGGGCAGGTGCATCGCCAGATGCACCGAGGCGGCGAAGACGACCGGACCGCTGCAGTCGTGCAGGGTGAGTGGGCGTCCGGCGTCCTGCGCCGCGGGTATCAGGTCGAGGGTCTCGCTGATGCCGCCGACCCAGCCAAGGTCGACGATGGGCACGTCGATGCCGTCGGCGTCGAGCAGGTTGCGATGTGCGCGGGCGCCGCCGAGCGTCTCACCGCCCGCCAGGGGGATCGGCGATCCGGTGCGCAAGATGCGTAGGCCCTTGAGGTCGTCGGGCCGTAGCGCGTCCTCCGCCCAGAATGGAGCGAACTCGGCGATCGCGTCCAGAATCCGGCGCGCCGGATCGAGGCTCCACAGCGCGTGCAACTCGACCGCGATGTCGATCGCGTCACCGACTTCGGCGCGGATACGCCGGAGCGGTTCACAGCCGGCGGCGAGCCCGGCCGCGTCGATGGAACGGCCGGAGGTCTGCTCGGCGAGTTGGTCGAAGGGCCAGATCTTCATCGCGGTGATGCCCTGCGCGAGGAGATCCCGGGCTAGCTGTTCCGGCCGGTGAAGGAACGCGTCGAGGTCCTCGTAGGGCTGCACCGGGCCGTCCGCGGCGGTCAATCCCCAGTTGGACGAGACCTGGCCGAAGGTCTGGCGCATGTAGAGCGGCCCCGCGCAGGTGTTGTAGACGCGCAGGGAGTCGCGGCGCCGGCCGAGCAGGTCGGCGAGCGGTAGGCCCGCGTGCTGGGCGGCGATGTCCCACAGCGCGAGGTCGATGGCGCTGCGGGCGCGCGTTTCCGCGCCGCTGCCCGAGTATCCGACGTACGCCACGGTTCCGCCCGCGTGCCGGGCGATGTCCCGTGCGCTGTCACCGAGTTCCAGCCCGAGCAGGCGCGGTGCCAGCTCCTCGTGCACGACCGCTTCGGCCGGGCCCGCGCCGTAGTAGGTCTCGCCGAGACCCACCAGGCCGGTGTCGGTCGACACGTGCACAAACAGGAGGTTGGGCAGGTGCGGCAGGCGCACCGTCTCTAGGCCGATGATCTTCACAGTGCTCCATCGTTAGGCATGACTGGTAAGACCATATTTGGCCCCGCACAGCCGGTCAAGTCGTCTCTTCGATGGGCGCAACAGCACGGATGCCGTTCCCACCTTGGGTTTCGTGGCTTGACGGCTCATGGCTTCTCATGCATTGTGGTCTGACCGGTCTACCCGATGACAACGAGGTTTCCCCGCGATGACAAAAGTGTTGGTGCGACGCACTGTCGCCCGTACCGCTCGTGCCGCTTTGTGTACCGCCGCGGTGGCCCTCGTCACCGCCGCCTGCAGCCCGACCCCCGGGTCGGACAACTCGACCGCAACGGCAGGTCCGATCTCGACCGCGGTGCCCAGCGACGAGAAGATCACGCTGACCCTGACCGACTACGAGGCCGGCGGCACCGGCGACGCGATCGTCACGTTGATCAAGAACTTTCAGGCGCTGCACCCCAACGTCACGATCGAACGGCAGTACACCGCCTTCGCCGACTACGGCAAGAACATCAAGCTGGTGATGTCGTCGGACAAGGCGCCTGACATCGCCCAGGTCGGACAGGCCCACGTGATGATGGGCCCGCTGGTAAAGGGCAAGCTGATCCGCCCGCTGGACGACTACGCGGCCGCGTACGGCTGGTCGGACCGGTTCGGCCCCGGTCTGCTCGACCAGCTCCGGTTCGAGGACGACGCGCGCAGCTTCGGAAGCGGCAAGCTCTACGGGGCGAGCGTGGCCGGCAACCTCGTCGGGGTCTACTACAACCGGGCGAAACTCAAAGCGCTCGGCGTGGAGCCGGAGGCCATCGCCGACCTGACCGCGTTCACCGACACGCTGGCCAAGGCCAAGGCGGCCGGTGAGCTCCCGATCCAACTGGGCAACCTGGAAGCGTGGCCGGCCAACCACCTGTTGAGCGACCTCATCGCGCAGTACGACGATCTCGATGCCGTGCGGAACTGGGTCTACGGCAAGCCGGGCGCGTCGCTCGACCGGCCGGGGGTCAAGCAGGCCGCCGCCACGCTCCAGTCGTGGGTCTCCAACGGCTACGTCGCGCCCTCGGCGAACGGCACCGCCTACGACGACGGCGTCTCGAAGTTCATCAAGGGCGAAGGCGTGTTCATGGTGACCGGCAACTGGATCCAAGCGCGTATCGATCAGGAGATGAAGGGCGCCGCCGGGTTCATGCTGCTGCCCCCCGCCAAGGCCGGCGCCCCGGCGCGGGCAACCGGTGCGCTCACCTCGCCATTCGCCGTGTCGAGCAAGTCGAAGCATCCGGACGTGGCCGCGGCGTTCATCAACTACATGATCTCGCAGGAGGCCTCACCGACCCTGTTCAAGGGTGGCTACCTGCCCGCGCTCAACGGTGAGTCGTCCACGGCCGGCGCGGGGACCGCGCAAGAAGGCACCCTCGAAGGTTGGCGGAAGGTGACGCAGGCCGACGGCATGGCCCTTTATATGGACTGGGCTACACCGTCCATGGGGGACACGCTGTTCTCGGAAGTCCAGAAGCTGCTTGGTGGCAAGCAGAGCGCGGACGGGCTGATCAAAACGGTCCAGGACGACTGGAACACCTTCACCGCGAAATGAGTCCACCCATGCGACGGCGGCAGCGGATCGCCTACCTGTACCTCCTGCCCGGCTTCCTGGTCTATCTGGCGTTCGTCCTGGTGCCCCTCGCGCACACCGTCGAGCTGTCGTTCTTCGAATGGGACGGCATCTCCGTCGGCAGGTGGGTGGGTTTGGACAACTACCGCAGGCTGCTCGGCGATAGCACGATCCTGTCCTCGTTCGCGCATGCCGGAGTCTTTCTCGTCTTCACCTCCGTCGTGCCGGTGATGCTCGGTCTCGTCCTTGCCGCGGCGCTGAGCCGCCACCGGCTGCGCGGGCTGGCGGTGTTCCGCACCGTGCTGTTCCTGCCGCAGGTCATCGCGATGGTGGTGGTCGGCGTCGCGTGGCGGTGGATGTACACCGACGACGGAGTGGTGAACCAGCTGCTGCACGCCATCGGGCTGGGCTCGGTGACCAGGGCCTGGCTCGGCGACTTCACCTGGGCGCTGCCCGCCGTCGGCCTGGTGGGCACCTGGGTGATGTACGGCCTCTGTATGGTGCTGTTCCTTGCCGGTGTCCAGAAAATCGACACGAGCCTGTACGAGGTGGCGCGCATCGACGGCGCCGGGCCGATCAGGGAGTTCCGCCACGTGACCCTGCCAGGGCTGCGACAGGAGATCGCAGTGGCGCTGACCATCACCACCATCGCCGCGCTGCGGAACTTCGACCTGGTCTACGTGACGACCAACGGCGGGCCGGGCAACGCCACCAACGTGCCCGCCGTGGAGATCTACCGCCTGGGCTTCCGCGAGGGCGACGTGGGCCTGGCCTGCGCCGTCGCGGTCGTGCTCACCCTGCTCATCTTCGCCGTGGTGTTCGCCATCACCAGGCTGGCCCGGGAGGAACGATGAGCGTCCGAGCGGAACGGCTCGTCATCTACGCGGTCCTGGTGACGTTCTGCGTGGCTGTGCTGCTGCCGTTCGTCAGCATCCTGACCGTCGCGCTGCAACCGCCGGGCAGCACCGTCACCGGTCTGGCACTGCCGGATGAGCTGCATTTCGGCAACTTCCGGCGCGCGTGGACCGTCGGCGGATTCGGCTCGCTGATGGCCTCCAGCGCGATCGTCGCCATCGTGGTGGTGCCGACCGCGACCGCGCTGTCGATACTGGCCGGGTACGCCTTCGGCACCATGCGGTTCCGGGGCTCCACCGGATTGTTCTACCTGCTGCTGATCGGCCTCGTCATGCCGTTCGAGGCGACCGTCGTGCCGCTCTATTACGACCTACGAGCGCTGCACCTCACCGACACATATTGGGCGCTCATCCTGCCCCAGATTGGTTTGTCGGTCGCGTTCGGCACGTTCTGGATGCGGGCGTTCTTCCTGTCATCGCCGACGTCCCTGCTGGAGGCGGCGCGGCTAGACGGCGCGTCGACCTGGACCACCCTGTGGCGAATCCTGTTGCCCACTGCCCGGCCGGCCGTCACCACGCTCGCAACGCTGTTCTTCCTGTGGAGCTGGAACGAGTTCCTGCTCGCCCTGGTACTGATCCAGGACCCGGACCGCCGGACCGCACCCGCCGGTCTCGGCCTGTTCGTCGGCGAACGGACGGTGGACGTCGCCGGCCTCTCCGCCGGAGCGCTGATCATCACTCTGCCGGTGATTGTGGTCTACCTGTTCCTGCAACGTGGTTTCATTCGCGGCATGCTCGAAGGATCGATCAAAGGCTGACATGCAACCAACAACAACCATCAATCCCGCGCCCTCCGAGCGGGTCATCGACTTCCGGTACGCGCCGAAACGCACGTGGACCCTCATCGGCCGTCCGCTGGACCACCACAAGAGCCTCGTGCGGGAGGACGGCGCGCTGCTCTACGGCTTCCACCAAGCGCAGTTCGAGGCATGGAACTTCGACCGCGTAATCGCCCTGCGTGCCCAGACCGACGACGACCCGGTACACGTCGTGCAACGGGTGGAGAGTCCCCGCCGTGCCATCGTTCATACCGTCGTCGAGTACCCCCGCCAGACGCTGGAGCTGACCGCCTTCGCCGACCTCGACGGCGCCGGCCGCCGCCGGGACATCGTGCTCTGGCAGATCGACGCGCATTCAGGCAGCGGCGATCTGCGCACCGGCCTGCACATCGACATCCACGACCGGGCAGCCGTCGTCGCACCGCCGGGAATCGCGCCGGCACACCGCGTCGTGGCGTTCACGCCGGGCGCCGAGCCGGCCCTGCCGTTCTGGCCGGACGACACCACCGTCGACGACGCCACAGACACGCAGCCGGCGGTGCTGACCTCCCGTCCGCATCCGCTGTTGCGCGCGCACACCACCGGGTTCGTCCCCGCGTCGGGCCTCGCCACGTTGGCGACCGTCCTGCGCGGCGGGGGACGACTCAGTGGCGTCGTCGTCGTGCCATGCGAGGACGGCGCCGACGCGGACCTCGACGAGGAATCGGCTCGCGCCGCGCTGGACCGCGCCCGGCACGACTGGGACCACCAAGAACTGGTCCGGCACCCCATACACGTGCCGGACCCGGCGGTCATGGACGTCCTGACCGGCTGCGCGCGCAACCTGTTACAGGCCGCCGAAGAGGTCGACGGACTTCCCGTGCTTCAGGTCGGGCCGACCGTCTACCGCGGCATGTGGGTCGCCGACGGCCACTTCATCCTCGAGGCGGCCCGGTACCTGGGCTGGGACCATTTCGCCGACGCCGGCATCGAGGTACTGCTCAAGCGTGTCAAGGCCGACGGCTCCATCACCGCGCTGCAAGTCGCGCCACACGTCAAAGAGACCGCCATCGCGGTGATGACCCTCGTGCGCCAGCACGAATTGCGCGGCGACGACGACGGGCTCCGTCGACTCTGGACGGTGGTCCGGCGCGCCTGCCAGCACATCGCCGAACTACACCGCAGCGCCGAGGACCTCCCGGACGGGCACCCGCTGGCAGGGCTGATGCCGATCGCGTTCGCCGACGGTGGAGTCGCCGGCCAACGCGCCGAACTCACCACTACTCTGTGGACGCTCGCCGGTCTGCGCTCGGCCGCCACGGCCGCTGAGCGCCTCGCCCTCGACGGCGCCGCCGAGATCCGCGCCCTGTACGACCGGATGCACGGTCGGTTCGTCCACCGCGCCCGACAACTCCGCACGACCACCGACGACGGAATGCCCTACCTGCCAATGTTTCCGCCACCAGCGGGCACCCACCATTTCCTGCCCGACATCCCCGACGCGGCCGTGACCCGGGCACACCGGATCCAGCCCGAGTCGGCGACCTGGGCGCTGTGCCAGGCGGTCTGGCCCGGCGAGATCCTGGGTCCCGACGCCGCTATCGTGCGGGACCTGCTCGGCCTGCTCGACGCCCGCGACGACACCGAAGGCATCCCTTTCACCACCGGGTGGCTGCCCTTCCGCGCGGTCTGGAGCTACTCCGCCTCCTTCGCCGCCCACGCCTGGCTGTACGCCGGCCGCGGCGACAAGGCCGTCGACTACCTGTACGCGATGGCCAACCACGCCACCGCCGCGTACGTCTGGCGCGAAGAGCACTCCGAGACCGGTACCGGCCACGGGCAGATCTGCGGCGACATGCCGCACAACTGGGCCTCCGCCGAGTTCATCCGCCTGGTCCGGCACCTGCTGCTGATGGAGGTCGGTGAGACCCTCCGCGTGCTGCCGGGCGTACCCGCCGAATGGATGCGCCCCGGCGACCGGCTACAGGCATCGCGGACACCGACCAGGTTCGGTCCGGTCGACCTCGACGGCGCCGTCGCCGCCGACGGTTCGCTGCACCTCGACCTCGACATCCCCGCCGCCCGACGAGTGCCGACCGCAGTCACGCTGCACCTGCCGGCACCGTTCGCCACCGTGCTTGTCGATGGAGTGCCTGCTGATCGCGACGACACCGGCGGTATCGCGCTGCCGACGTCCGGCCGAATCCACGTCGCCGCGAAGCGGCAGCCATGACGGCGCCGACCGCTGTGGTCACCGGCGGCGCCGGCGACATCGGACGAGCCATCGCGGCGCACCTGCGGCTGGCCGGACACCGCGTCCACGTGCTGGACCTGCCCGACAACAACCACAGTCAGCTCGTCGCGCCCGACGACGGCCTGGAACCGTACACCTTCGAAGCCGTCGACGTAACCGACCGCGCCGCGGTCGACGCTGTCCTCCAACGGCTCCCGGTGCCAGACGTCGTCATCGCCGCGGCCGGGATCGTCCAATCCGCGCCCTTCCTCGACATCACGCCCCAGCAGTGGCAACGCCACCTCGACGTCAACCTCACCGGCGCATTCCACATCGGACAGTCTGCCGCCCGCCGCATGGTCCACGCCGACCGCCCCGGCAGCATCACCATGATCACGTCATGGGTCGGTGTCCAACCGTGGCCCGAGATCGCCGCCTACTCGGTCTCCAAAGCCGGCCTGCTCATGCTCACCCGGGCGATGGCCGCCGAACTCGCCCCGCACCGGGTCCGGGTCAACGCCCTCTCCCCCGGCATCGTCGCCGCCGGCATGGCCCGCCGGCAGCTCGAAACCGAACCCGGGTACGCCGCCCGCGCCAGCACCGCGGTGCCACTCGGACGGCTCCAGTCCGCCGACGAGGTCGCCCGGATCGCCGCCTGGCTCAGCTCCGACGCCGCCGCATACCTCACGGGCTCAGTCATCCTCGCCGACGGCGGCGCTTCCCTCCGCGTCGTCGAGGCCTAACTCCAGCAGAACACCAGACCTCCACCCGCTTGTCCGCGATATCGCTACCGGAAAGGTTCCCCATGCCGCAGTCGCCACCGATGCTGCCCCGTCGTCACTTCCTCGCCCTGGGCGGAATCGCCGCGGGTTCGGCGGTCCTGGCCGCCGAGCCGGCCTCCGCCACACCGACCATCGCGGATGGTCGGATCAGCCTGCCGGGTTATGTGTTCACGCTGGGCGTCGCGTCCGGCGATCCGACGCCGGACGGTGTCGTGCTCTGGACCCGGCTGGCGCCAGAACCCCTGGCTCTGGACGGGTTCGCCGGCATGCCCAACCAGGCGGTGACCGTGCGGTGGGAGATCGCCGAGGACGACGACTTCCGCCGGATCGTGCGCCGCGGTACCGCACGGGCCACACCCGCCCTGGGGCATTCGGTGCACGCCGAGGTGCGCGGCCTGCGTTCGGACCGGGTCTACTGGTACCGGTTCCGGATCGGCGACCAGGTCAGTCCGGTGGGCCGCACCCGCACGGCGCCGCACCCCAGGGCCAGGCTCCGCTCGTTGAGCTTCGCGTTCGTCAGCTGCCAGGCCTACTTCGAGGGCTACTTCACCGCGTACCAGCACCTGGCCGCCGAGGACGTGGCTCTGGTCGTCCACCTCGGTGACTACATCTACGAAGGTGCCGGGGTCGGATCGATCGGTCGGGCGCACCTGCCGGTCACCGAAACGTTCTCCCTCACCGACTACCGGATCCGGTTCAGCCAATACAAACTCGACCCGGCCCTGCAAGCCGCGCACGCGGCCGCTCCCTGGGTCGTGGCCCCCGACGACCACGACGTGGAGAACAACTGGGCCGGTGACCACTCCCAACCGGACACCGAGCCGGACCAGGACCCTGCCGTCTTCCGGCTCCGGCGAGCCGCCGCCTACCAGGCCTACTACGAGAACCTGCCGCTACGCGCCTCCTCGATGCCACACGGCCCGGAGATGCAGGTGTACCGGCGCCTGAAGTTCGGTGACCTGTTGCAGCTCGACATGCTCGACACCCGCCGATTCCGGGACCGGCTGCTGACCGACCCGGCGCTGCGCTGGGACCCGAACCGGCAGATGCTCGGCGCGAAGCAGGAAGCCTGGCTGCTGGCCGGCCTCGGCGCGTCCACCGCGCGGTGGAACGTGTTGGGTAACCAGGTCTTCGCCATGGAAGCCGACCACACGGACGGCCCGGGCGAGAGGTTCGGCATGGACCCCTGGGACGGGTACGCCGCCGCACGCCAACGGCTCTTCGACGGCGTGGTGGCCCGGCGGGTGGAGAATTTCCTCATGGTCACCGGCGACGCCCACCGCAGCGTGGCCGCCGACCTCAAGCTGGACTTCGCCGACCCGACCTCACGCACGGTCGGCACCGAGTTCCTCGGCACGTCGATCAGCTCCGGCAGCAACGGCGTCGACATGGACCCCCTCGGCGTAACCTGGCTCGCCGAGAACCCACACATGAAGTTCCACAACGCCCAGCGCGGCTACCAGGTATGCCACCTCGCCCGTGACCAGATGCGCACCGACTACCGCGTCGTGCCGTTCGTCAACGCACCCGGTGCCCCGGTCGCGACCCGGGCCAGCATCCATGTCCAGAGCGGCCAACCCGGAATAGCGCACGTCACGGCGTGAGCGCGTGGTGGAACACGTTCCGCGGGTCCCATCGCCGTTTCACCGCGCGCAGCCTCGCGGCGTTGTCGCCGTAGTACAGCGTGGACCATGGCAGGTCCGACGTGTTCCACTGTGGATCTGCGAGGTCGGTGTCCGGGTAGCCGATGTACGCACCGCCGTCGACCGGCACGCCGCCGGTGTCGGCGTACATGTCGCGGTAGAACTCGCGGATCCACGCCATGTGCCGTGCGTCGTCCGCCGGTTCCGCCCACGCCGATAGGTAGAAGAGCTTGAGGATGGCGTCGCGATGCGCGGTGGCGGTGGCGTCCGCCGCCACCGCGTTGACCCTGCCGCCCTAGGAATTGAGGCTCACCGCGCCGCTGACGATGTCGGGGGCGTCCTTGGTCAAAAGGCGGGACGCGGCGGCGATCTGCCGGGCGGGAAACGGGCGACGCAAGGATCCCGACTTCACCTTCATCCGCCACCCGAACGTCTCTTCCGAGCCCTTGAGCGCGGCCGCGAGCCAGGGCCGCCGCTCCTGGGTTCGAGAGGTGGGACCGCCCACGCCGTCGCCGAGCGCCGCAACGTGCTCGTCGAGCACCCGCTCCGCGTCGGCGCCCGAGACCTGCCCGATCAGCATGATCGTGCCCTGCTGGCGGCGGAACAACAGAAACTCGGTGTAGAGGTCGGGGTATCGGTCGCCGTGCCGCTCGAACCAGCGTCCGTGGTTATGCACGAGCCGCGTGAAGGCCGGCTCGTGCAGCCCCTCCCACGACCACTGGAGCGTGAACGACAACACGTCGGCGGGCGGCTCCGGCAGATCCCGGAACCAGTAGCGGGTCACCACGCCGAATGATCCTCCCCCGCCGCCGGTGTGTGCCCACCACAGGTCGCGGTTGGTATCCGCCGGCTCCCGCGTCGCTACGACGCTGCGGGCGTTACCACCGCGGTCGACGACCACCACTTCCACCGCGAACACGTGGTCGACCGCCAGGCCATGACGGCGACACAAGGGGCCGTATCCTCCTGCGGCCACGTGGCCGCCGACACCCACCTCGGGACACCACCCTGCGGGGACCGTCACCCCCCAGCCCAGGAAGAGCCGCCGATACGCCTCACCCAGCGTCGCACCGGCCTCCACCGCGAACGCCCGGCGCGCCGGATCGTAGTAGACCGCGGTCATGGCGCTCATGTCGATGACCATCCGGACGGCGGGGTCGTCGACGAAGTCCTCGAAGCAGTGCCCGCCGCTGCGCACCGCGACGCGCTTGCCGGCACGTACCGCGTCGTTCAGCGCGCGTACCACGTCGTCCGTCGAGCCGACCAGGCGGATATGGTCGGGCGAGCCGATGAACCGCTCGTTGTATCCGCGTCCGGCCAGGAACGCGTACCGCGGGTCGGCTGGCCCGATATGGCCCTTCGGGGCGCCGACGGCCGCCTCGGTGGTCGTGGCCACGGCGGCCGCGGCGGTAGTTGGCGCTGTACCCGCCGCCAGCGCACCCGCCCCGGCCGCGGCGCCACGGGGCACCTTTCCTCGACTGTGGACACCCACAACACCCTCCTCGTGTCGATCTCTCCGACCCTAGGAGGGGCCACGCGGCAGCGACATCCCGCTGCCCAGAAGGGCAACGGTGGGGCTACCCCTACCGCCGCCTGGCCGACCATTCCGCGAAACGCTCGACCGTCCTTTGTAGAGCGATACCGGTCTAATGCCCGTTCAATGCACAGGCGCCCCACTCTGATCAAGCCGCGGGTAGGTGCACGGTGATGCGGAGTCCGCCAGCGGGGCGAGGGATGAGCGTGAGGGTTCCGTCGTGTGCTTGGGTGATGCTCTTGACGATTGCCAGGCCGAGGCCGATGCCTGCGTGATCGGTGTGTATGCGTTTGGTGCCGCGCTGAAACGGCTCGGCAAGCGTGGAAACCAATTGTGGGGAGAGCTTCTCGCCGGTGTTTTCGACGGTGAGCACCACAGTCTTGGAAAGAACGCCGGTCGTGATCCACACGGTGCCCTCTTCAGGCAGGTTGTGGACGATCGCGTTGTGTACGAGGTTCATCGTCATCTGTAGCAAGAGCGTGTGTGAGCCGATGGTGGGGGTGATGTCGCCGGAGGTCTCGATGGTGAGGCCGCGTTTTTCCGCGAGGGGCAGGAGCGTTTCCGTGGCTTCTTCCGCTATAAGTGACAGGTCGACGTGCTCGCGGGTGAACGACCGCTGGTCGGCGCGGCTGAGCAGGAGCAACGCTTCAGTGAGCTCGATTGCCCGGGCGTTGACGGTGTGGAGGCGGTCGACAAGTACGGCATGGTCTTGTGTCGGGTCGTTGCGCGCCACGTCGAGTAATGTCTGCGAGATCGCCAGCGGCGTGCGCAGTTCGTGTGAGGCGTTGGCTGCGAATCTCTGCTGTTCGGCGACGTGTGCTTCGAGCCGTGCGAGCATGGTGTCGAAGGCGTCGGCGAGCTCGCGAAACTCATCTCTGCGGCCTGGCAGCCGGATTCGGTGAGAGAGCGACCCGTTGGTGGCCATGCGTGTGGCCTGTGTGATCCGAGTTAGCGGGGTGAGCATGCGGCCGGCGAGAATCCACCCTCCCGCAAGGCCGAACACCAGCAGGAACGCCAACGCCGCGGTCGCCTTCGGAGCGAAAGCGCGCCAAAGGTCGGACCGGTTGGGAATGAACTGGTGGGGAACAAAGGGATCGCGGGGGCGCCGGGGGGCAGGGGTGACGAATACATCGTCGGGCACGTATCGCAGAAGAAACACCCACACGACCGCGATTAGCAAGGCACCTGCGAACATGAGGAATCCGGCGTAGCTGAGGGTGAGTTTGAGGCGAACGCTCAAACCGGGCGCCCTATCCACGGTCTCCTCCCTCACGTCTGGTGCCGGATGCTGTGTCGATGCGGTAGCCGACGCCGGCCACGGTCGCGATGATCCAGGGTTCGCCGAGCCGTTTACGCAGTGCCGAGACCGTGATGCGCACGGCGTTGGTGAACGGGTCCGCGTTCTCATCCCACGCCCGTTCCAGTAGTTCTTCGGCGCTGACGACACCGCCTTCGGCAGCGACGAGGACCTCGAGCACGGCGAACTGCTTGCGGGTCAGGGCGACGTACCGGCCGTCGCGGTAGACCTCGCGGCGGAACGGGTCCAGACGCAGGCCTGCGATCTCTCGCACAGGTGGTCGGTTGTGGGCGCGCCTGCGGTCAAGTGCTCTGAGCCTGAGCACGAGTTCTCGGAGTTCGAAGGGCTTGGTGAGGTAGTCGTCGGCGCCTAGCTCGAACCCGGTGGCCTTGTCGTCGATACGGTGGGCAGCGGTGAGCATGAGGATAGGCATGCCGCTGCCGGAGGCGACGATGCGTTTGGCGATCTCGTCACCGGAGGGGCCGGGGATGTCGCGGTCGAGGACGGCGATGTCGTAGGCGTTGACGCTCAGCAGTTCCAGGGCGGTGTCACCGTCACCGGCGATGTCGGCCGCGATCGCTTCCAGGCGTAGGCCATGGCGGATGGCCTCTGCCATGTAGGGCTCGTCCTCGACGACCAACACACGCACACTCTCGATGCTATGAGATGGGGCATATCGTCGGCCTATCAAAAATCTCATACGGGCTGGCAACACCACGCCGCTTTGACTGAAGGCATGATCTACCGCGAACCAGCACGAACGGCAGCCCGTCGCACCCGATCGATCATCCTCGCTGCCCTCGTCGTCGTCAGCGCGGCGCTCATCGGTATCCCCGTCTACCGGTCGCTGGCGCCCTCGTCCTCGTCCTCGCCCTCGTCCTCGTCGGCGGTATCACCCAGCGACAGTCGCCACGACGACCACCATGGTCCACCTGGTGAGGCGCGCCCGCAGGCTCCGCGCATCGACCGGGCGCTGGACCGCCAGACGCGATCCGGGGTCTCCGTCGCTGATGGTGTCGTCCCTGACGGCGTGACGGTCTTCGATGACGAATTTCCGGCCGTGGCCAAGCTCGACGCCGATCTGCTCGGTGCCCTGCGCCAAGCCGCAAGGGATGCCGACGACGACGGGGTTGAGTTCTTCGTCAACAGTGGCTGGCGTTCTCCGAAGTACCAGGAACAACTACTCCGTGAGGCGATCTCGAAGTACGGCTCGGAAAAGGAAGCCGCTCGATGGGTGTCCACTCCCGACACGTCTGCTCACGTGACGGGGGAAGCGATCGACATTGGGCCTTCTGATGCCACGGCGTGGCTGTCCAAGCACGGCGCCGATTACGGGTTGTGCCAGATCTACCGCAACGAACCCTGGCACTACGAACTGCGCCCCGAAGCGATCAACGAGGGCTGCCCGGCCATGTACGCCGACCCCACGCAGGACCCGAGGATGCAGCAGTGATTGACAGCGCGCGCATCCGCCGGGCGGTACGCGCCGTCTGCCGGCTGGCCCCCTGGAAGCGCGGCCTGGGGCTCGCGGCGCTGGCGGTGCTGCTGGGCCTGTTCATGCTGCTGCACGGGAAGATCCCGAACCGGATCGGGAACCTCGGCAGCCTGGTGGAAACCTTCCTGCCGTGGTTCGGCCTGTTGATCCCGGTACTACTGGCCGGCGCGTTGTGGCGCCGCTCCGCCTCCGCAGTGGCCGCGCTGCTGCTGCCGGTCATGGTGTGGCTGAACCTCTTCGGCGGGCTGCTCGGCGACAAGTCCCGACCGGGCGGCGACCTCACCGTGGCCGAGCACAACGTCGGCGCCGGCAACCCCGACCCGGCCGGCACCGCCCGGGACCTGGCCGCCTCCGGGGCGGACGTGCTGGCCCTGGTGGAGCTGACCGAGGAAGCCCGGGGCACATACGAGAACGGGCTGGCGAAGGCGTACCCGTACCACACGGTGCAGGGCACGGTCGGGCTGTGGAGCAAGCTGCCGCTGTCGGACGCCCGGCCGGTGGACGTCGGGATGGACGCCGGGCCGTTGGCGGCCACCAAGCCGGCCGATATCAAGATGGCCTACACACGGGCGCTGCGCACCACGGTAGCCACGGACCAGGGTCCGCTGGCGGTGTATGTGGCCCACCTCGGGTCGGTGCGGGTCAATCCCAGGGCGGGCTACTGGACGGACTCGCGCGACAGAGGCGCACAGGCACTCGGCCAGGCCATCGCCGCCGAGCAGAACGAGCGGGTGGTGCTCCTCGGCGACCTGAACGGCACCATGGACGACCGCGCGTTCGCCGACATCACCTCGCAGATGCTCTCGGCCCACGGCGCGGCCGGGGCCGGCTTCGGCTTCAGCTGGCCGGCAAAGTTTCCGATGGTGCGGATCGACCAGATCCTCGTCAGAGGGGTGGAGCCAGAAAGCGCGTGGGTGCTGCCGGCCACCGGCAGCGACCACCGGCCGGTGGCGGCCCGAATCAGCTGGTGAACACCGCCGGCATATGGGAACCGTTTCCATTAACCTGGTAGGCTGCGGCGGTGACCATGGCGGAAGCGGACAAACAGCGGATCGCCGGCGTCTTCGACCGTGCGGCGCCGATGTACGAGCAGACCGGCGTCGCGTTCTTCGACCCGCTCGGCGCCGCCCTGGCCACACACGCCGGCCTGCGCCCCGGCGAACGGATACTCGACGTCGGCTGCGGCCGCGGCGCGAGCCTGATCCCCGCAGCCGAGGCGGTCGGCCCATCCGGCGCCGCGATCGGCATCGATCTGGCCGTGGGGATGGTCGAGGCCACCGCCGCCGAGGCGCGACGGCGCGGCCTCGCTCACCTACATGTACAGGTCGGCGACGCCGAGGCCCCCGACTTCCCGGACGCGTCCTTCGACGCCGTACTCGCCGGCCTGGTGCTCTTCTTCCTGCCGGACGCGCCGGCGGCGGTACGGGCGTATGCCCGCCTGCTCCGCCCGGGCGGGCGGCTCGTGATCAGCACGTTCACCGAGGTGTCCGACGCCGACAAGGAGTGGTTCGAGCACTTCGGGCAGGCGCTGGGGCCGTACCTGCCACCGCCACCCGAGCCGGTCCCCGGCTCGCCGCCACCGCCGGATGCGCGGCTGCGCACCCGGGAGTCGCTTGTGGAGCTGCTGGCGGGCGGCGGATTCAGTGACGTGCGGTTTACCGAGAAGGCGCACCGCACCGTGTTCGCGCGACCCGAGCAGTTTTGGGACTGGCTCTGGTCGGCCGGCATGCGCGGCATGATGGAGAGCATCCCGGCGCAGGACCACGACGACGCCCGCGCCGCACTCACCACCCTGGTCGCCGAGCGGCTGCGCTCCGATGACGGCACCCTGGGCTGGGCCACCACCATCCGCCTCACGACCGCACGCCGGCCCTGAATCACCAGAGCGCGTCTCTAAACGGGCTGCAGCACAGCCACGGCACGGACCGGCGCGGACCCGATGCCGACCGTGGGGGCAGGAAGCGCGAACAGGCGTGCACCGACGATGGGAAGCCGGCCAAGGTTGGTCAGGTGCTCGAGGATCGGCACGTCGTTGCCCAGCAGGCGCTCGTGCGCCGGCCGGGCCGTAGCTGCGACATCGTCGGCGTACGAGTCGATGCCGACCACCGCGACGTTGGCGTCGACCAGCGCCTCGATCGCGCTGGTAGCCAGGTAGGGGGCGCCCGTCTGGTAGGCGGCGGTCCCCCAGTCCCGGGACCACCCGGTGTGTACGAGGACCGCCCGGCCCCAGAACCGGTCCGGCGGCCCGAGTTCGGCCGCTGTCACCACGACCGCGCCCACCATGTGGACGATCTCGACCGGGACGTCGACGAGCCGTTCCGGCGGCAGCGCGGCGATGTCGGCGCGGTTCGGATCGTGCTGGAACGGCGCGACCACCTGGGTCGCCGGCCACGGCTCGGTATCGCCGCCGCTGATCCGGTGCGAAAGGTCCACGTACCGACCCATCCCATGACGCTACGCCGTTACTGACGCGGTGACGGCGGCCCACGGCGAGTTCCGCGAGCCGCCGGCCGCCCGCGGGTGGCTGCTCAGGGGATGCCTCCGTACCGTCCGATGAGATCGGTCGCGTTCTCGTTGTCCCATACGGAGATGCGAATTGCCTGGCCGTCTGGGTAGTCCCGGTCGATGATGGAGACGTCGACCGCATCGTCCCCGCCGGCGGTCCACGGACCCTCTTCCGCCTGGCACAGCGGGTTGTCCGGATTGGTGATGCGGCAGACGGTCACGTAGATGGCGTCACCGTCATCCCTCGTGTCGTAGATCCAGAACACCTCGTCGTAGGGATGGAACTCGACCTTGCCGACCATGCTTCCGCCGACGTGCATCTCGATCTTCACGGCGACAGCGTCGGCGTCGTACTGGAAGAGCGTGTAGTCGATCTCGTCGTCGAGGAAGCAGGCGGCGTCCCGACGGACGGCCGGCAGCGGCCCCTTGGGCCGGGGCCAGGTGTCGGGGGCGAGTCTCGCGGGGGCCGCGCCGGGGTTGGGGCTGTATGCCCGAGCCGGTCCGGCGGCCGTGAGGAGCGAGGCGACCAGGCCCGCGGCCGCCCCTGCTGACGCGAGCACAAGTCGCAACGATTGTCGCATGTGGACGGTCCTCTCTCTCGTGTCGAACGGATTGCCCCTTCATCGTCGGGACCGGTCGCGCGGCGGACCAGGAAGGTAATCGGTAGTTGACCGGCACTTTGCCGCCATCGCCGGGTAACCATCGCGGTCGATGAGGCCGGGACGTCAGGTACAAAATTATTGACATCATGTCTGCGTTGCTTTACCTTGGCGATGTCAAAGTTTTTGTACATGGGAGCGGGACATGTCATCCGAAGAGAAACGATCGTGGATCTACGTCGTGGTCTCCGCCGGCGTCGCCGCGGTCTACTTCGTCACCGTGCTGTCGAGGGTGCCGGGCGCGGACGTCGCGCGTATCGCCTATGTACGGCCGATGATCATCGCCATCGGTGCCGGGATCGGCCTGAGCATCGTCGCCAACATCGCAGCCGCCGTCGCCTCGCCGAGGGAGGCCGGCCGGACCGACGAGCGCGACCGGCAGATCCACCGGCTGGGCGAGTACGTCGGGTTCTACGTCATGAGCATCGCCGCGATCGTCCCGCTCGCCCTGGCCATGGCGGAGGCCGCCCACTTCTGGATCGCCAACACCCTCTATCTGGCGTTCGTCCTGGCCGCGCTCGCCTCGTCGATCACGAAGATCGTCTTGTACCGGCGGGGATTCTAGCCATGGTCAAACCCACGAAGGTCACCAACTCGATCCGAGCCCTGCGGTTCGCGAACGGCGAGATGACGCAGGCGCAGCTGGCCGACCGCGTCGGGGTAACCCGGCAGACCATCATCGCCATCGAGCAGGGCCGCTACTCGCCGTCGCTGGAGGTGGCCTTCCAGATAGCCCGCGTCTTCAAGGTGCCGCTCGACGACGTCTTCCACTACCCCGATTCCGAAGGCTGACCCCCAACCGCACCTCATCCGAGAGGACCACCCCCATGATCAACACCCCGACCAGGATCGAGACGACCATGGCGAAGACGACGATGATCGCGATCGCCCGCGACACTTACTGCGCGCCGGCGCAGCTCCAGTTGCGCGACATCGCCGTCCCGGCCATCGGCGCCGACGACGTGCTCGTCCGCGTCAAGGCCGCCGGCGTCGACCAGGGCGTGTGGCACGTCGTCACCGGCCTGCCCTACGTGGTGCGCGCCGCCGGTATCGGGCTGCGCCGGCCCAAGAACCCCGTCCCGGGCATGGACGTCGCCGGTGTCGTCGCGGCCGTCGGCGCCAACGTCACCCGGTTCCGACCCGGGGACGAGGTCTACGGCACCTGCGACGGTGCATACGCCGAGTACGCCCGCGCCCACCAGGACAAGCTCGCCCCGAAACCGGCCACCCTCACCTTTGCCCAGGCCGCCACCGTGCCCATCTCCGGCTGCGCCGCCCTCCACGGACTGCGCGACGCCGGCCAGCTCACCGCCGGGCAGAGGGTCCTCGTCACCGGTGCCGGCGGCGGCGTGGGCAGCTTCGCCGTCCAGCTCGCCAAGGCCTACGGCGCCCACGTCACCGGCGTGTGCCGCACCGCGAAGACCGACGTGGTCCGCTCCCTCGGCGCCGACCACGTCATCGACCACACGCGCGATGACTTCACCACCGGCGCCGACCGCTACGACCTCATCCTCGACACGGCCGGCAACCGTCCCCTAACCCAGCTACGCCGCGTCCTCGCCCCCCGCGGCACGCTCGTCATCGTCGGCGGGCCCGGAGACGGACGCCTGCTCCAGGGCGCAGACCGTCAAATCCGGGCGATGCTGCTGTCGCCCTTCGTCGGCCAGCGCCTGACCGGTCTCATGTCCACCGAGACCGCCGCCGACCTGCGTACGCTGGCCGACCTCATCGAATCCGGCGCCCTCACCCCGCTCCTCGACCGCACCTACCCCCTCGCCCAAACCCCCGACGCGATCGACTACCTCAAGACCGGCCAAACCACGGGGAAAATCGCCATCACCATCTGACCGGCCACACTGAAACGTTGAAATCCGTCGCTGGCCCGGCCAAGATAGGTGTTCGCTGACCGGTCGACGACGGCAGGAGACCGCCCATGACAGCCACGCCTCCACAACCGCGGCGACGCGCGCCCATCATCGCCGCCTCGACCATCGTGGTGCTGTCCCTCGGGTTCGTCGCACCGCTGGCGCCGTCCGCCGCGGCAGCGCCCGCGGATAAGACAACCTTGGTCACTCAGCCGGCAGCCGGGCTGCCTGAGCTGCGCCTTGACGACCCTTCGATCAACTGGCGGGAGATCGTCGTCGACGGCGGCGATGTCGAGCGCCGACCGGACGGCGCGGCGCACAACGTGTTCGGCGGATTCGGTTCGGTCTCCTGCAACAACACGTCCAACCTGCTGCTGGACTACAAGGAGGAGAACCCCGACGCCTACTGGAAGATCATGCGGATGCTCTTCGATCCGGTCCGCGGCGCGGGGCTCACGCATATCAAGGTCGAGCTGGGCTCGGACAGCAACAGCTCGTCCGGAGCCGAGCCGGCGACGAAGCGCAGCGCCGACGAGCCGGCAAACGTGCTCCGGGGCGCCGGGTTCCACTTCATCGCCGACGCGTTGCGGATCAACCCCGATGTCGAGTTGGAAGCCCTGCGCTGGGGCGAGCCCTCGTGGACCGGCAACGACTGGACCAAGCGGTACCAGTGGTACAAGGAGACGATCGACGCCGCCTACGACACGTTCGGCGTCCAGTTCGACTGGATGAGCCCGGCACAGAACGAGGTCCGGCACGCCGACTACCAGGTGTCCGAGCTCAACTGGACGATCCAGTTCGCCAAGTGGCTCGAGCGTGACGCCGCCGCGCCGGACGCGCGCTACGACTACTCCCAAATCAAGATCGTCGCGCTCGACTCCTACCGGAACGGCGACACCGTCGCCGGGCGCATCCTGGCCAACCCGGAGGCGCTGGCGTACGTCGACGCCCTGGGCTTCCACTACGACATCGAGGGTGGCCCGAACGTCACCCGGCTGAACAAGGAGTACGGCCTGCCGATCCTGTACTCCGAGGGCATCGCCCCGATGATCGACCCGCAGTACCGCCTCCCCGCCGACCCGGCCCGCGGTGGCGTCGGCGGCACCACGTCCGCCGCCGACATCGCCGACCGGTTCATCAACGCCTACCGCTGGAGCGGGGCTGGGGGCAATCCGGCGCACATGACGACCTTCCTCTTCCAGCCCGCCGTCAGCGCCATGTACGAAGGCACCCAGTACTCCCCCAAGCACCTCATCCGGGCCTCCGACCCGTGGTCGGGGTACTGGGAGGGCGACGTCGGCATCGCCACCGTGCGCCACTTCCACCAGTTCATCGGCCGCGGTTGGGAGTACATCGAAGGCGCCACCGGCGGCGACGGCAC
Source organism: Micromonospora sp. CPCC 205371 (assembly GCF_026130045.1). Lineage (GTDB taxonomy): Bacteria > Actinomycetota > Actinomycetes > Mycobacteriales > Micromonosporaceae > Phytohabitans. The sequence continues at coordinate 174,148 of NZ_JAIBNX010000002.1, forward strand.
CAAGGGCGACGGCGGCACCACCGTCGACAGCTCCACCCAGACCGTCCTCACCGCGCGCACGCCCGCGGGTGCCCCCGGCACTCCAGAGTGGACACAGGTACACGCCAACAACACCCGGACCGACCGGTACTTCGAGGTCAAGGTGGCGGACCTCGGCGAACGTGGCCGTCCGCTGTACGCCTGGCAGACGCGCGGCCCGGACGCCGGGCAGCCGTACGACGCCAACTACTTCCAGAACATCGGCTACTACGCCCCCGTACGCAGCGAGATGATCGACGGCGTCGAGCACACCGTGTACCGCGTCCGGGTGCCCGCGTACGCGATCGTCACCCTGTCCACGCTTCAGCGGGGCGTACACGGCACCACGGCGAAGTACCGTCCGGGCGACTTCGCACCACGGGCGCGTGACGAGATCCTCGCGTTGCCCTATCGGGACAACTTCGAGTACGACGACTATCCGACCACTGTGGTCGGCGGCCGCAGGATGAGCTACCTCGAGCGCCGCGCTGGCACCCCGCGATACACCGCCGACCAGGACGGCGCGTTCGAGGTGGTCGCGACCCGCGAGCGTGGTCATCGCCACGTGCTGCAGCAGCAGAACCACGCCGCCAACCGTGGCTACGTATGGAACGTGTGGGGCGACGGCCGGCAGAACGTGCCGTCGACGGCCGCACCCTCGACCGTGCTCGGCGACCATCGATGGGCCGACTACACCGCGGCCACCGACTTCCAGCTCGACCTCGTCGACCGGGATACGACACTGGCGAACTTCGCCGGCCTGGGCGTGCGGCAGGTCCAGGCCCGCGGCGGCGACCAGGCCACCTACGCCGTCCGCGTCCACGAGGACGGCCGATGGGAGTTGCGCAAGCTCGACACCGCTGTCGCATCGGGCACCGTGGCGGGCTTCAACGCGGGAGCGTGGCACCGGCTGTCCGTCGAGGCGCGCGAGAACGTCATCACGGCCACGCTCGACGGCACCCAGCTCACCTCGTACGTCGACACGTCGGTCAACCCGGTGCTGGCCGGCCGGGTCGCTCTGGTGAGCGGGTACTACAACACCCGGTACGACAACCTCGCGGTCACGCCGATCAAGGGCCAGCCGTGGAAGTCGGAGAAGATCGATGACTCCGACGCCCGCGTCGCCTACCCCGACGGCTTCTCCTTCGTCCAGGCCGGCTTCGCACACTTCAACCGCACCCAGCATGTGCTGGGCGCCGGCCAGTCACTGGCGCTCGACTTCACCGGCACCGGGCTGAACCTGTTCGGGGCGACCGCCGCCGCGACACTGGAGGTGCGCATCGACGACCAAGCGACCCGCACCCAGCAGGTCGGGGCCGTCGGCACGAGGCAGACCTCGTACTGGCTGCGAGGTCTGCCGCATCGCCGCCACAGCGTAACGGTGCGAGTGGTAAGCGGAACCTTCACGCTCGATGGCATCGATGTCCTGGGCCGCCCGCCCGGGCTCACCGCCAGCGGCGCAGCAGCCGCCACTGGAGGATGACCGCCGCGACGGTCAGGACCAGCATCACCATCGTGGCGGCCGCGGCGTAGCCGTAGCGCAGGTACTCGAACGCGTTGCGGTAGACGAACAGCGACAGGTAGGTGGTGGCGTACGGGGGCGGGCCGCCGTCGGTCACCACGAGCGCCGGCACGAACGACACCTGGAAGCTCAGGATCGTGTCGCGTACCAGCAGCAGCCCGAGCACCGGCGCGATGAGCGGGAGCGTGATGCGGCGGAAGACGTCCCAACCGGTGGCGTCCTCGACGGCCGCCAGCTCATACACCTCGGGCGGCAGCACGAGCCGCGCGGCGAGCAGCACCAGGAATGACTCGCCGACCGTGAAGAGGCTCATGATGATGATCGCGGCACGCGCGTCGGTCGGGTCGGTCAGCCACTGCGGCGGCGTGCGGCCGAGCGCGGTCAGCCCGTTCTCGCCGCCGACCCGCAACAGCTGGTTGATCGGGCCGTAGAGCGGGTTGAAGAGCCAGAGCCACAGCAGGCCGTACGCCACCTCTGGTACCGCGGTGGGCAGGGCGGCGGCCGTCCGGGCGGTGCCGACCCCGCGGGCCCGCCGATGCAGCAGCAGCGCCAGGCCCAAGGCGATGAGCAGCCGCAGGGGTACGGCCACCGCCGCGAAGACCAGCGAATTGACCAGCGCGGTGCGGAAGATGCCGTCGCCGGCGAGCTCGGTGAAGTTTCCGGCGCCGGTCCACTGTGGTGGCTGAACGAGGTCGTAGTCGGCGAACGCGAGCATGAGCGTCGCGGCGGCGGGCAGCAGCACGAGCGCGACCATCCCAACGGCGTACGGGGCCAGCATGAACCCCAGCTGGCGCCGGCTCATGCCCGCTTGCCGGTGCTGGGGTCGAAGACGTGGACGTCTCCATCTCTGACGGTGACGTGCGTTTCGTCGGAGGCTGGCTTTTGGGCCGATGGGACCCGAGCGACGACTGAGTGCTCACCCAGTCGCAGGTAGATGTGGGCGTCCTCGCCGACGACCTCGATCCGCTCCACGCGGGCCGGCGCTCCCTGGTCGCTGAGGCGGAGCGCGCCCGGGCGGACCCCGATGAGCATGCCCGGCGGGGCGAAGCCGGAAAGTGGCCCGTCGGAAGGCAGCAGATTCATAGGGGGTGAACCGATGAAGCGCGCGACGAACGTCGTTGCCGGCGCGTGCCAGATCTCGTCTGGCGTGCCGACCTGTTCGATCCGGCCGTCCCGCAGCACCGCGATCCGGTCGCCGAGTACGAGCGCCTCGACCTGGTCGTGGGTGACGTGCAGCGTGGCGCCACCGACCCGGGCGTGCAGCGCCTTCAGCTCGGCGCGCATCTCCACCCGTAGCTCGGCGTCGAGGTTGGACAGTGGCTCGTCGAGCAGGAAGACGTCCGGCTCGCGGACGAGCGCGCGGGCCAGCGCGACCCGTTGCCGTTCGCCGCCGGAGAGCTGCCCGGGGCGGCGGCCGAGCAGGTGTCCACAGCCGACGGTGGCGGCGGGCCGCCGTGCCCGGTCGGCCCGCTCCGCCCTGGGCATGGCTCGCCCCGAGGGGGCCGACCGGGTGGTCTCGGCGGTGGGCGGGTGGGGGAAGAGGGCGTACGACTGGAACACCATCGCCACGTTGCGCTGGCCGGGCCGCAGCCGGGTGACGTCACGATCCCTGATCGTGACTCGGCCGGCCGAGATCGGCGTGAGGCCGGCGACCGCACGCAGCAATGTGGACTTTCCGGCACCGGACGGGCCGAGCACCACGAGCAGCTCGTCGCTGGCCACCGTGAGGTCGACGCCGTGCAGCACTTCGTGGGCACCGTGCGCGACCCGCAGGCCCTCCACCGACAGTGTCACGGCGCTATGCCGCGGGTGAAGATGGGCCGGGTTTGCTCGTCGAGGTGGCGGATCACGTCGTCGAGCTTGTCGCCCCGGTAGAGGGCGTTCTCCAGAATGCCGCCGGTGGCGTCTTCGATCTCTGGCCAGGTGGAGATGGTCGGCACCCGCCGGATGGTCGGTACGGCGTCGAGGAAGACCTGCGCGTTGCGGGGTGGCTGGGCTGGGTCGAGGAAGGCGCGCGACTTGGAGACCTCGATGTTCGACGGGACTGTGCGCCCGGTGGCGGCCACGATTCGCTGACCCTCCGGCCCGATGGCGTACTCTAGGAACCGCCAGGCCGCGTCCTTCGCCTTGGAGCCGCTCGTGATGCAGTACGCGTCGGAGTGCAGGATGCCGGCCTGTTGCTTGCCGTACATCGGCATCGGCGCAACGTCCCACTCGAAGTCCTTGATGGTGCGGAACGTCGTGGTGACCCGGCGGGACGACAGCAGCATCGCCAGCCGGCCATTGCTGAAGCGGCTCTCGTCGTTCTCCGCCTCGACCTCCTCGTCGGTCGGCACCACCCCGTACGCCAAGCGCAGCGCGACGAAGTCGCGGAGCACCTCCCGGGCCGGGCTCGCGTCGAACGTGAACCGGGTCGGCTTGCGCTCGTCGTCGACGATCTGGCCGCCGGCCGACCACACGAGCGGCGCGATGCGGATGAGCGTGGGCTCGACACCGAGGCCGTAGACGGCGACCCGGGCGCTGCCGCCCTCCGACTCGGTGCCGCGCACGATCGCACCGCTCGCGTTGCGGGTCATCGCGGTGGCGGTGGTGAGCAAGTCGTTCCACGTCCAGCCGGGCTTGGGCTCGGCGACGCCGAACTTCTGGAAGAGCGTGCGGTTGTAGTAGACGGCGAGGCTGGAGACGTTCTGTGGCAGGCAGAGCTGGCGCCCCTGCCACTGGAACGCCTCGGTCGCCTGTGGATAGAGGTCGGTGAGCTTGACCACTGTCGACTTGGCCAGCCGGTCATCGAGCGGCTCGACCGCGTTCTTGGCGGCGAACTGGCCGTAGAAGCGGTAGTTCATGAGGAACACGTCCGGCGGTGAGCCGCCCGCGATCGAGGTGGAGAGCCGGGTGATGAGGTCTTCCCGGTCGCTGGCCTCAACCAGCTGCACCTCGGCGCCGGACGACGCCTTGGCGTACTCGTCGACGAGCGTGCGGTACGCCTGGAGTTCCTCGGGCGCGCCGAAGACCAGCAGGCGGATGGCCTGCCGGGTGTCCGCGGTCTCGGCGGCGCCGCAACCGGCGGCGAGCAGGGCCGTGGCCAGCAACGCGATGATCTTGCGCATCAGGTCTCCTGATACCCGTGGAGGCGGAGGTGGCGGAGGGCGTGCCGCTGCGCCAGCGCGAAGACCACCAGCGGCGGGATCGTCGTTAGCACCGCGCCGGCCAGGAACACCGGAAAGTTCGTCGGGTCCAGCGTGGACAGTGAGCGGAGGGCGAGCGGCAGCGTGAAGAGGTCGCGGTCGTAGATGTACACGAGCGGGTCGAGGAAGTTGGACCAGGTCAGCACGAACGTCAGCGCCGCGACCACGGCGGTCACCGGGCGGACCAGCGGCATCGCCACCCGCCACCAGGTGCGCAGCGGCGAGAGGTCCTCCAGGCGGCAGGCGTCGTACAGGTCGGCGGGGAGCGCCCGGAACGCCACATAGAACACCAGCGGATAGAGCGGCGAGGTGGCCAGCAGCGCCGGGGCGACGAGCGGGGCGAGCGTATCGGTGAGACCGAGCACGCGAAACAACGCGAAGCGCGGCACCAGCAGCGCGGTGGCCGGTGCCGCGAGCGCGACGAGCGAGGCCGCCATCACGGCGGCGGTGATCCGGCGCGGCAGCTGGGTCATGGCGAACCCGGCCAGCGACGCCACGAGCACGCTGACCGGCACCGCGATCGCCGCCACGACCGTGGAGTTGAGGCCGGCGCGCACAAGGCCGCCGAGATCCACCGCCCGGATGTACCCCTCGGTGGAGAGCGGGTCGGGGACGAGCTGCGGACCTGGAGGGGGCGGCAGCCCCGGCTCGCGAAGCGATCCGGCCACCAGCATGAGCAGCGGCGGCAGGAACACCGCGACGACGGCTACCGCCCCGACGGTGCGAAGCCTCATCCCTTCTGGTCAGTCAATGTTGAGCCGCCACGCGGACAGGCCGTGGGTGGCCGCGTACAGGATTCGCTTGCCCGGGACGATGGTCAGGCCAGCCACCTCCACGTTGGGCATGCCCGGCGCCGCCTTCGTCCACGTCGTGGTGCCGGCCGCGAGGCGCAGTACGCCGAAGTCGGTGGAGGCGTAGAGGTCGCCGCTGGTGTCGTCGCGCACCAGGTCGGTGACCGGGATGTCGCCAAAGTCGTACGACCGGTCGAGCCACGTGGACGTGCCCGCGACCGGATCGAACGTGACCTCGAAGACGTGACCCGGCGTCGTCGCGGTGTTGACGTTGTACCCGCTGTACGAGATCCAGGCGTGGTTGCCGTTCTTGGGGTCGACGTAGATGCTGCTGACAAACCTGCCGGGTGCCGGCGCGTCGTCGTCGATCCGGGTCCAGGTCACCGCCGACGCCGGCTCGGCGTCCACGTTGGACGTGATGAACACCCGCCCGGTCGTCGTGGCGGCCCAAGCGCTCGACGTGTTCAACGTCGTGCGCTCGATCGCCGCCACCGCGCCGCCGGCCCGGTCTCCCCAGAACGGGTCGACGAGCCGGTTCGGCCCCAGCTCCGCCCAGTCGCCGCAGGTGGCTTCGAACGTACCGGTCCAGGTGTTGCAGATCCGGTTGGCCTCGGCCAGGCTACGGTCGCCGAGCCCGAAGGTCTTGGTCCGGTACGCCGTGCGGCCCGTGCCGGCGAACATCGTGCCGCTCACCTTCGGGTCGCTGATCACCGGCGAGTAGAACTGCGAGTTCGCCTGCCCGGCCAGCGGGTCGGCGGTCCAGATCCAGTCGGCCGTGGCACCGTTGTTGAAGTTCACTTCCGGGGTCGTGTCGTTGTACGTGTGGAACCGGAACTTCTTGTTGGCGACGTCGAAGCCGGACTGCCCGCCATCACCGATGATGGTGTTGAGCCACAGCGCGCGGTTGCCGTAGTTTTCCCAGGTGCCGTTGTCCTGCGTGCCGCCCTGCAGCAGGTTGTGGTCGTGCGGGCTGACCGACAGGCTCATGAACTGCAATGTGGACAGTCCCGCGTTGATGCCGTCCAGCTTGGACGGTATTCGGGAAAGCATCTGCCGGCAACGCTCCAGCCGCGCCTCCGTAGTCAGCGCCCGCCGCGGGTTGTCGCACCAGGCCGAGCGGTCGACGAACCTGCCGCTGGAGCGCATCACGCCGCCGTCGTTGGCCTCGAAGAACTGGAACGGGTTGCGCGGATTGGTGACGATGTCGTGCTGGTCCGGGTGCAGGCCGTTCGGGTGCAGCTCGTCGGTGCCGTCGAAGGTCATGTCGGTGCCGGTGAGGCCGGCGTCGGTGGAGAGCACCACCGCCCGCTTGTTGGCGATCGTCTCACCGTAGGAGTACGAGCCGCCGGCGTACACGATGTCGGGGTGGCCGTCGGGCGTGTGGATGAACACGTCGTACCAGCACTGCGCGCCGCAGAGGTTGTACCAGGCAAAGCCCGGGTCGGCCACGTTGGGGCTGGTCAGGTCGGTGAAGGCGGGCGCGCCGGCGGCGACGTCGTCGCTGCGCAGCATCCGTGCGTACGGCGTGCCGGTGTTGCCCTCGTAGACGTACATGCGGGTCTTGCCGTTGGGCAGCCGGGTGACGTCGAACGCCGGCCGGGTCTGGATGATCGTCGGGTTGAGCGACTCCTTGATCTGCGTCCAGGTCGCGCCCGCGTCGGAGGAGCGCCAGATGCCCCGCGCATACGAGGAGGCGTACACGATGTTGGAGTTGGCCGGGTCGAGCTCGACGTTGCGCACGCCGCGCGGCGAGCAGATCGCGTTGTTGGCGAACTCCGTCACGCTGCCAGTGCAGTCGGCGACATTCACCGAGCCGTTGTGGATGAAGCTGAACGTGCGCCCACCATCGGTCGACTTGTAGAGCCCCCATTTCGCCGCGCCCGGGGTGGGCCGGGTGACGCCGCTGCAGCAGACGCTCGACATGCCGGTGAGCGCGGTGGTGGTCGCCACGTACAGCGTCTTGGGGTCGCCCGGCTTGACCACGATCTCACCGATGCCCTTGCCACCGAGCTCCGCCTTGCCCAGCGGCCCGATCCAGGTGCGCCCGGCGTTGGTCGACTTGTACAGGCCGACGCCCGCGCCGCAGCCGGAGCCGCAGATGTTGGCCTCGCCGGTGCCCAGGTAGATCGTGTTGCGGGTCGGGTCGTTCCGGTCGATCGTCACGGCGCCCGCGGTGTTGATGTCCAGCGGCCCGGCCAGGTACTTCCACTCCGGCTGCTGACGCAGGATGTCGTCGGTGCGCCATACGCCACCGCCGGCCGGCGTGATGAACGCACGGCAGTTGCCCGGCGAGCACCGGTCGCTGATCGCGATTGAGGTGGTGCGTCCACCCGCCACGTAGTCGTTGGGCACGTAGTTGAAGGAGTCGCGCAGCGGCGTGTCCGGGTAGAGGGCGCGGCTCGGCCCGACCGGCTGCCACGTGCCCTTCTTGCTCTTCCCGCGCGGGAAGCCACGGTTGAACGACGTGGTGAACGCGCGCTTGGCCGTGTCGATCTCACTGACCGCGACCGCGGCGTCGGGGTACGCGCGCTTGAGGTACTCGGCGGCCGCGGCGGAACCGGGGCCTTCGAGGGCCATGCCGCTGTTGCCGGGCATGGCCTGGTGGCGCATCTCGCGATGCTTGCCGAGTGCGGTCGGCAACTCCGCCTCACCCGTCACCGCCGCTGGCCCCGCCGGCGTGCCGGCGAAGTGCAGAGCGACGAGGCTGGCCGACACGACCAGCACACCGACCGAGAGAGCTGCGAAAGATTGACGACGTCGTCGGGTCAGTCGTCGGGTCACGGGCGTCCCCTTCCCTGCTGCCGCCGCCGCGCAGCAAGCAGCAGAGATCGTCAGCCGTCGCTGGCAGCGCTATCAGCAATCTTCCAGAGGACACCGGTTGGTACAAGAATGGGCATGTAACGATCTCAAGTCAGGAGCGGTAGAAAGTTGGTCGCCTTGGCGTTTGATCTCCGGCAGGTAGGGCCGGCTGACCTGTCGGGGTGACGGCGGTGATCAGCCAGATCCCGGCCGGCAACCGGACGCCGGCTCCGGGCGTCCGAAAGCGTTCGAGTAACCGGACGACGCCGGCCCGGGCGGAAGCCTGCTGATAGGGCCGGGCCGCCCGGTACGGTGGTCCGGCCGGGCCCAGCTCGATGAGCCATTCGGCCACCGTGTCCAGTGCCTCGACCGGCCGCAGGACGACGTTGTGTGCCTCGATTGACACATGGTCGAACCCGGCGGCGGTCAACACCTGGTGTATCCGGGCCGGGTCGGCGAACGCGAACGGGCCGGGCTCGTCGCCGAGCGGCAGCGGCGGCAAGGCCCCGACGTGCGGTGCGGCGCCGCCGATCGCCCCGGCGGTCTCGACATCGACGGCCAGGAACGTCAAGTTCGGGTGCCTGTCCGGTGGGAAGCGCTGGCGTGCGGCGGCGACCATCGCCAATGACAGGTCCGCCCCGACCACAACGTCGACACCGTCACCGATGTCCTCTGGCTCGCCATGGACGTCCGCAACTACGACTACCTCGTCTACCAGCGCGGCTGGACATCCCAGCAGTACCAACGCTGGTACGTGGACACCGTCTCCGCCGCCATCCTCGACACCCCGATGGCCCGATAGCCCGACAGCGCGAACGACGGGATGCAGGTCGACGACGGACGGTGGCTACGGGCAGGCCAGAAGCAGCGCGTGAGTGCTGCCCTCGCCCGGTGGCTGGACCACGGTCACCAGCCCCACGCCCGCCATCTGCTTCACGGGCGCCAGTGCCGCACAGTCGGGCGACGGGCCGCCGATCTCGACGCGGAACGACTCCACCTTGATCGACTCGTCGCTGCTGCCGGACTCATCTCCGCGCAGCTCACGGTACCTCTCCGCGGTCCGCTCAGGGCTATCCAGCTGAACACGGTCCCTCGGATACAGCCGGGACAGCTCCGACCGCAGTGTCGTCCGGTCCGCGTCGGTGACTTCGTTCTTGAGATACACCGTCACGACGTAGCGGTCCCGCGGCTCGCCGTCCGCAACGAGAAGTGTCACCGTGGTGGCGGCAATCGCGCTGCTCACAAAGACGCCCGCAACGACGGCCACGTACAGCAACCACCGCATGTCAGGGACACCCCAGGATCAACGCGTCGGGCCGCCCACTGTCGTCGAGTCGCCGGACCGTTGCCTCGTCGACGCCATCCATCCGCTCTACAGGGGACAGTGCCGCGCAGTCGAACCCCGTGGCGGTGGTGGTCACCACGAACGATTCCGGCAGGCTGCTGGGTTCGACGCTACGCAGCAGATCCGGGTCGTCTTTGTACACCTGCTTGAAATTCTCGTACGCCTCCTCGCGGGTTTGCAGACGGATCGCCCCTGCGGGATAGCGCGCGGACAGGTCGGATTCGACAGCCGCCTTCTGCTCGGCGGTAGCCGCCACGTCCAGAAACACCTGCACCTCGTACTGGCGTGCCGTCTGTGGCTGCTCGTCACGCACGATCAGAAGCGTTACCGCGGTCGCGCCGCCCGCACCGGCAAGCATCGCGACGATGGTGACGCCCGCCAGCACAGCCCAACGCAGCCAGGGCGCGGACCGGCCGGCGGCGGGCGGCGGAGCGGCCGCTGGCGGCGTATCGGACATGGTCTCCAATACCTACCAGTTCACCGCCAATGGTGCAACGCGCAGACGCACCACACACCTCGTCGAGCTCGCCCACGCAGGTGCCGCGGCACGTCGTCGCGGCTCAGGGCCCGCTCGTGCGACGCGTTCGGGAGTTGCGGGAACTTTCTCGCCCTCGCGGCCGACTGTATAGCCGATGCTCGATTGCCCACGGCCCACGGTTCTGCGGAGGTATGCCTTGTCGACGACTGCCAGCGCGACTTCGGAGGTTGACGGCGCCGGGTCGCCTGGCGGCGCGCCGGCGAGTGACCGGCGCGCCCGCCGGTCGATCGCGCCGCTGGTGTTGCGCTTGCATTTCTACGCCGGGGTACTGGTGGCGCCGTTCCTGGTGGTGGCCGCGGTCACCGGGCTGCTGTTCGTATTCACGCCGCAGCTTGACCGGATCGTGTACGCCGATCAGCTGCGGGTGGATCGGGTGGCCGGGCAGGCCCGACCGTTGGCTGAACAGGTGACCGCGGCCCGGGCGGCGCACCCGAGCGGTGAGCTGGCCACCGTGATCCCTCCGGTGGAGGCCACCGACACGACGAAGGTGGTGTTCTCGCTGCCGGAGTTGGGCGAGAAGCAGCACACCGTCTATGTCGACCCGTACACCAACGAGGTGACCGGCACGCTGACCACCTGGTACGGGGAGACGCCGCTGATGACGTGGCTGGATGACCTGCACCGCAACCTGCACCTGGGTGATGTTGGCCGGCACTACTCGGAGCTGGCCGCGTCCTGGCTCTGGGTGGTCGTGCTCGGCGGTCTGGTGCTGTGGGTACGCCGGCAGTGGTCCGGCAAGCGACGGCTGCGCCGTTTGGCGCTGCCGGACCTGGCCGCCGGCAAAGGTGTGCGCCGCACCCGTAGCTGGCACGCAGCGACCGGGGTGTGGCTGGCCGTCGGGCTGCTGGCTCTGTCGGCGACCGGCCTGACCTGGTCGCGGTTCGCCGGCGCCAAGTTCGACCTGCTGCAGAACGGGTTCAACGCGCACAGCCCGACGCTGGCCACCGCTCTGCCCGGCGGCCCGGCCGGCCGTGTTGAGACGGGTGGCGGACACCACGAGGCGCCGGTCGGTACGGCAGGGCAGATCAACGCGTCCGATGTGGACACGGTCGTGGTCGCCGCACGGCAGGCCGGGCTCACCGGCGTGGTCGAGGTCACTCCGCCCAGCGAGCCAGGCACGGGGTGGGTGGTCGCGCAGGAGGATGGGACCTGGCCGGTCGGATTCGACCGCGGCGTCGTCGACCCGACCACGGGCACGGTCGTGGCCCGCAGCGACTTCGCGGACTGGCCCGTGCTCGCCCAACTGTCCAAATTGGGCGTCCGGTTCCACATGGGGTACCTGTTCGGCATCGTCAACCAGATCCTGCTCGCGGCACTGGCGATCGGGCTGCTGTGCGTGATCGTGTGGGGGTACCGGATGTGGTGGCAGCGCCGCCCCACCCGCGCCGACCGCCGGGCGCCGCTCGGCGCACCGCCGGGCCGGGGCGCATGGCGGCAGGTGCACACCGCTGTGCTCGTCGTGGGGATCGCCGTCGTGGCGTTCATGGGCTGGGCCATGCCGCTGCTCGGCGTCACCCTCGCCGGGTTCCTTGTCCTTGACCTGATCATCGGGACCGTCAAGCGACGGCGGGTCAAGACAGCTACGCCAACCTCGCCCGCGCCCGCCGGCACGTGACCAAACCCGGCGATAGCGGACGCAACGCGATCTGCGCCGGCCTCCTCGTCAAGCACGTCCCGCGCCCGCGCGGTACCGGCCCGCCAGTGGGAGGGCTCCGGTCCGAGTCGGAGCCCGGTTCAACTCGGATCGTCGTCGAGCTTGCGCCGTGCTCGGGCCCTGCGCCATGTCTGGAGAAGTAAGACGGCGCCGGCAATCACGAGGACGTTGATTAGCGCGTTGGTGTGGATCGGTTTGCTTGGCGCCCGGGGCACCAGGTTGTCGAAGGAGAGGTTCTCGACCAGAAAGGTCCAGGCACCGAGTGCCAAGAGGAGCACGCCGCCGAGGGCTTGCATGCTGATCGGTCGACGGCGTGGCGTCATATCGAGGATCGAAACAGCCGGCGAGTGGCCAGGCAATCCGTCGAACGGATCAGCCAGCGGTTGCTGCCGGGTCGCGGGGTCCGTAACGCGGGGCTAGCGTCACGGGGCGGCGTAGGAGTGTTCGGCGCCGTCTCGTTTGGTGTAGATGTCCCAGTAGTGCCCGGCGATGGCGTCGGCCTGGGTTTCCGGGCCGCCGGTGCCGATCCAGACGAACAGCGGCACGTGTGCGGCGTACACGCCGGTGCCGGTGGTGGCCTGGTGGAGCTTGAGCACCCAGGCGCGCAGAGCGGCGCTGCCGATGGCGACGGTGGCGAACTCGGGCGGCGCGGCGAGGGGGTCCACCGAGGAGCCGCCGGTCGTGTAGAGCAGGGTGCCGGAGCCACGTTCGATCATGCCGGGAAGCACCTGCTGTGCCGCGGTGATGCCGCCGTAGAGGTAGTAGTCCAGTTGGGGTTGGAGGCTGTCCGCCGTCGCTTCCAGCGGGCCGGCCATGGTGATACCGGGCACCGGGTTGTGCGGGGCGGGCGAGTACTCCAATACGTCGATGTCGCCGAAGCGGTCCTTGATGCGATCGAACGCGGCGGCCAGGGACGACCGGTCCATGACGTCGGCGGCGAACCCGGCGGCGTCGATGCCCGCACCGGCCAGGTCCGCTGCCAGGCGATCAAGTTTCTCCTGGTTCCGCGACACGAGCGCCACTGAGAAACCGTTGCGGCCGAACACTTTGCCGATGGACAGGCCCAGCCCAGGGCCGGCACCGACGATGGCGATCGTGGGCATGGCAGAGTCCTTTCGAGGAATTCAGTGGAGGTCGGACGGCTAGGCCGGCTGCGACAGTGTGCTGGTGTTCGCGCGGACGGCTGGTGCGATCTCGGTGGCAAGGCGGTGGACCGATTCTTCGACGAGGTGGCGGGGTAGTGCGCCCCAGTCGAACTGGCCGAAGAATCGGTCGATGCCGAGGACCCGGCGGGCGTCGAGGATCTTCTCGATGAGTTGCTCGCTGGAGCCGATCATGAGGGCTTGGCCGGGTTGGGTGCTGGCTTCGAACGCGGCGCGGCTGACCTGGAACCCGCGGCCGCGGTTGGTTTCGGGGCTCAGATAATGGCGGTAGTAGGGGTAGACGTCGCTGGCCGAGCCTGGGCCGGCGCCTGCGTAGAAGTGGGTGGAGATAGCCACACGGAGCTTCTCCGGGTGGCCGGCGCGTTCCCCGGCCGCGCGGTAGAGGTCGACGGTGCGGCGGGCGTGGTGCAGGGTCCCGCCGATCAAGCCGAGAACCATGGGGAGGCCGAGGCGCCCGGCGCGTTCGGCGCTACTGGGCGTTCCGCCGACGCCGGCCCAGACCGGTAGCGGCGACTGGATCGCGCGGGGGTTGACTTCGGCGTCGTGCAGCGGTGGCCGGTACCGGCCGGTCCAGGTGACGCGGTCGCGGTCGCGCAGCTGTAGCAGCAGGTCGAGCTTCTCGGCGAACAACGCGTCGTATTCCTCGACCCGGAGGCCGAACAGTTCGAACGGTTCGACGAACGCGCTGCGCCCGGCGATGATTTCGGCGCGGCCGTTGCTGACCAGGTCGAGCTGGGCGAAGTCCTGGTAGACGCGGACCGGGTCGAGGGCGCTGAGCACGGTGACCCCGCTGGTCAGCCTGATGCTGCTGGTACGAGCGGCGATCGCGGCCAGCACGACAGCCGGGGAGGAGACGGCGTAGTCGAGGTTGTGGTGCTCGCCGAGGGCGAACACATCGAGCCCGAGCTGGTCGGCGAGCACCGCGTAATCGACGGTGTCGGCGATACGCTGTGCCGCGCTGATCCGTTGCCCGGTGTCCAGGCTGGTCTTCAGGTCGCTGAGCGAGATGATGCCGAGTTCCATGGCTGTCTCCGGCTTAGTTACTGATGGCGGGTGCCGCCCGCAGATAGGTGCGGTCGCCGAGCTGGGCGACGAGGAATGCGGCGATATCGGCGCGTGACATGGCCGAGCCGACGGTGTCGACGCCGAGGAACCCGGCCCGCAGCGTGCCGGCTGCCGGCTTGCCCGTGGGGTTGGTGATCCGGGCGATCGTCCAGTCCAGGTCCGAGTCGGTGACCGCGGCGGTCATGCCGCGCAGTTCGGCCAGCGCGTTGGGGAACATCGCCTTCGCCAGGACGGGCAGTACCTTGCCTTTCAGGGAGGGCCGGTCCCGGGGATCGGGCACGCTCGGTGTGGCCAGGCCGATGAAGCGGCGTACGCCGGCCTGGCGCATGGCGGCGACCACCGTGCGGGTGCCATCGGTCACCGGGGTGCCTTTGGCGCCGCGTTTCAGTGACGGGCCCAGCGCGCTGATCACCGCATCGCTACCGGTCAGCGCCTCGCGGACCGCGTCCGGGTTGGACAGCTGCCCGACTTGGACGGTGAGGTTGGGGTGCTTAATGGTCAGCTTGCCCGGGTTGCGGACCAGCGCGACGACCTGGTGCTCGGCGGCCAGGAGTTGGTCGACGACGTGCCGGCCGATCTTGCCGGTGCCGCCGAGCACCGTGACACGCATGCCGTTCACCACCCGTACGGGCCGAACCGGCCCCACGCGACGAGGACGGCGAGGGCGAAAATGACAGCGTTGAACGCGACACCGGACGGCTCGCGGCGGCGGATGTGGGTTGCGGCGGCCCCGACCATGACGAGCGCCAGGCCGGTCGCGGCGATCGGGGTCAGTATCGGGGCGATGCCGGTGGCTGCGGGCAGGATCAGCCCGAGCCCGCCGAGCAGCTCGACCACGCCGATGAACTTCACCGTGCCGGCAGAGAGGTCCTCGACGTAAGGCAGCCTGGGCTGGAGTTTCTCCTTGGGCTGCGTGGATTTCATCACGCCGGCCATGACGAACAAGGCGGCCAGGACCGCCTGGACGATCCACAGGAACACGTTCATGGTGAGGGGTCTCCAAGGGGATGGGGCGGAGCGAGGTTCGTGTGATCAGGCGACCGTGATAGCGATCTTGCCGAGGGTGCCGTTGGCGAAGTGGTCGAACGCGGCGGGCACCTCGGTCAGGGTGTAGGTGCGGGCGACCGGCACCGTGATGCGACCGGCGGCGACGTCGGCGGCGAGCCGGTCAAGGGTGTCGGTGGTCGGCTGTGCCAGCACGAAAGTGGCCGCCGGGTGCTGCTCGGCACCGAAGCCGAGAGGGCTGGCCAGCCGACCCTTCTCGGACAACAGGCTGGCGAGGGTGGCGCCATCACCGGCCAGGTGCAAGACCGCGTCCACACCGTCCGGGCCGAGCGCGCGGACCTGGGCGGGCAGGTCGCCGGTGTAGTCCACCACATCGGTGGCGCCCAGGCCGCGGACGAACTCCGTCTCCGTACCGGGCCGGGCGGTGGCGATGTCGATGCCGTCGGGCAGGGCGGCGATACCGATCTGGTCGCTGACCGTGACGTACTCACCGAAGCAGCCGTCGCCGACGAACGGCTTGGTCACCACCCCGAATACCCGCTCCCCTGCCGTGAAGCGGGTGACCCCGTCGCCGATTGCGGCGACCGTGCCAGCGAAGTCCTTGCCCAGCACCACTGGGTACCGGTGCTCCATCATCCCGGCCACGTGGCCGGCGGCGACGGAGATGTCGAACCCGTTCACGGTCGACGCCTGTACCCGCACCAGCACCCCTCCGGGGCCGGGGTGCGGAGTCGGCAGCTCGGTCAGCGCCGGGGCGGCACCCTGCTCGGTCATGACGATGGCACGCATGGGAATCTCCTCGTACTAATCGGAAGCTGGTCTCCACTTACTGCGGCGACCGTAGCACATAAGTGGATGGCGCCCTCCAGTTCTGGGTACAGTGATCTGCATGACCTCGAAGGCTTCGCCCAGCACCGCCGACGGCGGTGGGCTGCGCGTGGACGCCGAACGCAACCGGCAGCGCATCGTCACCACCGCCCGGGCGGTCTTCGCCGAAGAGGGTTTGGAGGTGCCGATGGAGGAGATCGCCCGCCGGGCCGGTGTCGGAGTGGGCACCCTCTACCGGCGCTACCCGACGCGCGGCGATCTCATCGCCGCCGCGTTCGAGCCCAAGATGACCGCGTACGCCGACGCCACCCGGCAAGCCCTCGCCGACCCGGACCCGTGGCACGGGTTTTGTGGTTACGTGGAACGGGTCTGCGCCATGCAGGCCGGTGACCGTGGGTTCACCACCGTGCTGACCATGACATTCCCCACCGCGAAACAGTTCGAGACCGAACGCGCCCAGGCCTTCGCCGACTTCACCACCCTCGTCGAGCGCGCCAAAGCCACCGGGAAACTGCGCGCCGACTTCGTGGCCGAGGACCTGCCGATGTTCCAGATGGCCAACGCCGGTGTCCTGGCAGCCACCGCCGACGCCGCCCCCGACACCTGGCGCCGTCTCGTCGGCTACCTCATCCAGGCCTGCGCCGCGCAGGCCGCGCAGCCGCTACCCGAGCCGCCCACCCCCCGGGAGATGTACCGCGCCCTGCTCCGCGCCACTCACCACCAGCGCGACCGCCGCACCACGACGTAAAGCGAGCGCCATGTGCTCTTAGCGTGGCAGGAGAACGTGGACCTGGTCTCTGATCTCGCGGAGTACGTCGTCGACGGTGCTGCTGATGTTGATCGTGGCCGCCATGCTGAGGAACATGACCGCGGAGACGATGTGGGCGAGCGTGGCAGCGGCGCCTGGCTCGATGCGCTGGTCCCGCCGCAGCACGTCGGCGATCGCTTCCTCAGTCTGGACCGTGAGGTTCAGTGCCTCGCGGTGGTGGGGTTCCTCGGGGTCGCCGAACACCATTTCTCGCAGGTAGGTACGGCCGTTGTCGATCTGAACGCGGTTGCATTCCACGATGGGGCGAACGATCGCCATCACCGCGTCGAGCACGTCGGGGATGGTCTCGGCGGCCGCCTTACCTTTGAGGAGCGCGTCGGCGTAGGTGGAGTTCTGCACGAGCAGGAGCAGTTCGCCCTTGTTCTTGGCGTAGAGAAACAGGGTGCCGGTGCCGATGTCGGCCTTGTCGGCGATCTGCTGGGTGGTGACCTCGTCGACGCCGTGTTCAGCGAACAGCTCCCCAGCTGCGGCCGTGATGCGGTCGAGTTTTTCCTGCTTGTTTCGCTCACGCCGGCCGACCGGCCGTGGTGCGACTGACATAAACGCAACCTTCGAGGTAGAGCCTGACTACACACTCAGATATGCCTTCGCTCATTCTCCACGGCGGCCGGAGCTCAACCTCGCAGATGGTGCTCGGGAAGTTCCTTCCCGTGCTTGACGAAGGTGAGCGTCTCGAACACTTCGTAGGCGTGAACGGCTGAGGCGAACCTGGCAAGCCTGGCGGACAGGTCCGCGACGGTATCGCTGGCGAACCAGGCCCCAAGTGCGTCGGCGTCGGTGAAGCCGAGGATCAGCGAGGCGTGGAAGCGCTGGTCGGTGGGGTTGTCGTGCGCGACGTCGGGCGTGTTCCAGAGCCTCTGATTCCAGGGCATGAATACCTGGGTCCGCAGCTCCTTGAGCACGCCGGTGCTTGCGAGGTCGGGGACGAGTTCCTCGGCGAGGAACTTACGGAAGGCGCCGGTGTTGACGTCATCCCTTCTGCGGAGGTAGATCAGGGCTCGGGCGTGCGCCTGCTCGCCGGGACCCGCTACGTCGTACCACCGAGCCGAGTTCGGCGGCCCCGCGTAGAGCAGGGTGCGCCGGAACACGTTCACTTCGTCTTTGTACGCGAGCCTGGTCTGTTTGCGGCCTCGCAGCGGAGCGAGGACCGACTGGAAGGTGACCTCGGCGACGCCGTCGATCTTGCGATCGACGGGAATCGCCGTCTCGATGCCGCTGGTGGCGGGCCACAGCCCGGGATTGGTCTCGGCGAGGTGTATCTGCCGGTACTCCTCGAATCCCGGCGTGGCGCTGATGATCTTGGAGTGTGGGCCCTTCCAATGCTCCATCCCCTGCTGACGGGGCCTGTCGGTGCGTATCCACAGCAGGATCGATGAGGCGAAAGGTTTCCTGGCGCTTCGTGGAGTGGTCATCGCGCCAGGAACTCCACCGCGACCGGGGCGAAGTCCTCGTGGAACTGGAAGATCCCGCCGTGGCCGGAGTTGGGGTAGATGACCAGTTCGGAGTCCTTGATACGACGGTGCAGGTCCTCGGAGAGGACCGAGGGCACCATGCGGTCGTTGTCGCCGTTGGCGATCAGGGTGGGCTGGGTGACGGTCGACAGGTCGTCGGGTGTGCTGCGTCCCCACTTCTTGATGGCATTCAACTGGGTTTGGAACGCCGTTAGCTTGATCTTCGCATCGCGGTCGACGGTGCGTTCCTGCAGGCGGTTCACGAATGCCTTCGCGGCGTGCTTGCCGGTGGCGTCGCGGTTGAAGAACAGGAACTCCTTCGGATCCGAGCGGGTCAGCGTCGCGCGCAGGATGTCGTAGTAGGTGGTGCGGGCGACCTTGTCGATGTCCTTGCCGCCCTTGGGTCCGGTGCCGGTGAGGATCAGCTTGCGGACCAGGTCCGGGTGCTTGACCACGAGAGCCTGGGCGATCATGCCGCCGAGGGAGAACGAGAAGATGTCGATCTTGTCGAAGCCGAGCGCCTTGATGAAGGTGTATGCGTCGTCGGCCATCGCCTCGATGCTGTCGGGCACCTGCCCGCTGGAGGCGCCGACGCCACGGTTGTCGAACGCGATGACGTGGTGGTGCTTCGCGACCGGGTCGATGATGCGAGGGTCCCAGTTGTCCAGGGTCGCGGCGAGATGGACGAAGAAGACGACCGGAACCCCACCCTTCGGCCCCAACTCGCGGTAGGCGTAGGTGACGCCACCGGCGGTGATGGTGCGGGCCGGTGCTTGGGCATAGGACGTGATGACTGGTTCGCTCATGACGAGCCTCCTTGTACGTGGTTGATGTTATTGCTGGTCGCGAGGTGTGCGTTCACGAATTGCTGAGGACGGCCTTGCCGCGGATGCCGCCGTTGTCCAGGCCTTGGAGGGCCTGGATGGTCTGGCTGAAGGGGGCGACCTTCCCGACGACGGGGCGCAGCGCACCGCTGTCGATAAGCGCGGCGATCTGGCGCAACTGGTCGCCGCTGGCGCGCATGAATAGGAACTCGTATCGCACGCCGAGCTTCTTGGCCTGGCGGCGGATGCCGGCGCTCAGCGCATTGATCGCCAGACGCAGCATCGGGTTCAGGCCGGCGCCGCGGGCGAACGCCGGGTCTGGCGGCCCGGCGATCCCGATGGCCTTGCCGCCGGGCTTGAGCACGCGCAGGGACTTTTCGAGGTTCTCACCGCCGAGGCTGTCCAGCACCAGGTCGTACCCAGTCAGCAGCTGTTCGAAGTCCTGGGTGCGATAGTCGATGACGATGTCAGCGCCGAGTTCGCGCACGAAGTCCGCGTTGGAGCCGCTGACCGTGGTGGCGACGGTGGCGCCGAGATGCTTGGCGAGTTGGATCGCGATCGACCCGACCCCGCCGGCGCCGGCATGGATGAGCACCTTCTGCCGGGGCCGCACGTTGCCGCGCTCGACGAGAGCCTGCCACGCGGTCAAGGCGACCAACGGCAGCGAGCCGGCCTCTTCCATGCTGATCGAGGCAGGCTTGAGGGCCAGGTCGGCCTCGGCGACCGCGATCCGCTCGGCGAAGGTGCCGATGCGGTCCGAGTCGGGTCGGGCGTACACGTGGTCGCCGGGCTTGAAGGCGCGCACCTTCGCGCCCACGCGCAGGACCGTGCCGGCCAGGTCGTGGCCGAGGATGAGGGGCAGCTTGTAGGGCAGGATCTGCTTGAATTCACCCGCTCGAATCTTCTCATCGAGTGGGTTGAGACCCGCGGCCTGCACCTGCACGAGCACATCGCCGTCTCCCACAGCGGGCTCGGGCACATCCGCCTGCTGCAGCGGACCCTTGTACTTGCTGACGACAAACGCTCGCATGATGTCTTGCTCCTCGTCCCATTCGACTGAACCCGACTGCACTCAACTATGAGTCCGCTCAGTAATTGTGTCAAGGAGACCGTCATCACGGTCAAGTCGATCGCTGAGAGGCCGCCACGAGCAGGTCGAGCAGGACAAACGCGAGTTCTGCCGCGGTCTACGCGATATCCGACACCAGTGCCGCCGCTGCGACGGCGTTCAGCGCCGCGCTACGTGCTCGGCTGCCTGAACGGCCGACTGGGAGGGCGAGATCGTGCAGAGGCTGGCCGTGGGCATATTCCTGGCCTGATGGGACGCGGACTCTACGACGGCTGGCGCCTACCGTCCGTCGTCATCTGAAGTCATGTCCACAACGTCCAGGCATTACGCGGGTGGCCTCGACGGCATCGATCGATCCGGCTGCCCATACAGCTTGGCGCGAACGGTTTCGGTTTCGGGGTGGCCAAGCTCGTCGAGGATGTGTACGGCCTGCTGCCAGGCGCGGCGTGCCTTCGTGGGATTTCCGGCCGCGCTGTAGGTGTCGCCGAGATGGGCGAGGGTGTTGGCCTCGTCGTAGCGATCGCCGAGGTTACGGCGAAGGGTTAGGGCACGCTCATAGCAGTGCGCCGCGCCGTCATGGTTCGCCAGGTGATGGTGTGCGTAGCCGAGGCTGTCCCAGGTCGCTGCCTCGCCGTGGCGATCTCCGGCCTTCTGTTGTATCGCGAGAGCTTGCTCGCAGTATTCGATCGCCTGATGCTGGTCTCCGCGCTGGGCATGGTGCCACCCGATGGCGTTGAGTGTGTTGCCTTGGCCGACGTTGTGACCCGCGATTTCGAACAGGTGGTATGCCTCTTCCAGGTGTGTGAGTGCCTGCTCGAAACGGCCGCGACGTTCCAAGATCCAGGCCAGCCCGCGGTGCGTGTGCGCCAGATCGATCGGATCGCCGGATTCGTTGAAAAGTGCGAGTGCCTCTCGCAGGTGGCGGTCCGCGTCGTCATGTCGGCCTAGTCGGGCGTAGGCGCGGCTGAGGGTCCGGTGCGTGAAGCCTTGCAGCACGGGATCGGCCAGGTGTCGGGCCGCGTCGAGGGCGACGTGCTGAGACGCGACCCAGTCGTGCCAGTGTCCGCGGCGATGGAAGAACTCGGTCAGTATCTGCGCCAGCTGCCAGCAGTGGGTGTCGAAACCGAGACCAGCAGCCTGTCCGATAACCGCCAGTAGCACGCGATGTTCGGTGTTCAGCCAGGCCAGCGCAGCGCTGCGGTCGGGCAGATCCTCGGGCTGGACCCCGGTCTGGGTGGCGAACAGCGTTATCGGATCGCGGTAGGAGTAGAGCACGCGGTCCGCCGCGTACGCGGTGTGCAGGTAGTGGTCAAGCATCCGCGTCGCCGCCGCACGGAGATGGTCCTCAGGCAGGTTCGCTTGAGCCAGGTCGTTGGCGTAGGCGCGCACCAGGTCGTGGAAGATGTACCGGCCGGGTTGATGCTCGGCGAGCAGACTGGTACCAACCAGTTCGGTCAGCGATTGGTGTACCTGGCCCGCTGGCTCGCCGGCGAGGCTGACCGCGGCGGCAACCGAGATGTCTGGACCGGGCTGCTGGCACAGGAGGCAGAACAGGCGGGCCGCGGCGGGGCGGAGCCGGTGGTACGACCACGAGAACACCGCTCGCACCTGGCTGATGGCGTCGCCCGCGTCCAAGGCGTTCAGCCGTTCGCTGTCAGCGGCCTTGCTGAGCTCTGCCGCCAGGACGGCCAATGAGAAGCCGGCTTGATGAGCGCGGCCGGCCGCGATACTCAGCGCGAGCGGCAGCCTGTCGCAGCCGGCGATAATCGCCTGCACCGCTTCGGGCTCCTCGGCGACGCGCGCGGCACCCAGGCGCCGGACCAGCAGCTCATGTGCTTCTGCCGTTGACAGGAGATCGAGGGAGAGGGGGTGGGCGCCGTGGATAGCGACCAGCGAGGTGAGTTGGTTGCGGCTCGTCACCACGGCCATGGCCCTGGCGGTGCCGGGTAGCAGCGGACGGACCTGATCGGCGTCGCGGGCGTTGTCCAACACGACCAACACGCGCCTGCCGGCCAGCAGGCTGCGGTACAGCGCCGCCTGCGCATCTAATGTGGATGGAATGCGTTCCGCTGGTACGCCGAAGGCGTCGAGAAAGCCGCGTACCGCCTCGGCTGCGCTCATTGGGTGGACACTGGCGTCGAAGCCGCGCAGGTTGACGTACAGCTGCCCATCGGGGAACTGGTCAGCTACACGGTGTGCCCAGTGCAGGGCGAGGGCGGTCTTACCCACACCTGCGGTGCCGGACACTGCGGTGATCACCACGGCGCGGGATTGATGCGTGGCCGTGCGCATCATGGTGTCCATTGCCGCGAGTTCGCGGCGGCGACCGGCGAAGGCGGGGAGATCCGCGGGCAGCTGCCGTGGGGCTTCGTGGAGGCCGGTGCCAGGTGACGGTGGAGCGGCATCGCTGGTCTGTTCGTGGTCGCGAGCCAGAGTTGGGTCCTGCTGGAGAATCCGCCGGTGCAGATCGTGCAAGGCCGCGGAAGGCTCCGCGCCGAGCTGATCACGTATCCGCTGGCGGAGCTGGGCAAAATACTGCAGGGCCTCGGCGGCCTGGCCGCAGCGGAATAGCGCGAGCATCAGTTGACCGCCCAGCCGCTCCGCCAGCGGGTGGGCAGCCGCGACGGCGGATAGCTCTGCCAGTATCTGCGTGTGGCGCCCTTGCGCCAGTTCGGCGTCGAACCGCTCGCCCAGCAAGGTCAGGTGCTCGCGCACCAGCGTCTCCCGTACGGTGGCTGCCCAGTCGCCGTCGATTCCGGCAAGCGGGAAGCCGGTCCACAGATCCAGGGCCTGCCGGTAGTGCCGCGTCGCGGCGGCCACGTCACCACGGGCCGCCGCCGTCCGCGCGTGCCCGGCGGGGGATCGGGGGACGTGGAGGGCGGTCTGCTCCGCCGCCCCCTCCCGCAGGTAGCCCGGGCCGGGCCGGCGCACAGCGAGGCCGAGGCCACGTAGCCGGGACAGGTACTGGTACAACGCGTCACGGGGCGAACGCGGTGGCTGGTCGCCCCAGACCCGATCGATGAGGCTCTCGATCGACACTGGCCGGCCATGCTCTAGCGCCAGCACTGCAAGCACGCAACTCTGCTTGGCCGGACCGGCCGGCGTGTCAGCAATCTGCACCGTGCCCAGCACGCGTACCAGCACCGCATCCCCCAAAGCCGCTACCCGGTGCGAGTCCTCCGGACAGTGAACCAGTCCGCGCCGGCCACGCCTAGCTGCCGTGACAGACGGATTTCGGATCCACTGTCAGATCAACTAAAGGTCCCCAGTTCAGGATGAGCACAGCCAAATCTGGTGCGTGCTGCGAGGAATGGGGGAAGTACATGAGAATGCGACGCGTGGCGATGGCAGCGGTGTCCGGGCTTATCGCCTTGGGTGTAAGCATGCTCGCGCCGACACCGGCGCAGGCTGGGACCGGTGGTTGGGACCTCACCGGAACGAACGGCGACCGTGCGGGTGCCTGGGCGCACGGCTGGGTCTGGTGGGAAGGCGGCCGGCTACACGTGTCTGTACATGTGGA
The DNA here is from genome assembly GCF_026130045.1 of Micromonospora sp. CPCC 205371. Taxonomy (GTDB): domain Bacteria; phylum Actinomycetota; class Actinomycetes; order Mycobacteriales; family Micromonosporaceae; genus Phytohabitans. The sequence continues at coordinate 197,754 of NZ_JAIBNX010000002.1, forward strand.
GGACACCGTCGCGAACTCAAGGGACGCGCGCGTACACCTGACGGCGTTCTACCTCAACGGCGACACGCGAGAAGAGACAGTCGTGAACAGCGGCGGTGAAGGCAGCGTCCAGTCTCGAGAGTTCAACTTCCGCAGCGACGTGTTCGCGATTTCCGGTAGAGAGTGCATCGACAGCAGTACGACGACGGAGTCGTGTGCCCCGGGCTGGGGAGACGTTTTCTAGGCGGCTGATCTCAGCCCACCCGCGTAGGCCGGCACCGCGACCGCGGGCCGGCCACGCCCCTGGCTTCCGCAGGCCCAAGGCGACGATCACGGCGAGCATGAGGTCACTCTCGGGTTAGGACACTATGGCTGTCCTAACCGTCACTTTTCCGAGTGGGGACAGCTCATTGGCGAAAGGGCTGTTCGGGGTGGACGCCCACTCTCTCGGGTGACAGCGAGCCCTCTCTCGGCAGCGTCGCCTCGACTAGCCAGCCACCGCCCGGGGTTGGTCCTGCGAGCAGTTGGCCACCGAGTTCCTGTACCCGTTGGCGTAGGCCGATGAGCCCGCTACCGGTGCCGGACAGGCCCGGTCGCTTCTGGATCGACGGGTCGTTCTCGACCCCCACGGTCAGGCTTTGGCCCGACCCGCCGACCAGTACCCGTACGGGGGCGCCGGGGGCGTAGCGCAACGCGTTGGTCAGGCTCTCTTGCACGACGCGGAAGGCGACGTGCGCGGTCGGAGCGGCGACGCCGTCGCGGTCGCCTTCGAATCGGCACGACACGTCCAGCCCGCCGCGCGCGGCCCGCGTCACGACTTCCTCGATCAGCGACAGGTCCGGTCCTGCGACCTCGGTTCCGCCGAGCAGCTCGATGAGCCTCCGCAGGTCCTCCCGGCCCTGCCGTGCCGACTCCGCGATCGCGGCGAAGGCTTGCTTGGCCCGCGCCGGGTCGCTGTCGACCAGCCGTTGCCCCGCGGCGGCCTGGATGACCATGACGCTGATCGCGTGCCCGACGATGTCGTGCAGCTCGGCGGCGATCCGGGCCCGCTCATGGCGCAGCGCCAGGTCGGCGAAGAGCTCGCGCTCCTCTTCCAGCTCCCGCCCACGCAGGGCCAGTGCGTCGGCTGCCTCTCGGCGTAGCCGGAAGACCGTGCCGGCGACGAAGCTGGGAACGGTCAGCATTGCCAGCGCGACCTCGCTCTCGTTTCCGCCGGCGAACCAGAAGACGACCACGTACCCGATCAGGCAGAGCGCGACGATCCACCCGGCCCGACCCGACCAGCCCAGGGCCGCCACCGTCGCGAGGAGGGCCATGATCCCGAGCGCGGTATCGGGAAGCCATCCGTAGTCGCCGAGCAACGCGGCAACCAGGCAGAGCGCAGCCCCCAGGACGGTGACCAGGCGTGGATGGCTCCGCCACCACAGCAGTGTGAGCCCAGCCGCCACGAGCGTCGCGGTGAAGACGTTCCCCATGATCGTGGTCGGCCAGCCGTGGAGCGCCGTCGGCAGCGCGACCGCGGCGAGTACCAGAACCGCGATCCCCGCCCCCTCGATCCGGCGCATGCCCACCATCTCGGGTCAGCCCAGCAGGGGCAGTTGGGCCACAGCGCCAGCCCGGCCGCGGCCAATCTTCACCTCGACCGAGCCACCCAGCAGCTTGGCGCGTTCCCTGGCCCTCGCGACGGCCGCCTTCACATCGGCGCCCTTGTCCACCGACCCGTTCACGCGAATCTCGAGCGCGTCGTCTTCGAAGCGCACCGCCACATCGACCGGGGAGTCGAGGCGGTCGGCGAGAGCCGCGACCAGATGTTCGACGATGCGGTACGCCGAAAGCTCGACCGTGGCCGACAGCGACCGAGGGTCACCCGACACGGTCAGCCGCGAGTTCGCGGCACGGCGCCGCGCGAGCATCGCGTCGAGGTGGGCCACCGTGGGGGTCGGCGCGAGGTCCACGTCACCGCCGCGGAGCAGCCCGACGATCTCGCGCATGTCATCGAGCGTCTGCCGGCTGCCGGACTCGATGGACTCCAATAGGGCCTTCGCCTGTGCGGGTGCGAGGCCGTCCGCGGACTCGGCCGCCGCGGTCAACTGGTCGAGCCGCTCCTGGAGCAGCCCGTCGAGCTGGTGCGAGAGCCGCGCCCGGTCGTCGGCGACCATGAACGCGGCACGCTCGTCCCGCAGGTGTCGCAGCTGCTCGTCACGGATGCGCAGTTCCCGGTTCAAGGCGGCGCGGTGACGGGCGGCACGACCGATCCCGAAGACTATGAGGGTGATCGGAATGGCGATCATCAAGGCGCTCAAGCCGGTCGTCGCGTCGAATACCAGGACGAGCGCGCTCAGCAGGGCGGTAATGGCGCAGATGATCCACGCCTTCGTCCGCTCGTACGCCAGTGCCCCGAGGAACGCGAAGACGAAGACGAGCGGGAGCCCAGCACCGCAGCGGGTCACCCACCCGAATAGGGCATCGTGCAGCAACATGACCACGATGGCGATGCCGGTGACGGCGATGACGCCGCGCCGCCACCACAGCACCGGGACGGTGGCGCCCACGAACACTGGGATCATCCACGGCGAATGCGAACTCAGTGGGTGAACCATCGATCCCTCGGCGATGGCCCGGTCGACGTCGGCGTCGGATACGAGCACGTTGGCCACCATCAGCAGCACGCCCAGCACGGTGAGGACTCCCGAAAGGACCCAGTCGCGGACCTTGATCCCCCGGAAGACCTCACCCATCGCCGTACTCCTTCTCGTCGCAACCCGGGTCAGACGGCCGCACGCTCGACGGCTGGCGTGACCGCTGCGGGCTGCTTCTTACTGACCCGATTCTGGACGAAGAGACCGGCGCCGTAGAAGAGAACCGCGAGCGGGATCGCCAGCGGGAGTGCGCCGGCAACCGTGTCGATCGACGCGTCCCGGACGAGCATCACCAGTTGCAGGATGCCGATACCGGCTAGACCGATCACGTGGTTCTTCCAGCCGCCGGCGAACCGGGCCACCGCGTACGCCAGCGCGAACGACAGCGGCAGCTCGACGCCGCAGCGAGTGATCCAGCCGAACGCGAGCACATGGCCGGCCGTGGCGGCGGCGGTGACGCCGATGACCGCGAGAATGTTGCGACGGCGCCACAGGATCGGCAGCGTCACAAGTACGAAGGCCGGCAGCATCGCCCACGAGGTAGACGACAGGGCGTGGGGCAGATCCTGCTCGTCCCCCGCAATGTTTACGTACATCAGGAAGACGCCGGCAGCGGTCATGAGGCCCGCCAACACGTAGTCGAGGGGCCGGACTCCCCTGAGGATTTCGTTCATCGGTCCTGCCTTTCGCTCCGGGTGGTTCTGGTGCCACGACGTTAGGAAAACGCCCGTGTAGCCCACGTCTGGCGCGAGGACGATGTTCGAGGCCGGCGTACTCCGCAGGGATGACCCGGCGATGACGCGGTACAGGCAGAATCGCGGCTATGCCCGAAAAGATCCGCGTGCTCATCGCCGACGACCAGACCCTCGTCCGCACCGGCTTCCGAGTGATCCTGGAAGCCGAAGGCGACATCGCGGTCGTCGCCGAGGCCGACACCGGCACCGAGGCGATCCGCCAAGCACAGCTGGCCGAGCCCGATGTGATCCTGATGGACATCCGGATGCCCGAGCTCGACGGCCTGGCCGCCACCGAGGAGATCCTGCGGCACCCCAACCCGCCCACGATCGTCGTCCTCACGACCTTCGACCAGAACGAGTACATCTACCGCGCGCTACGCGCCGGCGCGGCCGGCTTCCTACTCAAAGACGCCCCGTCGACCCGGCTCATCGCGGCCGTCCGCGCCGCGGCCACCGGCGACTCCCTCATAGAACCGTCGATCACCCAACGACTGGTCGAACGCTTCGCAGAGCCCGCCCACCCCGAAGGACTGCCCCAGGAGCTGACGGCACTGACCGAACGCGAACTCGACGTGCTCCGCCTCATCGCGCGCGGGCTCTCCAACGCCGAGATCGCCGCCGAGTTGGTGGTAGCCGAAACCACGGTGAAGACCCACGTCGCGCGAATCCTCACCAAGCTCGGCATCCGCGACCGCGTCCAAGCAGTGGTGCTCGCCTACGAGACCGGATTCGTCACCCCCCACCGACCCTGATCCGGTGCGAGCGCGGCCTTCCGGGCCATGACCGGATCGGCATGGCCCGGAAGGGAAAAGCCTTTAGAGGTACGGGCTCTGGGTCAGCAGGTGGGCCTTGTAGCCCTCGCCGACGCCGGGCTCCGGCGTGCCGGCCCAGTCCTTGATGAGCACGGCACCGGTGCTGCAGCCCCACGGGTTCCAGGTCCAGGCGAGGTAGCCCATGTCGTGCGCGTCGGCCCAGTTCACCAGTCGCTGCATGTAGTCGAAGCCGCAGTTGTCCTGACCGAACTCGCCGAGAACGACCGGAACCTGCTGCGCCAGTGGAGCGATCTGGCTGTCCCAGCAGGACTCGGTCGCGCAGGCGTTGAAGCTGTACGCGTGCCACGACGCGGCGATGTTGTTCAGCGGGTCGCTCGGCTTGTAGGCCAGCCATTCGCGCATGTCGTTGGTCCATTCCAGGCCGCTGACCATGAGCATGTTGGTGGCACCGGTGGCGCGGACGGCGTCGACGAGGTCCTGCATGCCGGCTGCCTCGTAGGGCAGGCCGGTGCAGGTGCCGCCGTCGCGCAGGCACTGCCATCCCAGCGTCTTGTTCCATTCGGCGGGCATGTCCGGGTACGGCTCGTTGAACAGGTCGAAGACGACCGCGTCGTTGCCCTTGAACGCGTTGGCGACGCCGGTCCAGAACTGCGGGGCGTACCGCGCGTCCGGCATCGGCTTCTGGCAGGTTGCGTGCTCGTCCTTGCAGTGCCAGTCCGGGCTGTTCGTGTAGGCGCCCCAGTTCCAGTGCAGGTCGAGGATCACGTTGATGCCATTGGCGACGAGCAGGTTGACGTAGTCCTTGACGGCCTGCTGGTAGGTGGCGCCGCTGGGTGAGCCGTTGACCCCGAGCCAGCACTCCTCGTTCAGCGGTACGCGCACGGCGTGGATGTTCCAGGTCTTCATCGCGTCGACGGATGCCTGGTCGACCGGCCCGGAGTCCCACATGCCCTTGCCCTGCACGCAGGCGAACTCGCCGCTGGAGCGGCTCACGCCCAGCAGCCGGTACGCCTTGCCGTCCGCGGTGACGATCTTGTTACCGGACACCTTGAGCTTGGGCGCGGGGCCGGTGGGCGGAGGCGTCGTGGCGGTGGGAGACGGGCTGGCGCTGGTCGGGCTCGCGGTCGGTGTGGTCACCGAGCCGGTGCACACGGTGCCGTTGAGCGAAAACGACGCCGGCACCGGGTTGGCGCCGCTCCAGGCACCGACGAACCCGATGGAGGTGGAGGCGCCGGTGCCCAGTGACCCGTTCCAGCTCATGCTGGCCGCGGAGACGCGGGCGCCGGACTGGCTCCAGGTCGCGCTCCAGCCCTGGGTGACGCGCTGGCCCGCGTTCGGGAAGTCGAACGTGAGCGTCCAACTCGGCATCGCGTCACCGAGGTTGGTGATGGCGACGTTGGCGGTGAACCCGCTCGTCCACTGGCTCTGCACCGTGTATCTGACCGAGCAGCCGGTGGTGGCGGCCGAGGCGGGAAGGGTGGCCGTGACGATGCCACCAAGTACCAGCACGCTGGCGGCACCGGCGGCCAGCAGTGCATGACGATGTTTCATCTGATCTCCTCGTGGTGGTGAGGGATCGATGGGAGCGCTGCCAAGCATCCTTTATTAGCTTGATTACGGAAGTCAATACACCACAGACTCGATCTTGCGGCGTGGACGGCGACGACGCGGGCTACGGCGAGGAGGTAGTAACTAAAGTAGCCTGGCAAAGCGGCGGGACGAAGGAGGGACGGGTGGCGAGCAGCCCGATCTGGGCCAGCCGGCCGAAGACGCGGGGCCTAGTCCTGGATCTGATCAGGTCGGCGCGCAGCATCAGCCGGGTGGAGCTCGCCGCGGCGACGGGTCGGACGCGGCGGCGATCGGCGCCACGGTTCTGGTCCTGCAAAGCGAGCTGACCCTCGCGGATTCTCGTCCCGAAGACGGCGCAAGGCCAGTCCCCGCCAACCGACGAAGAGAGCCCGAATGACGCACACGACCTTGCATGACGGCTGGCGACTGCGCGCCCTGGCAGGCCCCATGCCAGATCTCCTCGCTAGGCGGGACGTGCCCGCTCGGGTGCCCGGCAGCACCCACGTCGACCTGATGGCCGCCGGCCTCATTCCCGACCCGTACCTGGACCGCAACGAGGCGGCGTTGACGTGGATGCACCGCGTCGACTGGCAGTACGCGACGGTGTTCCAGGCGTCGGCGCCCCGAGTAGGCGAGCGGGTGGAGCTGGTCTTCGACGGCATCGACACGATCGCGACCATCGAGCTGAACGGCGATGTGCTCGGCCACACCGCCAACATGCACCGCGGCTACCGGTTCGACGTCTCCGAGTCACTGCGCGACGGCGGCAACGACCTGACCGTGACGCTGCGGTCTGCGCTCACCCACGCCGAGAAGACGGAGGCTCAGCTCGGCTGGCGCCAGCGCGCCTACCCGCACCCGTACAACGCCATCCGCAAGATGGCCTGCTCCTTCGGCTGGGACTGGGGGCCAGACCTGCAAACCGCCGGCATCTGGAGACCCGTACGGCTCGAACGCTGGGACACAGCCCGCCTGGCCAAGGTACGCCCGCTCGTCACCGTCGACGACAGCGGTACCGGCAGAGTCGACGTACACCTGGAAGTGGATCGCGCCACGGACCGCGACTACACCGCGGTGGTGACCGTCGGCGACCGCGAGGAGCGGGTGACCATCTCCAGCGACGCCGTGCACGTCGCCGTCCACGTGCCGGACGCCCGGCTGTGGTGGCCGGTCGGCCACGGCGACCAGCCACTCTACGCGCTGACCGTCACGCTCCTGGCCGACGGCGAACCGGTGGACACCGACCGGCGACGCATTGGGTTCCGCACCGTCACCCTGGACACCGAACCGGACGAGTCCGGGACGCCGTTCACCTTCGTCGTCAACGGCAAACGCGTCTTCGCCAAAGGCGCCAACTGGATCCCGGACGACCACTTCCTTACCCGGATCACCCCCGAGCGGCTCGCCCACCGGATCGACCAGGCCGTCGCCGCGAACATGAACATGCTGCGGGTCTGGGGCGGCGGCATCTACGAAACCAACGACTTCTACGACGCCTGCGACGAACGCGGCGTCATGGTCTGGCAGGACTTCCCCTTCGCCTGCGCCTTCTACGCCGAGGAAGAGCCGCTGCGTGGCGAGGTCGAGGCCGAGGCCCGGGAGACCATCACACGCCTGATCGCCCACCCGTCCCTCGTACTGTGGAACGGCAACAACGAGAACTTCCCCGCCTACACCGACTGGGGCTGGCAAGACGGCCTGGACGGCCGCAGCTGGGGAATCGGCTACTACACCGAGCTGCTACCGAAGATCGTCGACGAGCTGGACCCCACCCGCCCATACGCGCCCGGCAGCCCGTACAGCCCCGGTGACCTGCCACCAAACGACGCCGACCACGGCACCCGCCACGAATGGGACGTCTGGAACGTTGTCGACTACACCCACTACCGCGACCACATCCCGCGGTTCTGCGCCGAGTTCGGCTTCCAGGGCCCACCCACCTGGGCCACGCTCACCCGCTGGATCCACGACCAGCCGCTGGCACCCACCTCACCGGCGTTCCTGCTCCACCAGAAAGCCGACAACGGCAATGGGAAGCTGCACCGCGGCCTCGAACCCCATCTGCCGATCCCGGACGACTTCGAGCAATGGCACTGGGCGACCCAGCTCAACCAGGCCCGCGCCGTGGCGTTCGGCATCGAACATTTCCGCTCCTGGTGGCCGCGCACCGCGGGAGCCCTCGTCTGGCAGCTCAACGACTGCTGGCCCGTCACGTCATGGTCCGCTGTCGACAGTGACGAACGACCGAAGCCCCTCTACTACGCCGTCAAGCACGCGTTCGCACCGCGGCTGCTGACCGTCCAGCCCCGCCACGGAAGGCCCGCCCTCGTCGCGGTCAACGACCACGACGAGCCCTGGACCGATACGGTCCTCGCGACCAGACAGACCTTCGCCGGCGACGTGCTCGCCACGGCTGAGCTGCCGCTCAACGTCCCGCCCCGGTCCGTCGCCACGGTGGACCTGACCGACCACCTACTCACACCCGCCGACGCGAGAAGCGAGGTGCTGGTCGCCACCGCAGGCGATGCCCGCACCCACCACCAGTTCGCCGAGGATCGCCACCTCGCTTACCACCCAATGCCTTTCACCGGCAGGGTCACGCCTGTGGCCGGCGGCTACCGGGTGGATGTGCGGGCCACCTCATACGTCCGGGACCTCGCCCTGCTGGCCGACAAGGCGGCCCCCGACGCGGTCGTCGACGACATGCTCATCTCGCTGCTCGCGGGAGAAACCCACGCGTTTACCGTGCGCACCGCGGCGCCCCTGGCTGATCCGTCCACTTTGGTGCATCCACGCGTGCTGCGCTCCGCCAACGCGGCGGCTCGGGCCGTCGAAAAGGCAATCCCAGCGACCCGCTGAACACCGAGCGCGGGCCGCGCAGACAATCGTCAGGTGTAGGCGAGAACGTCGTAGCTGTCGTCGACGAACCGGCCGTTGTCGTAGCGTGCCGCCCGGAACTCCATGGTCTTGTTCTCGGTGAAGTCCTTGTTGCACCAGCCCCATTTGCCGCTACCCAGGGAGTTGATGCAGGAGCCAGTGCGCGAATAGCCGTCGTAGCGCCACTCAAGCACCGCCGAGGCCCCATCCGCCTTGGTGTCCTTGACGAAGAAGTCGTCGCCGGTGGGGCGGAAGCACGCTGTGGCACCCGTTATCGAGACGCAGTAGTACTCCCCTGTTGGGCCGCCGGACGCCGCGGCCCCGTTCTCCTCGTCTCCGTAGTAGGCAAGCGCGGTGCTGGGCAGCACCAGCGCCAGCGGCACACCGACCGTGGCGGCCAGCGCGAGTGCGCGGAGGCGGAATCTACGCACGGAGCATCTCCCTCGATGGTCTCTCGGTGGTGCGGTCGGCTGAATCTAATGCCGCCCGCGACGCGTCAGGCCATCGATGCCAGTGTCTTGAGGAAATCTTGATTCATCCAACGCCAGCGGCTCAAAAGTCTCTCAAGTTCGTTGTGCGATCCTCGACGCCCGTCCCTATATAACTCAGCATCGATGTGCCATTGCGACGTCATGATCGCCATCGGCTCGCCCCGCTCAACCCCAGCATTCCTCCGCATCGTAGGGAGTCCACCTTGCGTAGATCTCGCCGCATGTCAATCGCGCTCGCCGCCATGGTCGGCGTCGCCGCGACCCTGCTGACCCCTACCGCTGCCCAGGCCGCGTACTACGGCAGCGAAACCAACTACGCCCAACCCTCCGGTGGCCCCACCGGCTCCTACTACTGCAACACGTGGCATCCGTACGTCACCGTCTGTTTCAGGCCAGAGGGTGACGACATCTGGGTCCTCGACAAGCGGGCTGACGGCCACTCCGCGGTCGGCGAGTGGCGCTTGGGCATGAACGGCACGACGTACAGGACCGGTTCTTGCGTCAGCCAATTGGGCACGGGCTACTGGGGTTTCTGCAACAAGGACTTCACCGAGAACCTCCAGTTCGTTTACAACGGCGCACGCTATGAAGCTGCCAGACTGGTCGACCGCAACGCCGCCGAACTGGCCTACAGCTAGCGCGGTCATGATGCGGCGTCCACGCCGCCGGAGCCCTCGCAGCGGCTCTGGCGGCGCGGAGCCTCCCGCCCGTACTTCGGCGATGCCGGCGAGGTTACTGCTGTGGTGGGGCGAGTAGTTCGCTGATTTGCTGGACAGCCTGGGTGGCATCGATGGCTCCGGCCGCGTGTTGTTCGAGCAGGGACAGCAGGATCTGGTCCCGGGTGGATGCCTCGGAGGCGCGTTGGTCGATGCGGGCCAGGATCGCTTCGGTGTCCAGGCCCTCTATCGCAGTCAGGATCGCCTCGTCGCGTAGCCGCTGTTCGGCGAGCTTGCGGGCCAGCCAGGTGTTTTCGGTCTTGCCGAGCACGAACGCGTAGACCAGGTCGGTCAGCCCGATGTGCAGGTTCTTGCCGTCCAGCACCGCCGGCTGGGCGGTGAACAATGCGCTGTGCAGGTCGGCGAGCTGTTTGGCCTGCGCCGGGGTCATGTCGTCCTCCTCGAGACTTTGCCGCCACTGCTCGGTGCTCCAGTTGGCCAGGATGGTGAGCATCGCCCACTTGTTCCAGAACGACTCGACCTGTTCGGTGTCCTCGCTGAAGTGGCCGTGCCAGTCGTGACTGCTGTCCGGTATCCGCAGGTAGCGGTGGCGGAAGTCGATGCCGACCCGGCGGGTCGCCACGCCCGAGACAGTGACCGCGACGGACACTCGTCCCAGGTATTCACGCCAGCCACCAAGCCGTGGATCGTTGCGCCGGTAGGCGGCCAACAGCCGGTCGCCGTATTTGGCCAGGTCACGGAAGTTGCCGGCCTGCGCGTCGCGGAACGTCCAGTCGCGGGCCCGGGTCCGGTTCAGCGGGCCGCGACGGTCTTCCGGATCGCGAGCGGAGTAGTCCCTGGCCCGGCCGGAGCGGGCATCGTTGTGCGCGACGGTGTCGTGATAGCCCGGCTTGTGGGCGTACCCGCCGCCGTCCACGTCTTCGGTGCCAGGCTCCAGATCGAGCAGTTGGTCGATGAACCACCGCTGAGCCCGGGTGACGTACCCATTCTCCGGTGCCCGAAGGAGCGTGAAGTCCGGCCGCGTCCCCTTGGCCATCGTGCGAATCGGTGTCCACGGCACCCGACCTCGAACCTCCACATCCACCACAGTCAAGGACCGCGGACAGGCTATCGAGCGCCCGCGGCGACACCGTCGCCTTTCACGACCTGTAAGTAACGTCAGCGATCGTCGACCAGACCCGACCATGAGGATCGGGCACCGGGGCATCGTACGACCGCTTCGCGCGTACCACAGTCCCTCTGTCGGCTACCCCGTCATACGGAGAGAGCGGCCGGGGAATCTTGGTGTTGCGGGTAGCGACGCGGACGGGCACGCGTGTGATCGGAATCTTGACGTAGCGGACCGCGGACTCAATGTCGACCGCGGGAGACGGAATCGACCCATCGCTTGCGCTGCGGGGCAATGGGTGATGCACTGGGATTAGCACTCGCCCTGTGCGAGTGCCAACCGAATGGGATGGGACCCCGGGAGGGGACCGTAGCAGCGGTCATCGCAGGTCGGCCCGATCAGAGTGCTGCACGTGGGCGCGACGATGTTGAGGATGACGCAAGATGGCCAAGTTGATCGTTTTTGGTGAAGAGGCCCGTCGTGGCCTGGAGCGGGGCATGAACGTCCTCGCTGACACGGTGAGGGTGACGCTGGGCCCGAAGGGCCGCAACGTGGTGCTGGACGCCAAGTGGGGTGTGCCCACGATCACCAACGACGGGGTGAGCATCGCCAGGCAGATTGAGCTCGATGATCCGTACGAGAAGCTCGGTGCCGAGTTGGTCAAGGAGGTCGCGAAGAAGACCGACGACGTGGCCGGTGACGGCACGACGACGGCGACCGTGCTGGCGCAGGCGCTGGTCCGCGAAGGGCTGCGCAACGTCGCCGCCGGGGCGAACCCGATCGCGCTCAAGCGCGGCATCGAGCTGGCCGTGGCCGCGGTGACGGAGGCGCTACGCAATCAGGCGCGCAACGTCGAGACCAGGGAGCAGATCGCGGCCACCGCGTCCATCTCCGCGGGTGACGGCATCGTCGGCGAGATCATCGCCGAGGCGATGGACAAGGTCGGTAAGGAAGGCGTCATCACCGTCGAGGAGAGCAACACCTTCGGCCTGGAGCTCGAGCTCACCGAGGGCATGCGCTTCGACAAGGGCTACATCTCGCCGTACTTCGTCACCGACACGGAACGGATGGAGGCCGTCCTCGACGATCCGTACCTGCTCATCGTCGAGAAACGGATCTCGAACCTGAACGACCTGCTACCGGTCCTGGAGAAGGTCATGCAGGCGGGCAAGCCGCTGGTGATCATCGCCGAGGACGTCGAGGGCGAGGCCCTGGCCACCCTGGTCGTCAACAAGGTCCGCGGCACCTTCACCTCGGTGGCCGTCAAGGCGCCCGGCTTTGGTGATCGGCGCACGGCGATGCTGGCCGACCTCGCGATCCTGACCGGCGCGCAGGTCATCAGTGCGACGGTGGGTCTGTCCTTGGACAACGCCGGGCTGGACACGCTGGGCCGGGCGCGCAAGGTCGTTGTGACCCAGGACGAGACTACGTTCGTGGGCGGTGCCGGCGATCCCGAGCAGATCCAGGGTCGGGTCAACCAGATCCGGGCCGAGATCGATAAGAGCGACTCCGACTACGACCGCGAGAAGCTGCAGGAGCGCCTCGCGAAGCTGGCCGGCGGGGTCGCGGTGGTCAAGGTCGGGGCCGCCACCGAGGTGGAGCTCAAGGAGCGCAAGCACCGCATCGAGGACGCGGTGCGCAACGCCAAGGCCGCCATCGAGGAAGGCTTGCTACCCGGTGGCGGAGTGGCGCTGGCCAACGCCGCAGGCACGGCCTTCGACAAGCTCGAACTGACCGGCGACGAAGCCACCGGCGCGAACATCGTGCGGGTCGCTTTGACCGCGCCACTCAAACAGATCGCGATCAACGCCGGCCTCGAAGGCGGCGTCGTCGCCGACAAGGTCAACTCACTCCCGGTGGGTCACGGCCTCGACGCCACCACTGGCGAGTACGTCGACATGATCAAGGCAGGCATCGTCGAACCGGCCAAAGTCACCCGCTCGGCGCTGCAGAACGCCGCGTCGATCGCCGCGCTGTTCTTGACCACCGAGGTACTCGTCAGCGACAAGCCCTGACGGTCAGACACATCTGCCCGCAGAGGATCCAGCCCGTGAGGGCGAAGGGAAGGCACCATGGCTGCAGCGACGTGCGTAGAGAAGACCGTGGTGGTGGCGACGCTACGGTCTCGGGACCTTCATGGCAGGGCCGACTGGGTCGAGAAGGAGCTACCCGCGCTCATCGACACCACGAGAAACGCCTCTCTGCTGCAAACCCTCGGCATCAACGTCGAAACCTCGACACCCGACGCCTAGCCCCACCGCCGCGTGGTCGACTCCCGTGAGCCGACCGACCACGATCCACCCCAGAGCGAGAGACAGAGCCCAAACCGAGGAGGCCTTCATGGCCAACAAGTCCGCTCACAAGGAGAATCGGAAAAAGCAGGCAAGCAGCCTGAAGGAAAAACGCGCCGCGAAAAAGCTCAAACATGCGAAGCCGGCATCACTAATCCCACCGACCGGCCGCTGAACCGATGATCCGCAACCGGTCAACCGTCCACAAGGAATGCTGGCGCGATGGAGCACGCCGTCGGCGAACACTGTAGTTGCGATCCAGCTCAGTCCCGTCCGAGTGAAAGCGTGGGCCGGCAGCCGCCGGCCCGTGCCGGACAGATACGCTAGGACTGTTTGCCGCTCCGGCCCTCGGCGGCGCGTCCGCAATTGTCGAGACGGACCGGAGCGGCACATGGCAAAGTCATCGAACCCTGCAAGCAGATACGCCGGCGACTTCCGGAACGACCGACTGAATGTTCTGGTCGCGCGGATCGCGGCGGGCGACCGCGCGGCTTTTCGAATTGTGTACGCGTTTCTGGTCATGGGTGTCTGGCGCGATGCCATCCGGCTGCTTCCGCCGGTCGATGCCCGAGCCGTTACGCGGTCGACATTTGTCGAGATATGGCACCTTGCCGGACACCACCTTGACCAGGACAGGCACCAGACCTACGCCTGGATCCTGTCGATCAACGCCCGTCACGTCGAGGAACGGGCCCGCTCCGTCGGTGTACAGCCGCTTCACTGCGACGGTTACGACAACCACACGCACCGCGAACTCATTGCCCTGCTGGGCACCGGCAAGGCCACGATTCGAACAGCCCCGGCGACCTTCACGCGCGTCGTCGACCTTGCTCCGTGACCGCAATCATTCGCTACATCTGGCAGGTCGGCCACGCCGCCCGGGACGCGACCAACGCCGCCCTGGAGAACGCCGCCACCAGGCACTGCCGCCGGCACCAGGGTCGCCTTCCTGGATGTCGCGCGGTTGACGGCTGTGATTAGTGGGCATTTTGTTGCTGGTGAGGTTGTCGGCCAGTGCCGAGCAGATCGGGAGCCGCTTGGCGATCGGCCGGCAGAGCACCAGTTGTCGATCATTAGGCGGGACCAGCGGGCCGGTTGATCAGAGCCTCCCGCGGTGATCGGCATGGCGTTTGCCGACCCGTTCAAGATCAGTCGAGCGGTGTCGCCTCGGCGGGTTTAAGCTGGGTTGCAGCCGCAGGAGGTTGTCATGCTCATACTCTTCGTTGTTTTGATGGTGTTGTGGCTCATTCTGGCTATCGTGGGAATCGCCATCGACGGCCTGTTGTGGCTTGGCATCATCGGGATCATTCTATTCCTCGGAACCGGCGTGATCGGCGGACTTCGCCGTAGGGCACTGCGTCACTAGTGCGGTGTCCACTAACGTTCACCGGGTTGCTGGTGGGTGTTGTGGATTCTCGCCGGTGTAGGCGAGCGACTCCCGACCATTGTGTGGTGGGGCGGGCCACCGCTGGCCAACTGTCCCTCGCGCCGCTGGTGGTGTTGGTGGGCGGCGGGGGTCACGCCGGGATCGGCCGGCACGGGGTAGGTGTCGGCCGGCTCGACGGCGCGTGACCACCCCGGGCAGCATCACAGCCGCTGCTGGTGGGGTGGTCCGGGTGGACTGTGTGGGTGCACGGTCGGTGCTGCGCCGGTACTCGAGCGCCTGGTTCGCGCGGTGTGCATCGGTGCGACCAATGAGGACCTGGGCGCGTGCTGCGGCGGCGGCTGCGCGCGACCCGGCACGTCGGGCGTAGGGTGGGTGGTGACGAATCGCCCGAGGAGCCAGTCGCGTTCGACCCGGTCCCTGTCTTACGTCACCTGCCCGTCGCGGCCTCACGAACCGCTTGGTATCGGAGGCGCTCTCATGCAACGACGTTTGGTGGTGCGGTGTCTGGGTGGGGCGGTGCGATGAACGCCGATCGCCGGATGCGGCTGTGGTGTCTGCTAGTGGAACAGGCGCAGGGTGGGCCGATCGCCGTCGACCACGTGTGCCACGTAGTGGCTGCGGCCGCTGGTGTGGACGGCGCCGCCGTCACCGTGGTGCTAGGCGCTATGCCCCGCGAAACGGTGTACGCCACCGACGAGATCGCCTCCGAGCTTGCGGAGCTGGCCCTGACCCTGGGCGATGGACCAGGAGTGGACGCCGTCGACGGCGGTCCGGCGCTGGCCGTCGACCTGACCGGCCCGGCTTCCCTGGCTCGCTGGCCGATGTTCGTGCCCGCGGCAGTGTCGGCCGGGGCGGGTGCGGTGTTCGCGCTGCCGCTGCACGTGGGCGCGGTCCGGGTCGGTGTGCTGGACCTCTACCGCCGCCAGCCCGGCAGCCTGGACGGCGATCAGCTCGCCGACGCGCTGTTGTTGGCCGACACCGCTTGCGCACTGCTGCTGGACGCGGCGCAGCCCGACCGGCCACACGCGGACGGACGCCGGCCCGAGCCGGTCTTCTTGGCGCACCCGGAGGTGCACCAGGCGACCGGGATGCTCTCCGTCCAGCTGGGGGTGAGCGCGGCGGTGGCGCTGATCCGGCTGCGCGCCTACGCGTACGCCCATAACCGGCGGCTGCACGATGTCGCAGGGGACGTCGTCGCCCGACGGCTACTATTCGCCGCTGACACGGACGGCGCCGCCGGTGATCGCTAAGGCGCCGGACGCGGCGTGCTCAGGTGACATTCGTTGGGCGGCGGCAGGCCGCCAGGCGGACGGGTCTACTGTCCAGTGCGAGCAGGCCCGCGGTGTAGAGGGTGAATGAGATGGCCGAGATCCAGCTAGCCGACGTGTTCGTGGAGATGGCCGACACTCTCGTCGACGACTTCGACGTGATCGACTTCCTGCACGGACTGACCGAGCGGTGCGTACAGCTCTTGGGCGTGTCGGCGGCCGGGCTGCTGCTGACCGACCAGCGGGACACACTGCAGGTGGTAGCCGCCTCCTCCGAACGGACCCGGCTGCTGGAGCTGTTCCAGTTGCAGACCGACCAGGGCCCGTGTGTGGACTGTTTCCGCACCGGCCAGCCCGTGTCGGTCGCCGACCTCACCACGGCCGGCCGGTGGCCGCGGTTTACCGCCGCCGCCGCTGAGGTGGGTTTCGCCGCCGTCCACGCGGTGCCGATGCGGCTGCGGGCGGAGGTGATCGGTGCGTTGAACCTGTTCGACGCGACCGCGGGTCCGCTGGATGAGGGGAAGCTGCGTATCGGGCAGGCGCTGGCCGACGTGGCCACGATCGGGCTGTTGCAGCAGCGTGCCATCCGTCGCCGCGAGGTCCTGACCGAACAGCTGGAGACCGCGCTGCGCAGCCGGGTCCTGATCGAGCAGGCCAAGGGCG